>DASSWT010000278.1:0-39270 GCA_035704555.1 Saccharospirillum sp. | reverse complement strand
CTGTCTTTGGTCAGCGCCTCGAAGGATTCCAGCGACGGCACCTTCAATTGCTCTTTGGCCGTCTGGCGACGCATCGGAATGTAGCCGCCCAGGTCGTTGCGGTGCTTGCGGATGTACTGCATTTCCGGGCTGTTCTCGTCCGGACGGTAGAACGGAATTTTGCCCGCCTCCAGATCTTCATCGGAAATCGGCACGCCACAACGGTCGCGGAAGGTTTTCAGATCGTCAACGCTCAGCTTTTTCAGCGAGTGCGTGGCATTCTTGCCTTCACCGGCTTCGATGCCGTAACCCTTGACGGTGTGCGCCAGAATAACAGTCGGCTGGCCGTTGTTGTCGTTCACAGCGCGGTCAAAGGCCGCGTAAACCTTGTATGGGTCGTGACCACCGCGGTTCATGCGGTAGATGTCTTCGTCGCTCATATCCTTGACCATCTCGGCCAGTTCCGGGTATTTGCCGAAGAAATGTTCGCGGGTATAGGCACCACCGTGCGATTTGAACGCCTGGAGTTCGCCATCGACGACTTCGTCCATGCGCTTCTGCAACAGGCCCTTGCTGTCTTTGGCGAACAGCTTGTCCCACTGACGTCCCCAGACCACCTTGATCACGTTCCAGCCAGCACCGCGGAACATGCCTTCCAGTTCCTGGATGATCTTGCCGTTACCGCGAACCGGGCCATCGAGACGCTGCAGGTTGCAGTTAACAATAAAGTTCAGGTTGTCGAGGTGTTCGCGGCCGGCCAGGGAAATGGCACCCAGGGATTCCGGCTCGTCGGTTTCACCGTCGCCCAGGAATGCCCAGACCTTGCCGCCTTTTTCGATCTCACCACGGTTTTCCAGGTAACGCATCACGTGCGCCTGGTAAATCGCCTGAATCGGGCCCAGACCCATGGAAACGGTCGGAAATTGCCAGTAATCGGGCATCAGCCAGGGGTGCGGATAGGAAGAGATACCCTTACCGTCGACTTCGCGACGGAAGTTGTCGAGCTGCTCTTCCGACAGCCGGCCTTCCACGAATGAACGAGCGTAAATGCCGGGCGAAATGTGGCCCTGGAAATAGATCATGTCACCCGGGTGGGTGTCGGTTGGCGCGCGCCAGAAATGGTTGAAACCCATGTCGTACAGGGTGGCGGAGGATTGGAAGCTGGAAATATGCCCGCCCAGTTCATCACCACTCTTGTTGGCACGAACGACCATGGCCACCGCGTTCCAGCGAATCATGGCGCGGATCTTCCGCTCCATGTCGTTGTCACCGGGGTACTTGGGCTCATCTTCCAGCGTGATGGTGTTACGGAACGGTGTGTTCAGCGCAAAGGGTACATCCGGACCGCCCTTGGTGATGTTGTCGGACAAACGCTTGAGCAGAAACTGTGCGCGGTCGTTGCCTTCTTCACGCATAACCGATGCCAGGGCATCGAGCCATTCCTGCGTTTCAATCGGATCAATATCATGTTCCATAAAGTTCAGACCTCTTCCCCTATGGGTTGAATCATCAGAGTAGATTCACAAGTTGCGAACCGGTGTGATAAGCACCCGTCCGTTTTAAAATGTTGGTGTAACTCTAGACTACTATGTTTCAGTCTGTGGCCGTGCCAGCGTGATTTCGTATTCTGGCGAAATTTCGCTTTTTGCTAACCCTGAAACAACAAACGGCAGCCAGAGGGCTGCCGTTTTGAATTGTCGGTTTAGACTATCATAGTGATAATGGCCGCCCTTTTTACAGGATATTCCCGACGCTGACAATCTTAAGCGTATTGGTGCCACCATGCACACCCTGGTGATCGCCGTAGCTGAGCAATACCAGATCGCCGTCCTTGACAATGCCACGCTGCTTCAGTTCATCAACCGCCCGCTTGTTCACCTGTTCAATCGGCCCGGCCGACACATCGAACGCTATGGCCTGTACACCCCGGTACAGGGCGCATTTGCGCTGAGTAAGTTCCTGGCGGGTCATGGCATAGATTGGCATGCCAGAGCTGATGCGCGACATCCAGCGCGGCGTCGAACCCGATTCGGTCATGCAGACAATCGCCTTAACGCCTTTGAGGTGGTTGGCGGTGTACATCACCGACATGGCGATGGCTTCGTCGACCCGGTGGAATTCCGTGTTCACCCGGTGGCGTGACTGAGTCGTCAGCGGGTGTTTTTCAGCGCCGAGGCAGACATCGTGCATCGCCTTGACGGTCTCGACCGGGTAGTCCCCGGCGGCGGTTTCGGCGGAACACATAACAGCATCGGTACCGTCGAGCACCGCGTTCGCGACGTCGAACACTTCCGCCCGCGTCGGGAACGGATTGTCGATCATCGATTCCATCATCTGGGTGGCGGTAATCACAACCCGGTCCAGTGTGCGGGCGCGCTTGATGATGTGCTTCTGAACGCTGATCAACGCCGGGTCGCCAATTTCCACGCCCAGATCGCCACGCGCAACCATGACGACATCGGACGCGAGAATGATGCGGTCGAGGTTGTCGTGGTCCAGCACCGCTTCGGCGCGCTCCAGTTTCGCCACGATCTCGGCGGTTGAACCGGCTTCGGCCAGCAACTGGCGCGCTTCGTTCATGTCTTCGGCGTTGCGCGGGAAGGAAACGGCGATGTAATCAACGCCGATGGCCGCGGCGGTCTTGATGTCCGCCTTGTCTTTTTCGGTCAGGGCTTTGGCCGACAATCCGCCGCCCAACTTGTTGATGCCCTTGTTGTTCGACAGTGGGCCGCCCTGGGTCACGATGGTGTGAACGGCATTGCCTTCCACCTTTTCAACCTGAACTTTGACCCGGCCGTCGTCGAGCAGGTAAATATCGCCGGGTTTGCTGTCAGCGGCCAGTGCCGGGTAGTCGATGCCAACCCGGGTAGAGTCACCGGCGCTTTTATCGAAATCGACATCCAGGATGAACGACTGACCGTCTTCCAGTTGGATTTTGGTGTCCTTGAAGCGAGCAATTCGAATTTTCGGGCCTTGCAGGTCTCCGAGAATACCCACATGCAGACCGTGCTTTTTCGCAATGGCGTGAACTTCATCGGCACGGCGCTTGTGATCTTCCGGGCTGCCGTGTGAAAAGTTCAGACGAACGACATTGGCGCCCGCCAGAATCAACTTTTCAAGCACACCGTTGCGGTCGGTGGCAGGGCCCAGTGTTGTGACGATTTTGGTACGTCTCATGGTATCTCTGATCTCTTGTTGTCGGGTCTGGCTGTGTCAGACGGAACTGCTGCTAAGGTGCTTCTGAACCATTCCCCAAGGGCAGGGTTCAGAAGCACCTTAGATCTTCACATACAGAAAAGCCCGGATAAACCGGGCTTCTCTGGGAGCTTACTTGGCGTTCATCAGTGCAACGGTGCTGTCCAGCATGCGGTTGGAGAAGCCCCACTCGTTGTCATACCAGGACATAACCTTGACCAGACGACCCTGAACGCGGGTTTGAGTCGCGTCGAAGATCGAGCTGAAGCTGTTGTGGTTGTAGTCGGAAGACACCAGCGGTTCGACGTTCACGTCGAGTACCTTGGCCAGGTTTTTGTCGGCAGCGATGGCGTCGGAGATGGCCTTGTTGATGCCCTCTGCGGTGACGTCCTTGCTGGCGGTGAAGGTCAGGTCAACCAGCGATACGTTGGCGGTCGGAACACGCACAGCCATACCGTCGAACTTGCCTTCCAGAGCCGGAACGATCTTGCCTACCAGAGCGGCAGCACCAGTCTTGGTTGGGATCATGTTCAGCGCGGCGGCGCGGGCACGGTACAGGTCTGAGTGATAGACATCGCTCAGGCGCTGGTCGTTGGTGTAGGAGTGAATCGTGGTCATCAGACCGCTTTCAATACCAACGGCATCGCTCAGTACCTTGGCGACTGGCGCCAGGCAGTTGGTGGTGCAGGAAGCGTTGGAGATGACGGTCATGTCGCTGGTCAGAATGCTGTCGTTGACACCGAACACCACGGTGGCATCGACTTCCTTGCCCGGCGCAGAAATGATCACTTTCTTGGCACCGGCGCTGATGTGCTTGCTGGCGCTGGCCTTGTCGACAAACAGACCGGTGCACTCGTACACCACATCCACGTTCAGCTTGCCCCAGGGCAGATCGGCCGGGTTGCGCTCGGAGAAGATGCTGATCTTGTCGCCGTTGACGTACAGGGCGTCGTTGTCTGAGGTGACCTCAAAGCCGAAGCGGCCGTGAACGGTGTCGTACTTGGTCAGGTGGGCATTGGTTTTGGGATCACCCAGGTCGTTGATGGCAACGATCTCGATCGGGTAGTCCTTGCCAGCCTGGTTGGCTTCATACAAAGCGCGCAGAACATTGCGGCCGATGCGGCCATAACCATTAATAGCAACGCGGATCTTGGACATGGTGTGCTCCTTAGCGTTAATGAGGCGGTTTTTGGGCCACCGCCGGATTTATCGGAATTAACTCGTCTGGTCGTCGCCAGGCGTCACCGGACAGCCTTTTCAGACCAGGCCAGCCGCCCGCAGGCGGCTGGTGGAATTCGTTGTCTGTTTTGCTAGCCGTGTAATGACTGCACCGCATGCAGGTCAACCACGCCAGTGGGGCTGGTACCCAAGTCTAGTGGGAGAGTTGCGGTGTAGCTAACTTTCATAGTTATACAACAAAACAGGCGCATTCTGCCAGCTTCCGGACGTATTTCACAGTTATTTGTAGTTTTATTACATCTTTTGCTCAAGTTTTGGAGTTCGGGGGCGGTTGGGTGGCATTGGTCCGCACCGGCTACCGGGGATGCCCCTGCGGGGTCGGCGTAGATCCGTCCATGGAGCCTAGACCGCAGGATATGAATCCCATCCCTGGGATTCACCCTTCGGGCTCGCTGCGCTCATGCTAAAACGCTCCCGGCGTTTTAGTCCATGCTGCGGACTACCCCGCAGCGGCACCCCCGGCAGCCGCCGCTTGTCACGACCGCGAACTCCGAAACTCAAGATATTTGCAGGTGTTTGAGCGGGGGAGTGTTTTGGCGCAGGTGGCCGGGTTATTCGCTGTCGGGCGATTTAAACCGGGTGTCGGCCAGGGCGGCCTTGATACGCTTCAGATGGCTCTGGAATTCAGGGCCGTGTTTGAGAATGACGCCGGTGGCGAGCACATCGATGATGGTCAGGTGCACGATGCGCGAGGTCATGGGGGTATAGATGTCGGTGTTTTCCGGGCTGTCGACGCCGAGTAAAATATGGCTTTCTTCCGACAGGGGCGTGTGCGGCTGGGTGATGGTGATCACCGTCGCCCCGGATTCACGGGCGATGCGTGCGGTCTCTACCAGCGCTATGGTGCGGCCGGTATTGGAAATGATGATCACGACGTCGCCAGGTTTTGTGGCAGCCGCCGCCATGCGCTGTTGCAGCACATCGATATAGGCGACGCAGGGTGTATTCAGCCGGAATAGCTTGTGCTGGGCGTCCATGGCGACACTGCCGGAGGCGCCCAGCCCGTATATCTCAATGCGCCGCGCCTGGGCCAGGGCATCGACGGTGCGGCTCAGCGCATTAGGGTCGATGGAGCGCTTGGCATCGCTGATGGCGCTCATCGTCGCCTCGAAGATCTTGCTGCTGTACTCCTCGACGTTGTCGCTGGATTCCACGTTGCGGTTAACGTAGGGCGTGCCGGTGGCCAGGCACTGCGCCAGTTTCAGCTTGAAATCGGGAAAGCCGGTGCAATCGAGACTGCGGCAGAAACGGTTGACGGTCGGTTCGGATACATTGGCCGCTTTGGCCAGGCTGGCGATGCTGGAGCGAATCGCCTTGTTCGGGTCCTCAAGGATGACGTTGGCCACCTTGCGCTCACTTTTGCTCAGGCAACTGGGGTTGGACTTGAGACGCTCCAGAATGTTCACAGACATGGACTGACAATCCTTGGTTGATTGCGTGGGGTGCTGCAAACGCGCCAACCCCCGGGTTGAGTGTTCGCGATTGTAGGGAATTCAACCCGCAGACGAAAGCGCGCTGTGTGACTATCTGTTCCCGCAGACCTGAAAACGTCACTATTAGCGCCTATTATGGTCGGTCATCACATTGTTGTAAAATTACAAATATGGGCGACATGGGGGTTTATTTCCCGTAAAATTGAAAATAAATTACAACACGGTGGCTGTTTCAGGCCATCGGAATGGCATTTGACCGGGAGTGATCTATGCAACACAACACGACCTGCTACCCTTGCAACGTCGTTATTTTCGGCGGTAATGGCGATCTGGCCATACGCAAACTGTTACCCGCGCTGTATAACCTCGATCGTGGCGGCTACTTGTGCGAGGGCACTCAGGTCATCGGCGCCTCCCGGACGGATATTGGCCGTGATGGCTATATCGAGATGGTCCGCCAGGGTATTGATGAGTTCGGCGATGCAGATTGTTGGGATGACGCCGTCTGGGAACGGTTTAAAGACCGCCTGAACTACGTTGCGGTCGATGCACGTAACCTCGACAGCTTCAAACTGCTGAAAAAAGCACTGGGCAAATCCTTCACCCAGAACGACACCGTCTACTATATGTCGACCGCGCCGGACTTCTTTGGCGACATCACCGATAACCTGGCTGCGGCCGGGCTGGTAAGCGACCGCACTCGTGTAGTGATGGAAAAACCCATCGGCAAAAGTCTGGAATCTTCCAAGACCATCAATGATGCTGTGGCTCGCTCCTTTTCCGAGAAGAATATCTACCGCATCGACCATTACCTGGGCAAGGAAACCGTACAAAACCTGCTCGCGGTGCGTTTTGCCAATGCCCTGTTCGAACCGGTCTGGACCAACGCCCATATTGATAACGTGCAAATCACCGTCGCCGAAACCGTGGGCGTTGAAGGTCGCTGGGGCTATTACGACGATTCCGGCGCGCTGCGCGACATGATTCAGAACCACTTGCTGCAATTGCTCAGCCTGGTGGCCATGGGTGTGCCAGTCTCGCTGGATGCCGAAGCGGTGCGGGCAGAAAAGCTCAAAGTGCTCAAATCACTGAAAAAGATGTCGGTCGACCGGGTGCGGCGCAACACCGTGCGGGCCCAGTACACAGCAGGCAATATGGATGGCCGCAAAGTCCCGGGGTACAAGGAAGAAGAGGGCGGTGTGCCCGATTCGCAAACCGAAACCTTCGTCGCCATTCGTGCGGACATTCACAACTGGCGCTGGCGCGGCGTGCCGTTTTATCTGCGCACCGGCAAACGCCTGCCCGCCCGCTACAGTGAAATTGTGATTCAGTTTAAAGACGTGCCGCATTCCATTTTCCCCGGCACGGCGAACATGAGCCCCAACAAGCTGGTCATCCGGTTGCAGCCCGAAGAATCGATTCAGCTGTACATGATGAACAAGCTGCCCGGCCTGGGCGAAGGTATGGAAGTGACGCCGGTGACCTTGAACCTGACGCTGCCCGACCGCATCGCCGACTCAAGGGTACCCGAAGCCTATGAACGCTTGATTCTCGATGTGATTCGCGGCAACTCGACCTTGTTTGTGCATCGTGATGAAGTCGAAGCTGCCTGGGTCTGGGCCGATGCCATACTGGAAAGCTGGGCGACCGCCACGGTTGACCCACACGTCTACCCGGCCGGAAGCTGGGGGCCGCAAGCGGCGTTTGAACTGGTCGCTCGCGATGGCCGCAGCTGGCACGAAACCAATTAAGGAGCTCCGACCATGACCATGACACAACACGATTTCGACAACCGGGATGCCCTGACGGAAGCCCTGGCCGGTGAGATCCTTACCCGGCTCAAAGCCGATATCGACGCCAATGGCGAAGCAGGGCTGGCGGTATCGGGCGGGCGCACTCCCGTGGCGCTGTTTCAAACCCTGAGCCAGGCCGACCTCGACTGGAGCAAGGTGACGATAACCCTGGTTGATGAGCGCTGGGTAGCCCCCGACCACGACGACAGCAACGAAAAGCTGGTGCGCACCCATTTGCTGCAAAACAAAGCGGCCGCCGCGCGTTTTATCCCACACAAGACCGCCGCCGAATCGCCATTCGAAGCCGAATCGGAACTGAACAAGGCGCTGGTCGATTTGCCGGAAATGTTAACGGTAACGATTCTGGGCATGGGTGAAGACGGCCACACCGCTTCGTTCTTCCCCGGGGCTGATACGCTCGACAAAGCCCTCGATAAAGACCAGCCCGGTGATTGCTGCGCAGTGGTGCCCAAAACGGCACCGCACCCGCGCATGACCCTGACGCTGCAGCGCATTCTGCGCAGCGACTTGGTCGTATTGCACCTGACCGGCGCGGGTAAAAAGCCGGTGTTGGAAGCCGCCCTGGGCGAGGGGCCGGTAACCGAGTTGCCGGTGCGCAGCGTGCTTAAACAAAGCCAGACCCCGGTCTCTGTGTACTGGGCCGAATAAAGCGTCGTTGGAAGTGGCTGCGCGGTTGATGACTGCAACGCGGTAAACGATCTGCCAAAAGGCTTCGCCACTTTCAACTCAAGTTTTGGAGTTCGATTGCAAAGGATCAGCACCGGACGCCAGGCAGGGCTATCGAGGGTGGTCCGCAGCAAGGATGCTGCGGTCCAGGCCCCACGGATGGGTTTACGCCGACCCTCGATAGCCCTGCCTGGTGGCCGGTGCGGGCGACTGGCAACATCGCCAACCGCGAACTCCGAAACTTGAGTTTCAAAACAGGAGTGTGAACATGAACACCGAATTGAACCGTGTAACAGACCGCATCATCGAACGCAGCCGGGCCTCGCGCCAGCTGTACCTGACGCGCATGAAAGACGCGGGCGATAACATTCCGGACCGCAAACAGCTCAGCTGTGGCAACCTGGCGCACGGCTTTGCTGCCTGTTCGGAAAGCGAGAAAAACACCATCAAGATGATGAATGCTGCCAACCTCGGCATCATCACTGCCTACAACGACATGCTCAGTGCGCACCACCCTTATGAGCGGTTCCCCGCCATCATCAAGGCCGCTGCCCGTGAGATGGGCTGTACGGCGCAGGTTGCCGGTGGCACCCCGGCCATGTGCGATGGCGTGACCCAGGGTCAGCCGGGCATGGAGCTGAGCCTGTTCAGCCGTGACAACATTGCTATGTCGGCCGGCATCGGCCTGTCGCACAACATGTTTGATGCGGCACTGTATCTGGGTGTATGCGATAAAATTGTTCCGGGCCTGGTGATGGGTGCCCTGCGTTTTGGCTATTTGCCCACCGTCTTCGTACCCGCTGGCCCAATGCCGTCCGGCTTGCCCAACAGTGAAAAAGCCCGTGTTCGACAGGAATACGCCCAGGGCAAGGTCGGGCGCGATGCCCTGCTGCAGGCCGAATCGGATTCCTACCACAGTGCCGGTACCTGTACCTTTTACGGCACCGCCAACACCAACCAGATGCTGATGGAATTCATGGGCCTGCACCTGCCTGGCAGCAGCTTTGTGAACCCGGAAAACAGCATGCGCGATGCACTGACCCGTGAAGCGACTCAGCAGGCGGTGCGTATCACCAAACAGAACGGTCAGTACACGCCGCTGTATGACGTGCTCACCGAAAAAGCCTTCGTCAATGGTCTGGTTGGGCTGCTCAGTACCGGCGGCTCCACCAACCTGACCATTCACTTGATCGCCATGGCGCGTGCCGCCGGCATTATTCTGACCTGGGAAGATTTTTCCGATCTGTCTCGCGTCGTGCCGTCGCTGGCGAAGGTGTACCCCAATGGCATGGCCGACGTGAACCACTTCCATGCAGCCGGTGGTCTCGGTTATCTGATCGGCGAGCTGCTCGATGGTGGTTTGCTGCACGATGACGTCAATACCATCATGGGCAGTGGCCTGCGCAAGTACACCGAAGAGCCATTCCTGGAAGGCGATGATATCGTGTTCAAGCCGGGGGCTGGCAAGTCACTGAATGAAGAGATCGTTCGTCCGGTCAGCAACCCGTTCAGCCCGGAAGGTGGCCTGCATGTTATTAAAGGCAACCTGGGTACCGGCGTTATCAAGGTCTCTGCAGTCAAGAAAGAGCATCAGCAAATTGAGGCCCCGGCGGTCATCTTTGAAAGCCAGCACGATTTGCAGGCGGCTTTTGAGGCCGGCGATCTGAACAAAGACTGCGTGGTCGTGGTTCGCTTCCAGGGGCCGAAAGCCAACGGTATGCCTGAATTGCACAAGCTAACACCGCCGCTGGGTGTCTTGCAGGATAAAGGCTATAAAGTGGCGCTGGTGACCGACGGCCGCATGAGCGGCGCCTCCGGCAAGGTACCTGCTGCCATTCATCTGTCGCCAGAGGCCAGTGAAGGCGGACCACTTGCCCGCGTCCAATCGGGCGATCTGATCAAACTCGACGCCCATACCGGCGAGCTGAACATTCAAGTCGACCCGGCGGAGTTCGCCGCGCGCACCCCGGTAGTGGCTGACTTGTCGGCCAATCAGTTTGGCGTTGGCCGCGAGCTCTTTGGCCATATGCGCAGTGCAGTCAGCACGGCGGAAGAGGGTGCCACCGTATTCCGGTTTGAAGATTCCGAGGTGAATAATGGTTGAATATGGATTGGTCGCCGACATCGGCGGCACCAACGCGCGCTTTGCTCTGGCGCCGATCAAGCAGTTTGATCCGTTGACCGGGTTGCCACTGACCGAGCAGGATCTGGTGGCTGTGGCTGCGTTGAATGGCGCCGAATACGAGACCATTGCCGATGCGATACTGGCCTATCTGGCCGGCCCGGCGGCCGATTATGACCGGCCACGCCACTCGGTGATGGCGATCGCCTGCCCGACGGACCAGGACCAGATCACCATGACCAACCACACCTGGTCATTTAAAGTCAGCGAGCTAAAAGCCACGCTCGGTCTGGAAACGCTGGTGTTTGTGAACGACTACAATGCCCTGGCCAATTCGATCCCCCAGCTCGACAGCAATGGTCTGGTCAAGGTCGGTCGCGGTGAAGCTGTGGCCGGGCTGCCCATGGCGGTCACCGGCCCGGGAACCGGGTTGGGGCTGGCTGGTCTGGCCTTTGGCGATGCCGGCCCGGTGACCTTGCAGACCGAAGGCGGGCATGCGCATTTTGCACCCACCGATGACGTCGAAATCGGCATTCTGCAGTTTCTGCTCACCAAATATGAACGGGTATCCATTGAGCGTCTGGTCTCAGGCATGGGTATCGAGAACATATATCAGGCGCTATGCCATTTGCGCGGCGTCACCGCAGAAAGCCTGAAAGCGCCCGACATCTCTACCCGAGCGCTGGAAAAGACCGACCCCCTGTGCGAGGAAACGCTGGCCCGTTTCTGCGCCATTCTGGGTAGCTATGCTGGCGATGTTGCGCTAACGCTGGGCGCCAAGGGCGGGGTTTACATCACCGGCGGCATCGTCCCGCGTTTTCTGCCTTATTTTCAGAACAGCCAGTTTCGCTCCCGGTTTGAGGCCAAGGGTCGTCTGAGTGGTTTTAATCAGCCGATACCCACCTACGTTGTCGTCGCCAAACAGCCCGGCTTGCTGGGCTCGGCGGCGGTATTGAATCATCGTTTAAATACAGTGATCGCCTGACCGGTGCACAACACCGGCATGGGGGATTTCCCGTTTTTGCAGAGAGAAGATTATGAGCTATCAAGTCCAGGACATTCTTGAACGTGCCTTCCCGGTTATGCCGGTGCTGGCGGTCAGCCGAGTTGAAGACGCCCAGCCACTGGCCCGCGCCCTGAAAGCAGGCGGCCTTAAGGTACTGGAAGTCACCTTGCGCACCAGTGCGGCCATTGACGTCATTGCTGAAATGAAAAAAGTCGACGGCATCATCGTTGGTGCGGGCACCGTGACCCGGGTCGAACAATTGAAGCAACTGGAAGCCATCGGTGCCGATTTCGCCATCAGCCCGGGCGCCACGCCCCGGCTGCTCGAAGCCGGCAAGCAAACCTCGATGCCGTTTCTGCCTGCCATCGCCAGTGTGTCGGAAATGATGCAGGGGCTGGAAATGGGTTACGAACATTTCAAATTCTTCCCGGCAGCGGCCTCGGGTGGTGTATCGGCGCTGAAGGCCTTTGCCGGACCATTCCCGGACGTGAAGTTCTGCCCGACCGGCGGCATTTCGGTCAAGGATTTCACCCAATACCTGGCCTTGCCCAATGTGGTCTGTGTTGGTGGCTCCTGGGTGGTGCCGGCCGATGCCCTGAATCAGGGCGACTGGGATCGCATCGAGCAGCTCGCTCGCGAAGCATGCGAGTTGGCCGGGCAATCCTGAACCGGTTTCAAAGAGCGCTGAGCGCTGTACCCGTTAGGCATAGAGGTTGCAAAACGGGTTGTTGTACTGTCCCTCCCGGAGTGTCAGCGAATGACCGATGTCACCAATGAGCAGGGCGCTTGCGAGCGCCTTGATCAGTATTTCGATGAAGTTTATGCGACTATTCTGAGTCGACAGGATGCCCAAACCGGTCTGTTTCCGGCCAGTACTGACGTAAACGGGCACGGTGATTACACCGATGCCTGGGTGCGCGATAACGTCTATTCGGTTCAGGCGGTCTGGGGGCTGTGGCTGGGGTATCGTCGTTCCAACCATAACCCGGGGCGAACCGAATACCTGGGCGACTGCGTGACCCGGCTGATGCGCGGCTTGCTGAACTCCATGCTGCGCCAGTCGCACAAGGTGGAGCGCTTCAAGTACACCCAGAACCCAATGGATGCCCTGCACGCCAAATACGGCACCCAAAGCGGTGACACTGTTGTCGATGACGACAAATGGGGCCATCTGCAACTGGATGCCACCTCGATCTTCCTACTGATGCTGGCCCAGATGACACGCTCGGGGCTGCGGCTGATTCACACGGTCGACGAAGTCAATTTCGTCCAGAATTTGGTCTGGTATATCGGCCGCGGTTATCGCACACCGGATTACGGCATCTGGGAGCGGGGCAACAAAATCAACAATGGTCACGTCGAAATAAATGCCTCCTCGGTGGGCATGGTTAAAGCCGCGTTGCAGGCAATGCGCGGCCTGAATCTGTTGCACGATACGCACAGTTACCGGGGGGTGATTCATGTCGTCTCAGACGAAATCGCGCGATGCCGAACCACGCTGGAAAACCTGTTGCCGCGTGAGTCCCTGTCGAAAGAAGTCGATGCTGCCTGTCTATCGGTGATTGGTTACCCGGCCTTTGCCGTCGAAAAGAACAGTCTGGTTAAAACCACGCGTCAGCATATTCTGGATAAGCTGGCAGGCCAATATGGCTGCAAGCGGTTCCTGCTCGACGGTCATCAGACGGTATTGGAAAACCACGACCGGTTGCACTATGAACCGGAAGAACTGCGCAACTTCGAAAACATAGAATCCGAATGGCCGCTGTTTTTTGCCTTTCTGTATCTGGATGCGCTGTTCGCCGGCGACGCTGAACGCAGTAACGAATACCGCCAAAAGCTGGATGAACTGCGCGTTGAAAAAGACGGCTTGTTGCTGTTGCCCGAACTGTATTTCGTCGATCAGGAGCATATCGAGGCAGAGCGCGCCGACCCCGGCAGTCAGCCACGCGTTGCCAATGCCAATGTCCCCCTGGTGTGGACCCAATCGTTGTATGTGCTCGGGTGTCTGCTGCATGAAGGGCTGATCACAACCGATGAGCTGGACCCGCTGGCAGCCCACAAACGCATTGGTCGCAAATACCGGTCACCGGTGCTGGTTGGCTTGCTGGCGGAAAACGATTCAGTTAAAGACCGCCTGGCAGCGCGTGGTCTGTGGTCGGAAACCGTCGACCAGCTGGACCCGGTGCGAGTATTGCCGCCACTGGAGCTGGCGCGGGTGTTTAATGTTGTTGGCCAGAACCGGACGCTCGGTTTAACCGGTCGCCCGCAACGGCGGCCTCGGTCACTGGCGACGGCGCAGCTGTATCAGTTGGGCGGTGAAAGCTGTGTATTTCTGCCGCAATTTCAGAACCGGGATACCTTCTACCTGGCGTCAGACAACCGTCTGTTGTGCGAAAAAGTGCAGGCCGAACTGAAGTACATCAGCCGGCACTGGGATCAGAACAAACAACCGCTGATGATGCTGTATCTGACGGAAACCATGACCTCGGCCGTCGACGCCGATGCGGTTTTCGATCTGGTCGCGGAGTTAAGCGGCGGCAGCTGCAATGGCGTGACGGTACGCACCGGGTCCATCCTCACTTTACTGGATGAGGTGGGCACGGAACGCATCGATGATCTGAACGATTACTACGTTCCCGATGCATTGAGCCTGGCACGGCTGCGCCGTAAAAACTGGTTGCCCGAGGCAGACCATTGTCGGCCGGCGCAGCCGTCTGCCCTGGCGTTGCTGGAACCGACCGAAGGGCTCGACCAGCAGCGGGCGCGTTTGCTGGCGAGTACCAACCTGCGCGAACAGATGGACATTGTGACCGACTGGGCGCAGGTGCACGGGCTGGATTTTGAACCCGGTATTGCGCCAAGGGTGACGGTTAAGGTGTTGCTGGAGGAGGTGTACCGCAAAGCCGGCTGCCGCCATGAATGGAGCGTGCTGCGCAAGGCTGCCGGTGTGCTCGGCAAATACTGGGGTGGCCTTGAAGACTCGGTGGCGGAAATTCTGGCACGTCAGCGCATTATCAACGTGGGCCGGGCCTATTCGGACCAGGGCTTGATTCGCATGCCGCTCAGTAACCGTGAAACGCTGGCGCTGATCCGGCAAAACTGCGGCGCCGATGTGCGCGAAGCCATTCTGAACCAGGAAATACTGGTGATTTTGTCGGTGATTATGCGTGGCGAACCGGAACTGTTCGACGGCATGATGACCGTTCGGCCCGGCCACCTGGCCCAGTTGATGATGGGGCGCTTTGCCCAGGAAGCATCGCTGGAACCCGATCAGGCCTTTGAGCGGCTGGCCGCGATGAGCCCATTCGACATTCAGACCCGGATTCGCGACATTCTGGAAAGTTACAGCGAAGAAGTGGGCCGGTTGTTTTCGACCGAAGCCCTGCATCTGCGCAGTGCACCCGGTGTTCTCCGCCGGGGTGATGCGCCCACGATCGGGCTGGCCGAGGCGACCGCTGACGTAGCCGACTGGCATACCTGGCGTGAAGAGCAGGGCGTCATGCCGCGCTTTCCCGAGTCGTTTCACCAGCGGCTGTGGGCCGTTCTGCAACAATGTCTCGGCATCGTGGTGGGTGACCGGTTCGAGCCGCGCAGTCGCCTGCAAAGTGATCTGGTGACCAGTCACATGACCGGCGGTGAGCCCCAGTTTGCCCAGTTGGTTGAACGACTGCTGAGCCAGATAGAAAGCCCGGCCTACCGTCAGATGTCGGTCGAAGCCCTGGCAGCCCTGATGGCCTTTGCCGAGGCCAACCCGGAGCTGGAGCTGGACGATTTCGTCATCCTGGATGTGGTGATCTCCCACGCCGTGCGACTCAGCTGGCAATACGATCACCCCGGTCAGGCAGGCGCCTATAATCAGTTCCGGGGTGAAGCCTGGCAGCTGTTTTACCGGGCACCGCCGGAAACGGTTCGATACTGGCTGCTGGAAGCGCTGACCTATCTGGTTGAGCATGCGCCGGAAATGGCCTGACAGGGCGGTCTGCAGCGGGTCCAGCCCGCTGTGGAATTCCTCCTGAGGTAAAATCCTTCCGCTGCGGGGCGATCTGAACGCGAAAACCGGAGGCAGGCTCGCTACACTGGGTGAATTGGTGATCGGGCCGGTGATTCATGCGACGCGAGCAGTCCGCGGTTATGGCGTATGAATTCCCCCGCCCCGGTCAGGTTTCAACCGCACTTTGACTGAGGTTTCTATGGCGAATTCGGAGCTGGTCAGCAAGCTTGCTCACTTGCGAAACATTTCCTCCACCTTTCAGGACTACCGCGGCGTCGTCACCGAAGTCGATGCGGCCAACATAGAACGCATCCTCAGTGCCATGGGCTACAATCTGGACGACGATGCCGGGCTGGCGCAACGTGCCGCCCAGCTCGACCAGCAGCAATGGCAGCAGCGTCTGGAGCCTGTGGTGGTGATAAACCCGCTGCGCGGCCACAGCCTTAATCTTTACCTCAGCGCAGCCGAACGCGACCAGACCGGCTACTGGCGCATCGATTTCGAACACGATGCACCTGCCCAGGAAGGCCGGTTTGAGCCCGCCGAGCTGGCTCAAAGCGGTGATTACTGGATCGGCGATACCGAGTACCTGCGTCTGGAATTACCGCTGCCGGAAGACTTGCCCACGGGCTATCACCGCATCAGCCTGTCGCTGGCCGGGCAAACCGATGAGACGTCCCTGATCGTGACCCCGGCCAACAGCTTTCAGCCGGAAGCCATGGCGGGTGGTGATCGCATCTGGGGAACGGCCATTCAGTTGTATACCCTGCGCTCTTCCAAGAACTGGGGCATGGGTGATTTTGGTGATCTGGCCGAACTGGTGGATACCCTCGCCGACCGGGGCGCCGACGTCATTGGGCTGAACCCCATTCATTCGCTGTATCCGATCAGCCCCGAACATGCCAGCCCCTACAGCCCGTCAAACCGCAGCTACGTCAACCCGCTCTACGTCGTGATTGAGCAGGTGCCTGAATATCAGGGCGCGACGCAGCTGCAGAAAACCATGGCCAGCCCGGACAGTCAGGCCGAACTGGCGCGACTGCGCGACCAGCCCCAGGTAGATTACACCGGCGTCAGTGCCCTCAAGTACCGGGCCCTGAGAGACCTGTATCGCGTCTTCAGAGAGCAGCATCTGGGCCAGGGCACAGAGCGTGAGGCGGCCTTTCTGGCCTTTGTCGATCAGCAGGGTGAGCCGTTGCGCGAGCATGCCACCTTTGAAGCCCTGCTGGCTCATTTTCGCCGGCAGGACCCCATGGCCTGGGGCTGGCCGTGCTGGCCGAAGGACTATCAGGATCATCATAGTGAAGCCGTGCAGAGCTTTGCCGCTGAGCATGACGATGACATTACCTACTTTCAGTATCTGCAATTTGTCGCCGATGAACAGCTGCGCGCGGTTGACCGGCAGGCGAAAGCCCGGGGCATGCGCATTGGGCTGTACCGGGATCTCGCCGTCGGCGCCGACCGGGGTGGGGCCGAAGTCTGGGGCAACCGTGAAAGCTTCTGCCTGAATGCCGCCGTTGGCGCCCCGCCGGATGCGCTGGGGCCGAATGGTCAGAACTGGGGTTTGCCACCCTTCGACCCGATCAAACTGAAAGCCGAAGGCTACCGTTCTTTTATTACCCTGTTGCGTAACAACATGCGCGCCTGCGGTGCCCTGCGCATCGACCACGCCATGTCGCTGTTGCGGCTCTGGTGGTGCCCGCCGGGCGAGTCGGCCGCCTACGGGGCCTATGTCTATTACGATTTGTACGATCTGCTCGGCATTCTGAACCTCGAGTCCCAGCGCAACCAGTGCCTGGTTATCGCCGAGGATCTTGGTACCGTGCCGGACGAAGTGATTGAAACCTTCCCGCGCGCCCAGCTCTATTCCAACAAGGTCTTCTATTTCGAAATGAAGGACGGCGTCTGCACGCCGCCGGAAGATTACGCCGAGCGAGCCCTCGCCATTGTCTGCAACCACGACATGCCTACGGTGCACGCCTTCTGGGCCATGTCGGATCTGGATTTGCGCCAGCAACTGGGCATGTTTGCCACCGAGGCGGACTTTCAGGGCGAGCGCCAGGTCAGGTCGAAGGCGAAACAGGCCATTCTCGATGCGCTGGTCGAGTATGACCGGCTACCGAAAGGTATCGCCCCGGATGCGGAGCGGGTGCCGGAAATGACGTTGCCACTGTGTCTGGCCATTCACCAGCATCTTGCCGCCTGCCGGTCGCAAATTGTGGCGGTTCAACTGGAAGACCTGATGTTGATCAACACACCGGTCAACATTCCCGGAACCAGCGATGAATACCCCAACTGGCGCAGAAAATTGACCCAGTCGCTCCCCGATTTGTTCTCAAAACCGGAAATCGGGGCCTTTTGCAAGCAGTTGAACCAAGTGCGAGGTGGCCGGTAAAGCCCATTCCAGAGCGGTTTGTAAGGAAAATACAGCGGTAGGTCCGGATTCGGGGTTGCAATTGGTAGTATTATTACGGCTATAATGGAGGCATTCGTCGGATGAGTCGAATTTGCCTGTAAGAAAACTACAAAGGCGCTCGAAACATCCAATTTGCCCCGGCACTGGGTTCGTATAACGACAAAAATGAGTGGAAGCTGATGGCTAGCATAAAATTTGACAACGTAGTGAAGAGCTACGGCGACGTACAGATCATCAAGGGTCTCGATCTGGAGATCCGCGACAAGGAATTTATGGTTCTGGTTGGTCCGTCCGGTTGTGGTAAATCGACCACGCTGCGGATGATTGCCGGCCTGGAAGAAATCACCGATGGCAGCCTGTATATCGGCGACCGGGTGGTTAACAACGTACACCCCAAAGACCGTGACGTTGCCATGGTGTTCCAGAGCTACGCCCTCTATCCGCACATGTCCGTCTACGAAAACATTGCCTTTGGCCTGCGCCTGCGCAAGTTACCCAAAGACGAGATCGATCGTCTGGTCAGCGAAGCTGCCGATACTCTGGGCCTGACGCCCTTGCTGGATCGTAAGCCCAAAGCTCTGTCGGGTGGTCAGCGTCAGCGTGTCGCCCTGGGTCGCGCCATTGTTCGCAAGCCCTCGGTGTTCCTGTTTGACGAGCCGTTGTCGAACCTCGATGCCGAACTTCGGGTGCACATGCGCGCCGAAATCGCCAACCTGCAGAAGCGCCTGGCCATCACCTCGGTTTATGTAACGCACGATCAGGTTGAAGCGATGACCATGGGCGACCGCATCGCCGTGTTGCACGACGGCAACCTGCGCCAGGTCGGTACCCCGCTGGATCTGTACGACAATCCGCAAAACGTGTTCGTCGCGCAGTTTATCGGCACCCCGAACATGAACATCCTTAAGATGACCGTGTCTGATGATGGTACCGAGCTCAAGCACCCGGACATCACCTACAAGACGCCAGATGAATGGAAAGCCGCCATCAATGAGCGCAAAGGCAAGATGGTATACGTAGGCTTCCGCCCAGAACATATTCGTGGCGAAGGCGAGCACGACTGGAAGAACATTGCCGAGATTAAAGCCAAGGCACAAATTGTCGAAACCTTGGGTCACGAAGTAGTCGTGCACTCCAAACTGGCCAATGATGACAAATCCATCGTTGCCAAAATGGATGTTCACAAAACGCCGAAGGTTGGCGACGACCTGGTGCTCTATGTGAATGCCGATAAGTTGCACATTTTCGACGGTGAAACCAGCAACCGTCTGTAAGCGCCCCATCTACAGAGCGTTGTCTTTAAAAAGCCGGCTTGAACGCCGGTTTTTTTTGTTTCAGTTGCAGGGAACTACCATGAAAATTCAGATTCACTCGCCCAGCCACTACATTACCGACCTGCGTTACCCCTGGTCCAGGCACCTGTCGCAGTGGCCACCTGAACTCTTTGTTGAAGTGGCACGTGGCATTCACCGCAACGTAGTACGGTTCATCAGTAACAAGGGGCGGGTCTACGCTCTTAAGGAGCTGATGACCCCCATTGCGCGCAATGAATACAACTTGTTGCGTGAAATGGAAGAAATGGGCCTGCCGGTGGTTGAGCCGGTGGGTCTGGTGACCAACCGGGACGAGGGCGTTTCACAGGCTCGCTCGAACTTCGATCTGGTCGGTGACAGTATGGATATGGCCAACCGGGCCTTGCTGGTGACGCATTACCTGGAAGGGGCGCTGCCCTATCGCATCATCATCCAGCAGGGCATCACCATGGAGCAACTTGGGCAGATGCTGGATGCGCTGGTTGAATTGCTGGCACGGTTGCACCTCAGCGGCATTTACTGGGGTGATTGCTCACTGTCAAATGCGCTGTTCCGGCGGGATGCGGGCCTGATGGCCGCCTATCTGGTTGATGCGGAAACCAGTGAAATCTACCCAACCCTGAGTGACGGCCAGCGTGGTTATGATCTGGAACTGGCGGAACTGAACCTGGCCGGTGATTTGATGGACCTGGAAGCCGCCGAGCAATTACCCAAGGGAGCCGACCCGGTTGAACTGGCCAATTCGGTGGTCGACCGGTACAACAAGCTCTGGCAGGAACTGACCCACGATGAAATCTTCGAACCCGAAGATCAGTTCAAAATTGAACAGCGGGTGCGGCGCCTGAACGACCTGGGGTTCGATGTAGAGGAAATGGAAATCACCACGGTCGATGACGGTCAGCGCGTGCGAATGGTGCCGCGCGTGGTTGAGCACTGGCACCATCGCCGCCGTCTGAACAGCCTGACCGGTCTCCAGGTTCAGGAAAATCAGGCGCGCCGCCTGCTTAATGATCTTAGCCGCTATAAAGCTTTTCTGGCCGAGCATGAAGGGCGCGATGTACCAGAGCCCGTTGCCGCTTATCGTTGGCTATCGGAAGTCTTTAACCCCAGCCTGCAGAATATTCCCACCGATCTCAAAGGCAGCCTGGATGACGCCGAAGTCTTCCATGAAATTCTGGAACACCGCTGGTATCTGAGCCAGGCGGCGGGGCGGGACGTAGGCCAGGCAGTGGCGACCGAAGACTACATCAACACGGTATTGAAGCGCCGCAAGGCCGGGAACTTTAAGGTCGGTGATGATCCGTTTGTGAAAACCACCAAACGCTAAGTGGCTGCTCAGGTTTTCCCGGACCTGGCCGTCTGAATCATTTTATAGAGGGTGTCGGCTTCTTCAGACAGCAGGGAATAGTTGCGAATGTCGCCACTGCGCTGAGCCTGCTGCGCCTGGGTGAGTTTGCGTTCGTAGGCTTTTTGCAGTGCTTTGGTCGTGTCCCGTTTCAAAAAATCTAGCATGATGCTCTCAACTGACTAATCTGTTGTGTTGATACGGGCATTAAGCGTTTTCGGTTGTACTTAATGTCTTGTCAGCGAATGTAAAGGGGCTTTAAAAACACCCGACTGGACCTAATGTACTGGTGTATCAAGGCACTCATCACTCACGTTCCTTACTGCAAACAGGAGTACGACGATGACATTACGACTAGGCGATACCGCACCCGACTTTACCGTTGAAACCACCAAAGGAAAAATCACCTTCCACGAATGGCTGGGCGATTCCTGGGCATTTTTCTTCAGTCACCCGGCCGACTTTACCCCGGTGTGCACCACCGAGATGGGCCGTACGGCGCAGTTGTCCGACGAATTCGCCAAGCGCAACGTCAAGCCGCTGGGGCTGTCGACCGATACGGTTGAAGCGCATAACAAGTGGATTTCTGATGTTAACGACACCCAGAACACCACCCTGAATTTCCCGATTGTGGCCGACGCCGATCTGTCGATCGCCAAGCTGTATGACATGATTCACCCCGGTGAAAGCCAGACAGCGGCGGTGCGTTCGGTCTTTATTATCGATCCGAAGAAGAAGATTCGGCTGACGCTGACCTACCCGATGTCGGTTGGTCGTAACTTCGACGAAATTCTGCGGGTGATCGATTCCCTGCAACTGGGTGATGCCAAGCGCATTGCGACACCTGCCGACTGGCGTCCGGGTGACGAGGTCATCATTCCGCCTTCAATCAGCAACGAGGAAGCCAAAGACATCTTCCCGCAAGGCTGGAATGAGATTCGCCCCTACCTGCGCACTACCAAGGTCTGAGCTCTGGCGTAACTCTGAAAAACCCGGTTCGCCGGGTTTTTTTATGCCTGTATGAAAGACGCACCTGTGCCGCTGGATGGCCAGCTTGGCGCTACTTGGAAGGTGCCGGCATCAGAACCCGGTTGCGACCGGCCTCCTTGGCGCGGTATAGGGCGCTGTCGGCCAGAACCAGCAGTTGCGCGGGGTCGGCACAATGTTCTGGCCAGGTGGCGATGCCGGCAGAAAGCGTGAGGTGACCCAGGTTCCGGTTGTCATGAACGATAGGCACCCGGTGCACCGCCAGCCGTATTTCGTTGGCCAGAGCCTCGGCGTCAGCCGAGGTTGCTCCAGGCAGGATGGCGATAAACTCTTCGCCGCCGTACCGGCAAAGGATGTCGGTTTCCCGAAAGCGGGTGCGCATGGTGTCGGCCACCAATCGCAGCGCTTCGTCTCCGGCCTGGTGGCCGAAGCGGTCGTTAAAGCCCTTGAAGTGATCGAGATCGATCATGATGAAGCTCAGCGCTGCCCGGGTGCGTAGGGCAATGGCCGATTCATGGGCGTAGAGTTCATTGAAGTAACGCCGGTTTTTCAGGCCGGTCAATGAATCTTCATATGACAGGGTTTCCAGTCGCTGCCGCAGGATCAGGCTGGACAGCACCACCCCCACCTTATCCATCGCCTGCCGGATGGACTGGAACAGATGGCCACGTCCACTGCGCCGCTCGCCAGCGGCGACCTCAGCCGGCAGCGCGATGATCAGCAGGGCCAGAACGTCGCTGCCCAGATCAACATCTTCTACGGTTATCGGAAAGGTCCAATAGGGCTGGCCGTCAATCTCGGTTTTTGCCTGATGCATGGGATCCAGGTCAGCGGATGTGGGTTTGTTCGGCAGCCGGCTCTTTGGCCAGGCTTCTGGCGGGCTGACTTCATGCTCGCCCCACCGTGCCAGCAGGGTTAATTCAGAGTCGTCATCAAAACGACGGTACAAGGCGCCGATTAGCGGGTGGGCGTAGGTTGGCAAGTCGCAGGCGAGGGTGTCGAAGGCTTGCACCAGAGTCTGGCTGGCGTGTAGCCGGGTCACCATATCGTTCAGCAGTAGCGATTTTTCATGCTCATATGACAGTATTCGGGTACGCAGCCGCTCTTCATCCGCCAGTGACTCCAACTTGCGGGTGCGCTCGTCTACCCGCCGTTCAAGCTGTTGATTCAGCGCCTGGAGTTCCAGGCGGGTGTAATGGTATTGCCGCAGAGAAATCAGGCTGATCACCAGCGAGAAAGCCAGGCCACCCCAACTCAGCGGTGTCTGATTCCAGGGCAGGTAGCCATGGGCGACGGCCATATCGGTGATCAGCAGGGCGGCGTACAGCGCAAAGGTGGCAATAATCGCCTGTTGTTCCCGGTTTACCCTGCGCAGATTGGGGATTACCAGAATGAACAGCACCGTCAGGGAAGCCAGCAACAGAAAGTCGAACACATAAAACGCCGTTGGCAGAATAATGACCCCGAATAAAGACAGGCCAAGCGCACCGGCAAGGTACACCAGGTGACCCTGCCAGAGTCTGCGGATCAGGTTGTATCTGGTTTCAGGCAGCCATTGCTCAAGTAACAGCCCAATGGCGACGGGCAACATAAAATAGGCGCCGGCGGCGATGTAATCCCAGAGAATGGGCTGGTACATCAATAGCAGGCTGGCAGGGCTCTCCGCCGTTACCATCAGGGCGGAGGAGAGCGAAAAGAGCCCCACGCTGGCAAAGGTTCGGCGCTGAGTGTCGATCAGGGCAAAAAACAAGGCCAGAACGGCGATCAGCAGCGAGAATGCGCTGGCGGCCAGGGCGTCGGCTGAATTCACCAGCAGCCTCAATACCTGATCCTGGCGTGAGTTTACCTTCACCTCACCCCAGAGCCCGATATCGCTGTAGTTTGAATAGACGCGAAAATACAGCGGTTTGCCGTCAAAGTCGTCGGGGAGTGGGACCATATGCCAGGGCCAGCCGGCGAAGTCACCCTTACCCTGGTCATCGAAAGTACCGTACTGGTAGATTTTCTCGCTATCCAGATAAACCTCGGTGATCAGGTCGACACTGTAGATATAGAGAATGGGTTCCCACCACTGATTTTCTGGCAGATTGACCCGGAACCAGACATTGGTTTGCCCGTTACGGCCGGGCGGATTGGAGGGAAAGCCGATGGAATGCCAGGCCTCGCTGTCCGGTGCGTCCCGTGTCCAGACGGGCTCGCCTGCGGCGGTGAAGGGAGAATCCCCCCAGCGGTACTGCCAGCCTTCATCCAGCGTCATGGCGGATGACTGGCCGCAGGCATCCCAGGCCATAAACCAGAGTAAAGGCAGCGCCCAGAGTGCTCTTAGTAATGCAATGACCATTGAGGGTGGGGCACCATAGCAACCTTGAACATTAGAGGATGATTATAGGCGCAGAACGTTGCCTTTGCCCCGGTAATTTACCTGCTTGTCGCCTTTTGAATGCACTCCCTGGTTTATTTTACGGTGTGCAGCGGTATCCTGTTCTGGTAGAAATGATCCAGAGGTGCGGTAAAGCCGCTGTCAGTCACCATTCGCACGTGTTTGCGTTCCAGGTCCGACGGTCCAGGAACGCCGCAGGAATGGGCGATCATCTCCAGGAAATAGACCATCTGCTGGTGGTAGTGCGCGACGCGTGCCGCTTTGTCGGCGGGCACCAGGCCGCGTTGCAAATGGGGGTTGTGAGTGGTTACACCGGTTGGGCAGGTGTTTTTATTGCACTGCAGCGCCTGTATGCAACCCAGCGAAAACATGAAACCCCGTGCCGAGACAATGTAGTCTGCCCCGGTTGCCAGTGCCCAGGCCACCTTGCTGGGTACCATCAGTTTGCCTGACGCGACGATGCGAATGCGCTCGCGCAGGCCACTGGCGATTAGCTGATCCACCAGCCAGGGCAGGCTTTCCCGGACCGGCAGGCCGACATAATCCATCAGTGGCTGAGGGGCTGCGCCGGTGCCGCCATCGGCACTGTCGAGGGTTATAAAGTCAGGTGCTGACTCAACACCCCGCTGTTTGATCTGTTCAAACAGATCCACCAGCCAGTCGGTATCGCCCAGCACGCACTTGAAACCTACCGGCTTGCCGGTCACTTCCCGAATCCGATGAATCATATCCAGCAAGTCTTCGTTGGAACTGATGTCCAGATGCCGGTTCGGGCTGATCGAATCCTGCCCGACGGCGATACCCCGAATTTTGGCAATTTGCTCGGTGACTTTATCGCCAGGCAGAATGCCGCCCTTGCCGGGTTTGGCTCCCTGGCTGAGTTTTATTTCGAACATTCGAACCTGGTCGTGTGCAGCCAGGGCGCGCAGTTTGTCGTCGCTGAGCTCCCCGCCCACGTCACGGGCACCGTACTTTGCAGTGCCCAGTTGAAACACCAGGTCACAACCGCCTTCAAGGTGAAAGGGTGACAGACCGCCCTCGCCGGTGTTCATCCAGCATCCGGCTGTTTTTGCGCCCCGCGACAAAGCCTGCACGGCCGGCTTCGACAGGGCTCCGAAGCTCATACCCGAAATATTGAAGAAAGACTGGGGTTCGTAAGGGTGACGGCAATACGGGCCCAGGCTTTTGGGTTGCCACCGGGTCGAGGTATCGCTCAGCGTCGGGAAGGCTGAATTCATGAACATCACGGTTCCGGTAGGTTTCAGCGACCGGGTCGAGCCAAAGGCAATGGTGTTGTCGAGGTCCTTCGCAGCGCGGTAGACCCAACTGCGTTCGGCCCGGTTGAACGGCAGTTCTTCGCGATCCATGGCAAAGAAGTACTGGCGAAAGAACTCACCGATGTGTTCGAAGAAATACCGAAAACGTCCGATGACCGGGTAGTTGCGACGGATGCTGTGCTTGCTCTGGTTGCGGTCGATCAGGTACAGGATGGCGATGGTTGTCAGGCCAGCGGCCAGTGCCAATAGAATCAATAGCCCCACGCTTGCCAGAGCGATCAAGCCCAGGTTCATCAGATTGCTGTTCATTCATGGTCCTCTGTTTTCGCATGCTGTCGGATCTAACAGCCTATCAAAATTGTTCCTCTGCGTGTGAAAGGCTGCAGTCGGCAATCAATGTGCTAGGGTATTCTCACTTTCAGTCTTTACGGCAGGAGCAACAATGTCACGCAGCAAAGTAGAGTTCACCAACCGGGACGGGCACACCCTAACTGGCTCACTGGAACAACCAGACTCCGGTCCCATTCGGGTAATGGCGCTGTTTGCGCATTGTTTTACCTGCGGCAAGGACGTAGTAGCCGCCAGTCGCATTGCCAGGGCGCTGGCCGAAGAAGGCATTGCCGTCTTCCGGTTCGACTTCACTGGTCTGGGGGGCAGTGACGGCGAGTTTGGTAACACCAACTTCAGTTCGAATGTCGAAGACTTGCTAGATGCGGCCGACTTCCTGGCAGAGTCTTATCAGGCACCTGCCTTGCTGATTGGCCATAGCCTGGGCGGTGCAGCCGCGCTGGTTGCCGCTTCCCGGCTGGATTCAGTAGAAGCGGTGGTGACTATTGCAGCACCGGCGACACCCTCCCATGTGCAGCATCTATTTGCCGATCAGCATTGCGACATCACTCAAGACGGCCAGGCGGAAGTCGATATTGGCGGTCGTCACTTCAACATTCGGGCGCAACTGCTGGATGATCTTGAAGACTGGTCGTCCCGCAACCTGGTTGCCAGTTTACGCAAGCCACTGTTGATCTTTCATTCACCGGTCGACCGGGTCGTACCGGTCAGCGAAGCGGCGGATTTGTACGAAGCGGCGATGCACCCCAAAAGTTTTATCTCGCTGGACGATGCCGACCATTTGTTATCAAAACGCGCTGATTCAGACTACGTTGCGGCAACGCTCGCAGCCTGGGCCAGCCGGTATCTGGAGTTCGGCGACCAGGAAACCTCGACTGATCGTCCCAAGGTTGACGAAGAGGATGTTGTCGTCACCGAAGAAGACGCCCGCTTTTTGCGAGGGCTTTACACCAAAAACCACCAGGTGCTGGCGGATGAACCGACCGACAAGGGCGGCACCGATCAGGGGCCAACCCCCTACGATTTGCTGCTGATGTCGCTCGGCGCCTGTACCTCGATGACGTTGCGCATGTACGCCAACCACAAGTCGCTTGAGGTAAAAGACATCCGGGTTCGTTTGCGCCACTCCCGCGTTCATGCCGACGATTGCAATGACTGTGAGAACAAGCCGGGTCGGATAGAGCACCTGGAGCGCCACATTAGCTACCGCGGGAATCTGAGTGAAGCCGAACAAAAACGCTTTCTGGAAATAACCGACCGTTGCCCGGTGCATCAGACACTGACTGGAGAGATCCGGATCACGACCGACGGCGGGCAGGAAGAGTAGCGGCTTAAACGACGGCTGGCAGTCGAATGCGGGCCGCAAACCCCCAGCCAAAAATGGCCACGGCGATGCCACAAAACCAGATGCCCAGCGCCATGGGCAGCGGTGAGCCATCCATCGCCTGGCCGAGCCAGAGCCCGATAAAAAACGACCCGATTACCATCACCAGGCTGCTCAGCGCTGATGCTGCTCCGGCTGCATGCGGGAAGGGACCCATTACGCCACTTTGGGCGCAGGGCTGATTGATGCCATGGCCTACCATGAAAACATAGAAAGGCAGCAACAGGGCCCAGAGTGAGGTAAAACCCAGCACCACCAGCAGAATCATAACGGAGCTGCCGACCAGCGAGAACACGCCGCCTACGACCACGGTGCGCTGAATGCTGATCCGTACCAACAACCGGCGGCACAGCAAGGTGCCCCCAATGTAGGACGCCGACATCGAAAACATAATGATGCCGTAATGCGTTGCCGACAGCTCCAGGTATTCCATGAATACAAATGAAGACGAGGCCAGAAACACAAAGAGCCCGCCGTAGGTGGCCGCCTGTAATAAGGCGTAAGACCAGAAGGTGTGGTGCGTCAGTATGCCACCCCAGGTGCGCAGCAGACAGCTCGGTCGCAGCGACTGGGTACGAGGCTCGCGCAGAGTTTCGTTCAGGCGCAAGGCAATGAGTAACAAGACGGCAAAGCTGAACACGGCCAGAAACACGAAGGTAAACTGCCAGCCAAATTGCGCCGTTAATACAGCACCGAGAGGCGCCGAAATACAGGCCAGAATGCCCAGACCCGAAAGCCCCCGGCTGAGTGCGTGGGCGGCCTGAACCGGGTCGTCAAACAGGTCGCGCACCAGCGCCCGGGCACACATGACTGCCGCGCCCAGGGCAATACCCTGAACCAGCCGCCAGCCGATCAGCCAAGCCATGGAAGGGGCGAGGGCAGCGCCCACGGCTGATAGCGCGTACAAACCCAGCCCTGCCAGCAGCACCGGCCGTCGGCCATAGCGATCCGATACCGGACCCCAAACCAGTTGAGAAGCCCCAAAGGCGAGCAGCATGACCGATAACGTTAGCTGGGAATGTGCGACAGTGGTGTTAAACGAGGCGGTAATGTAGGGCAACGCCGGCAGGTACAGATCGGTCGTAAACGGTTGCAAACCCAGCAACAGCGTCAGTATCAGGATCAGAAAGGCGGGGTTTACGGACATAAAAAATACAATCCTGGCGGGTTATTGTGAACGTTGCTGCACTATATCGCAGAAACAGTCCCGGTCGCTGGAACGCTGCTGTCTGTCTGGGTGTACGACATGAATGAAGGGCGTATTTTGCAACTCGATCCTGATCCCCGGATACTGCCGGCATTGATCGTTACTTTGCCGTGAGAGACACCCTATGCACCCACAACACTACAGCCGCCACCTGGCCACTCTGATGGAACGCTACGAGCGTGCCCTTGCAAAAACCGGTTTCGACCAGGTTGTGATCAGCGCGGGCAGCCTGGTCATCGTCGCCGAAGACGACCGTGCCTACCCCTATACCCCGCGAGCCTATGCTCAGCAGTGGCTACCGTACGACGTACTCCCCGATACGTTCATTGTGTTCAAACCGGGCGATAAACTACGCCTGCTGTGGCCCGCCCGTCAGGATTTCTGGCATATTTCGCCCACCGAACCGAGTGGTGACTGGACGGGTATGTGGCATCTGCAACCGGCTGAAAGTCTGGACGACTGGTTTCCGGAACTGACGGGTCGCACCGCCTGGATTGGCCCGGAACATCCTGCATTGGCCAAACACGCTAACGCAGTCGAGCTAAACCCAACCGCTCTGAAATCCATACTGGCCTATGACCGGGCCTATAAAACCGAGTTTGAAGTCGAATGCCTGGCTGAGGCAAACCGGCGTGCGGTACGCGGACACCGGGCGGCGCGTGACGCCTTTTTTGCCGGTCAGTCTGAAGCCGGTGTGTATCGCGATTATCTGGCCGCCAGTGGTCAGCTGGAAAGCACCGAACCTTACAGTGGCATCATTGCATTGAACGAATCGGCGGCGACGCTGCATTACGAACGGCGCTCTTTTGAAGTACCGGTGCAACACCGAACACTGCTTATCGATGCCGGTGCCAAGGTGAATGGCTACGCCAGTGATATTACCCGTACGCACACCACCGATACGGGACGTTTTGCTGCTCTGCTGGCGGGTGTTGATGCACTGCAACAAGACATCAACGCAGCTATCAAACCCGGCGTGAAAATGACCGACCTGCATCGTAAAACCCAGGCAGGTGTTGCGCAGCTGTTGCTCGATCACAAGATCTGCAGTCTCTCTGTCGAGGAACAACTGAGCAAGAAAATCCCCCTGGCGTTTTACCCTCATGGGTTGGGGCATTTACTGGGCTTGCACGTTCACGATGTGGCCGGGCATCAGCAAAACCCTGCAGGTGAAGTACGTAACGATCCTGAAAACCCCTTCTTGCGGTTAACCCGCACCCTGGAAGAAGGTATGGTGATTACGATTGAGCCCGGGTTGTACTTCATTCCGATGTTGCAGAACAAGCTGATAGACGCCGAGCCACAGCACGGGCTCGATCTGGATCTGATTGAGCAGTTGAAACCTTACGGTGGCATTCGGATTGAAGACAATGTGCTGGTGACCGCAACCGGCCACCGCAACCTGACCCGCGAGGCGTTCGACGTTTAAGCTTGGGTCATGACCTGCCAGGCTACTTCGACAAAGTAGCCTGGTAATAGGGTCCACCCAGGTGTTTTGGGTAGCTCAGGGTTTCAATGGCCAGCACATCGATATCCGCCGGGCGATAGCAGAGCCCGGCTTCTGCAGCCGATACCGCAGCGCGCTCAAGTGCTTTTCGTGGGTCGGCAGCGTTTTTCAGACTGGCGCTTAGCATACGATAAATGCTTTGCTGCTTGCTGGGGATCACAGTAAACCCGCCAGCTTTAAAGACTTTGATCAGGGCCTGTTGAACGTTGGGCCGGTGATAATGGTCGATCAGCTCAATCATTGATGAGTCTGGAATAGTGACCACAGTAAAGTCTTGTAGCGCATCTGACAGATCGGTGGCTGATTCCACTACCTCGACGAGTACCGTTTTAGGTTCACTGGCACTGGCATCCTCACGAAAATGCACTTCAATTCCCGGTGTCGTTGCGGGTGTTGTATGGGCCAGTGGGTGATCTCCCAGGGCGTTGAGCATAGGATGGTCGCCCGCCAGCACCAGGTGGTTCAGTGTGGCCTCCGGGTCTCCATCCGGCACTTTGCCGATGGCTTTAATGGCAAAGAAGTGATGAATCAAACCGGCGCGTTGGGGCGAATCCATGCACTGAAAGAACAGGTCGCGCTCAAAGCGAAGGCCATCGGCCAGCGGCAGAGTGCAACTGGCTTCCATAGCCTCCAGTATGCGATAGGGTGAGTACAAGTCTGGATGCTTTTTTTCCAATTCCCGGCGAATGGTTTCGAGTGTTTTTGCATCCGATGCCGGGTTGGGTAGCTGGCCGGTTTTGCGCAGCTTAATGGTACCTGCCTGCCAGCGCTCTGTAATCGCCAGGGCCGCCGCTTCTCCCGACTCTGCATCCGTGATGTCGTCGATAAGACCCTTTGCCAATGCGGTGTCGGCATCGACCGCGGTGCCCTCGGTAATCCAATGGGCAGCGGTCACAACACCGGTCAGACGGGGCAGCCGCTGGGTGCCTCCGGCGCCTGGCAACAGCCCTAGCTTCACTTCTGGCAGGCCCAACCGTGTTCCGCTGAATGCCACCCGATAATGACACCCCAGCGCAACTTCCAACCCCCCGCCCAAAGCCACACCGTGCAAAATGGCGATCGTGGGTTTCGGGCTGTTTTCCAGACGTGAAATAACATCCGGCAGAATGGGGGCCTGGGGTGGTTTGCCAAACTCTTTGATGTCGGCCCCGGCAATGAACACCTTTCCTTTTCCCAGCAGGGCAATCAGTTCGATTGCCGGGTCTGCTTCGGCCTGATTCAGCGCCTCGACAATGCCGGCACGTACCGACTGTGACAGGGCATTGACCGGTGGGTTGTCGATTTCGATCAGGGCGGTGTTGCCCAGGCGACGGAGCTGGACGACTGCGTTCCGGTTTGGCATCAGCGACACCGCTCAATGATCAGGGCAATTCCCTGACCTACACCGATGCACAGCGTCACCAGAGCATACCGTTCTTGCTTCTCCTCCAGTTGCCGCAACGCCGTTAGCGCCAGGCGCGCACCCGAGGCCCCGAGTGGGTGACCAATGGCGATGGCACCGCCATTGGCATTAAAGCGCGCGTCGTCGAAGGCCAGTCCCAACTGTTTGGCGCACCCCAAAACCTGGACTGCAAAGGCTTCGTTAATTTCGATCACATCCATATCGGCCAGCGTCAAACCGGCCCGCTCCAGTGCCTTGCGCGACGCAGGTACCGGCCCCAGGCCCATGACTCTGGGTTCCACACCCGCCACGGCGCAACTGATGATACGACCCCTGGGTTGAACGCCCGCCGCTTCTCCGGCTTTCTGGCTTCCCAGAATCAACGCCGCAGCGCCGTCGTTAATGCCCGATGCATTGCCAGCTGTTACCACACCGCCGTTAAACAGCGGTGGCAGGGTGGCCAACTTTTCGGCGGAGGTACCCGGGCGAGGGTGTTCATCGGCCACTATTTGTAACGGCGGTTGCTTGCGCCCCTGGCTGACCTCTACCGGCACCAGTTCCTGATCGTAAAACCCGCGCGTCAGTGCCTGCTGGTAGAGAGATTGCGAACGGGCAGCAAAGGCATCGGCCTGATCCCGTGGCAAATCAAGTTCGGCGGCTACATTGTCGGCTGTCTCCGGCATGCTGTCGGTACCGAACCCGGCTTCAAGTCTCGGGTTGGCAAAGCGGGCGCCGATAACGGAATCGTACAGCTTCTGGTCACGGGCGTAGGGGCTATCGGCTTTGGCCAGCACATAGGGCGCCCGGCTCATGCTTTCGACACCGCCGGCGATGTATAGCTCGCCTTCCTGACAGCGGATTGCCCTTGAGACATCCATCACCGCCGCCAGGCCACTGCCACACAAGCGATTAACCGTCTGGCCGGCAACCGAGACCGGCAGACCCGCCAGTAAAGCGGCATGGCGGGCGACATTGCGGGAATCCTCTCCGGCCTGATTGCTGCACCCGGCAATGACGTCTTCAAACTGTTCGGGCACAAAGGCGTTGCGCTCCACCAGGGTGCGAATCACCAGGCTGAGCATGTCGTCCGGACGGGTGCCGGCCAACTGGCCACCGAAGCGACCAAAGGGGGTGCGAATTCCATCGTAGATAAAGGCGTCTTGCATGCAAACCTCAGGGTTGAACAGACTGTTTTTGTTATTGAATCAAGGTTAACAGGTTTAGGCTTCAACCATCAGCGTTCTTCGGTGGTCAGCGGCAGGCCCAGCAAGGCGCGGCGGCGCAGCCAGGGGCTTGGCCGATAGCGTGGGTCCCCGGTGCTGAGCAGCAGTTGCTGCAGGATCGCCAGAATTCGGGCTGACCCGTAGTGATCACCCAGTGCCAGCGGGCCCCTGGGGTAACCAAGACCCAGTTCCACCGCCCGGTTGATGGTCTCCGGTGTTGCTATGCCCTGCTGTGCAATGTCGCATCCGACGTTAACGATGCAGGCGATGATTCGCTGTAACACGAAGCCCGGGCTGTCTTTCAGGCGGGTCACCGGGGTGCCGTCATTGCTGAGCAACGTCAGTGCGGCCCGGGTGATCTCAGGGTCGGTAGCCGGGCTCGTCATCAGGCTGCGGCGCCCGTCCAGCCCGGCAAGCATATCGATACCCAGAGTACGCTCCGGCGGTAAACCCTGGCGCAACGCACAGTCGCTGACATCTTCGCCCCAGGGGGTTACCAGGCACAGCGCAGCGGGATCCTGCGCTGAATCGGCCAATGGCCAACCGGCTGTTTCAACCAGTGTCTGCAACTGGGCATGCCCGTTTTCATCTTCAGGGCTGATCCAGACCGGGCAGGGCGCGGTGCGTTCAAAAACGGGTTCATCAGGCCATTGCTGCTGACCTTCTGAATAGTGGTAGAAGCCAGCTCCGGTTTTACGGCCCAGTAGCCCGGCTTTGATGCGTTGCTGAACCAGATAGTCTGGCCGGTAGCGCGGCTCCTGATAGTACTGGTGGTAAATACTCTCCATCACTGCACCTGACACATCCAACCCGGTCAGATCCATCAGCGTGAAGGGCCCCATGCGAAACCCACCCTGGTCGGTCATGATGCGATCGATGTCGGCTACACTGGCACTGCCTTCGGCTAGAATGCGCAAAGCCTCCGTCCCGAAAGCGCGTCCGGCGTGGTTAACCAGAAAGCCCGGCGTATCCGTTGTTTGGGCGGTATAGTGCCCCAGTAGGTGCCCGAACTCTGTCATTCGACTGAGCACCTCAGGTGCGGTATTTACGCTGGGAATCACCTCGACTATTTTCATCAGCGGCACCGGGTTAAAGAAGTGAAACCCGATAACCTGAGCCGGCCGCTGACAGCCGGAAGCGATTTCCGTGACCGATAGCGATGAGGTATTGGTGGCCAGAATGGTGGATCCAGACACCAGAGATTCGAGGTTCACGAAAAGCGCCTGTTTGGCTTCAACACTCTCGACAATGGCTTCGATTACCACATCGCAGTCGGAGAGATCCGACAGTGTTGAACAGGCTTTCAGTGAGGATTGATACCGTTGCGAATCCGCTTCGGTCAACTTCTTTTTAGCCACCTTTTTGTGCCACAGCCCGTAAACGAAATCGAGTGCGGCATCGGTTGCCCGGACATTCTGATCATACAGTTTCACAATTAGCCCGGCCTCGGCCGCGATTTGCGCGATGCCGCGCCCCATAGCACCGGTGCCGACAATACCCAGACACCGAAACGGCGAATGCGAACCAGAGCTCGCTAAGCGTTCACTTGGCATGATGAACCTTCCTTAAATCAGTATCAGACTGGGTTTTACTCGATGTTTTTGTTGTTGTCGTTGTGTTTAACCCGGGAAGTTATCTTGACTGAGTTTTAGCAGATTGTAAAAAGCCTGAGCGATTGTCGCGTCAAATGTCTCAACTTGGGTACCGGCGGCATACCCGCCGGGTTAGTCCGCTAAGCAGCGTGTAGGCGATGGTATCGCAGCAGGCGGCAACCTCGTCTACCGGAATGTTCTCGCCCCATAGCTCCACTCTGTCACCGATTTTAGCTTCCTGATGATCAGTCAGGTCGATGGTGATCATATCCATGGATACGCGTCCGGCAAGGTGAGCGCGCCGGCCATTGAGAAATACCGGAGTCCCGTTTCTGGCGTGACGGGAGTAGCCATCGGCATAGCCGATCGCCAGGGTACCGATACGTGTCGGTTGGTTGCAGTGAAAAGTGGACCCATAACCGACAGCTTCGCCTGCTGGGACATCACGAATGGCGATCAGCTCGGTACTCAGCGTCATGGCTGGCTTGAGGTCCCTGATGCCCATGACCGACTCACCAATCGGGTTTGCGCCATACAACATGATGCCAGGTCTTAGCCAGTCATAATGCGCTGTTGGCCAGGCCAGAGTGGCTGCTGAATTACTGAGGCTGAAAGTCAGGTTTTTCCAAATTCCCGCGCGGGCAGTATTACCCGGAGAAAGCTGAGACAATTTTGCGATTTGCTGCCTGGTTGATGCATCCTGCGAACAGTCAGCATTGGCAAAGTGACTCATTAACGTTATTGGACCGACGCTGGGCAGTGCCTGTATTCGAGTCATTGCCGGTTCAAGGTCAGTCAGTTCGAACCCCAGTCTATGCATGCCGGTATCGACTTTCACCCATACTGGCAACCCTTGCAGGCCGCCCGATTGGTGCGCATAAGCCTCCAGCTCTTCCAGTTGTTTAAAGCTATGAATAACGGTCCATAACCGATGCTTAATCAGTTCAGGCAACTCTGATTTTTCAAAAAAACCCTCCAGCAACAGAATCGGAATTGAAATGTTCGCATCCCGCAGTTCCATCGCCTCTTCGATGCAGGCAACGCCCAGGGCATCAGCCTGTTTTGCAAGAGCTTGCGCAACCGGAACCGCTCCATGCCCGTAAGCGTCGGCCTTGACGATGGCGATGCAGCCGGTGCCGGGCCGGGCCATGGACTTCGCCAGCCGGTAGTTATGGCAAATGGCATCGAGGTGGATGTCTGCAAAGAGATTTCGGGCCACGTTTTATGTCTCCCTAGCGAACCATCAAGACGTTTTCTATGGCTGTTGCTCCAGCCCGGTTCAGCAGCGCTTGCGAGTGAGGTCCTGGAGCCGGGGCCGCTGCGGCACTGCTCATGTTGCAGGTCGCCATGCGATTCTGCGTCCCGACTTTTTTGAATAGCGTTCCAGGCTTAATCCTTCCGGGTCGATGCCGGGTGTTTTTCCACCGATAAGGTCTGTGACCAGCTTGGCGGAACCGACTGACATGGTCCAACCCAGAGTTCCGTGGCCGGTGTTCAGGAAGAGGTTTTCAACGGGGGTTTTACCAATAATGGGCGTCCCGTCCGGTGTCATGGGGCGCAGACCGGTCCAGGGTTCGGCTTGCGCCAAATCCGTCGCGCCACCAAACAGATCCGAAACAACGTGCATGACGTTGCGCAGCCGGTCGGGAGACAGCGCCAGGTTGTAGCCACTCAGTTCTGCGGTCCCGCCGACCCGGATACGATTCCCCAGCCGACTGATGGCGACTTTGTGTGTCTCATCCATAACGGTGGATTCCGGCGCGCGGCTGGCATTGAGGACAGGCAGCGTGAGGGAGTAGCCTTTAACGGGGTAGATCGGTAAATACATACCCAGCGGCTTTACCAACTGATGGCTGAAACTGCCCATGGCGACCAGGTATCCGTCAGCTTTCAGTTCGCCATGCTCGGTATCGACAGCGACGATCTGGTTTTTATGCCGTATCAGCGACTGTACCCGGGTATCGAACAAGAACCTGACCCCCGCTTCCTGGCACAGCCTGGTGAGTCTCTGGGTAAACAGGAAGCAGTCGCCTGTCTCGTCTCCCGGCAGGCGCAATCCGCCTTTTATCTTGTGAGCGACGTATCCGAGAGCCGGCTCATGCTGGATACAGTCTTCGACCCCCAGTGTTTCATAGGCAACTCCGCAGCCATCCAGAATTCTCTTGTCGAGCTCGGATGACTTGACTTGTTTGTTGGTGCGAAACAGTTGTATCAGCCCCTGAGCTCGATGGTCATAAGCGATACCCGTTTCCTTGCGCAGGGAGATTAGGCTGTCCCGGCTGTATTCCGCTACTCTGAGCATTCGGGATTTATTCGTCTCGTAGGCAGCTGAGGTGCAGTTCATCAGCATGCTCAGCAACCAGCGCCACTGATGCGTGTCGAGCTGAGGTGTGATCTTCAGTGGCGCCAAGTCCTGCATCAACCACTTAATGGCTTTCAACGGGACGCCAGGGGCGGCCCAGGGGGCAGAGTAGCCAGGGGAAATTTGCCCGGCGTTGGCGTAACTGGTTTCGAGGGCCGATTCAGGCTGACGATCAACCACAGTTACCTGATGTCCGGCCTGGGCCAGATACCAGGCGCTGGTGACTCCGATAACACCGCTGCCCAGAATGATGATATGCATAGTGCTCCCCAAAGACAGAGTAAGTACAACCCTTTATTTACACGTTTTTGCGCCTATTCAATTGCCTATTGTATTGTAATATTGGAATATATATTTTCTTAAAAAAAGGTTCTCACAGGATAGTTTGTTGAAATGATGTCTATAGGCAGGAGAATATGCTATGGCTCAAACCTCCGGTACGCGCCCGCTTGATCGGATTGACCGGCGTATATTGGCCGCCTTGCAGGAGGACGGGCGACAGTCTTTTACTGATCTGGCGGATCGGGTTGGATTAACCACCACACCGTGCATTGAACGAGTTCGCCGCCTGGAACGTGACGGCTATATCAAGGGCTACCAGGCAAACGTTGATCCTGAGCTTCTGGGGTACAGTTTATTGGTGTTTGTAGAGATATCTTTGTCGTATCAATCGACTGATGCCTTTAGAAACTTCAGCCAAGCGATAGAGAAGCTACCCTATATCCTGGAATGCCATCTGATTTCCGGCGATGCTGACTACCTCCTGAAAGCCCGGCTCAAGGATATGTCGCAGTATCGCGCACTGCTGGGTGACATGCTCTTACAGCTTCCCGGGGTAAAGAACTCCAAGAGTTATATCGTCATGGAGACCACAAAAGAGCATCAGGCGGTAGCCATTCCCGTTGACTGACTCTTTGGGTCTGGCAATGTGCCAACGCCTGAAAGCAGGTTTTAACAGGAGGCTGGTGTTAGCCCGGATACTGCTTGCTATTGGTCTTTATTAGCCCTCGCTCGGGTTGATATACAATTTCATCAATCCACAAGGTGGCAGATTCACCATTGATCAGAGTAAAACCGGCACTGCTACCCTCACTTTGGCCGAGCAATGCGATGCCTGTGGGTGTCAGTATGGATAACGCATCGTCCGGTTGAGGAATTCGGGACGGTAAGGTCAAGGTCATCCTCAATGGCTCTTTAGTATTGGACAGTCGAAACTTGACTGTTGAGTTCAGAGTGACGACGGTCGGTGGAATGTCTTTGGAGTCTAGGATGTCCGCTTGATCCAGTTTTTGGATCAAACGGTCTTTGATCGGTTTATCCCTTTCACCAAGCGCTCCGAGAATTGCGTCCAAACGTTCCAGATCAAAGTCAGATACGACAATCAAACTGTTCATGCTAAAGCCCTCGGGTAGTCACCGTTTCGAAATAGCGGATAGCAGCCAGCGCCGACGATAACAGTCGGTTAAATTCAGTGGAGATCGCTGGCAGCGAAAGTATTTTTATGACGTGAAGCAGAAAGCGGCCGAATGGTGGTACACCATTCGGCCTAGAAGGGGAATGTTACAGAGGTTTTCATTGATCGTTCGAACTTAGACATTTTCTATCGTAACGTAGTCTTTAGTTGATGTTGCCGTGATACTTACACTAAGGGGTGGAAAGATCAAGCCTGTTTTTGGCCGAGCCTGGTGGCATGCCCCCCATTTGGTGAACCAGACATTCAGGTAGCCTGAAGGGTTGATTATTTCTGGACTCCACCCGTGGTTATATTATCTCATATCAACAGTAAACGCGGGTCAGCCAGGCTGCGCGCATAGTCATTGAGAAAGCGGGCTGCGACGGCACCGTTAATGACGCGATGGTCATAGCTAAGATCCAAGGGCACCATCGGCGTTGCGACAAATTCCTCGCCATTCCACACGGGTTGTTGTTGCATGCGTGTAATGCCCAGAATCGCCACCTCGGGCGGGTTCACGATGGGGCTGAAACCGGTACCGCCTATGCCCCCAAGGTTGGTGATCGTCATGGAGGCACCCCCCATTTCATCCGGACCCAGCTTTCTCGACTTGGCTCGTGTTGCCAGATCGACGATCTCTGCCGCAATCTGCCACAAGCCCTTTTTGTCAGCATCCCGAATGACCGGGACCATCAGACCGTGCTCGGTATCCACCGCGATGCCAATATGAACATAGTTTTTCATATGGAGGATGTCACCGTCTGCACTCAGGGACGCATTGAACTTTGGAAACTTTTTCAGTGAAACGGCCAATGCCTTTACAAAGAAAGGCAGCGTCGTCAGCTTCAGCCCCCGTGCGGTGGATTCGCTGCGATACTGAGCGCGTATGCGTTCGACTTCACTGAAATTCACTTCATCGTGATGAGTGACCTGGGGAATCACTGCATTCGCAGCCGTCAGATTGGCCGAGGCAACCCGGTCAATTTTGCTGGTCTTGTGTTCATCAACCGGTCCGAATTGACGGTGATCAACGTTCCAATAGCTGCTATACCCGTTCACAGGCTGCTCCAGTGTCTGATTGCCGTTGAGGTCATCCATGGTAAGTTGGGTTCTGCCCAGTCGGTCGGCCAGAGCTTGAAGATCGATCGATAAGCGACGCGCTTGCGCTCGAACGCTTGGTGATGCAACAACAGTGTGCATACGATAATCCTCTCTCTTTACCAGGTTGCCGAGATGTACTGGGTTTCCATGAACTCCAGCATACCTTCATGACCGCCCTCGCGACCGAGGCCGGACTGCTTGCTGCCACCAAACGGAGCCGCCGGGTCGCTGACAAGGCCCCGGTTCAGGCCGACCATGCCGTAGTCCAACCGTTCGCACACTTGCAGCGCGCGCTTCATGTTTTCAGAGAACACATAGGCTACCAGGCCATACTCGGTATCGTTTGCCCGTCTAATCACAGCGTCCTGGTCTTCGAATGTTTGAATAGCAACGACCGGCCCAAATATCTCATCGTGAACACAGTCGGCGTTTTCCGGCACATTGGATAGCACTGTCGGCGGGAAGAAAAAGCCTTTACCTGGCAGTCGCTGTCCGCCACATTCCACCTTGGCGCCTTTCGCTACCGCATCGCTGACAAAGCCCACCACC
>DASSWT010000247.1:0-10864 GCA_035704555.1 Saccharospirillum sp. | reverse complement strand
GACGCCAGCGCCGTTCAGTTTACCCGTAACCCGGACGGCATTGCCGGGGCGCTCTATAAAATTCGCGAACACACTCAGGGCAGCCAGTTACACCACCGCCATGCCGAAGACATGTCGCATTTCTGCTTTGGCGAGAGCGTGGCGCTGTCCAGTATGATGGCGACACACCCGCCGCTGGACGATCGCATCCGGCGGGTAAACCCGACGTTTATGTCCCGGGCGCGCCATCGCAGTCGTGCCAGCGAACAGGCCGACACAGCGGTCGCCCGCACCGCACCCGATGCGTTTGAGCAGGTGATGGGGGTGGCTACTCTAAGCGCACTGGCTGGAACCGTACGGCCGGATCACCTCGATTACGCCCGCCAGCTTTATAAAAATATACCGGAACAGATCCGGCATTCGGTGCATCAGTCGGCCGGGGCCAGAGCTTTTTGTTACAGTCAGATCATGCTGGCAAGCCCGGGCCACGAGCAGGCACTGCTGAACCTGATCAAGCAGGAGGATGTGTCGGCTGTCGAGGTGCTCAGGCGATTCTGGCCTTTCTATCAAAAGCTCGACCCGCAATTGAGGCTGCCGCTGCTCGATATGGCGGTTCCGGTGCTTAAACGGTTGGATGAACGCGAGCGTCTGGTGTTTCTGGACCGGTTGAACCGGCTGGCGGACCTGGACCAGACGCTGGCACTGCGAGAGTGGGTGTTGCTGGCACAGGTGCGCCGTCATTTAGCTGAGGCCGGTTCTGCCGGGTCCCGTCATACCCGGCCTATTAAGGAGTGTGGGCGGGAACTGCAGACAGTGCTCTCAGCTCTGGTGCATGTGAATCGTCAGCCGCAGCTGGCCAGAGCGGCGTTTGAGCAGGCGGTGAGCCCTTTTGATCTGCCCGATAAATCGCTGCTTGTACCTGAGCAGGCGGGTTTCGTTGAGGTGACCGCGGCGCTTGAACACCTGGGCGAGATCGCCTATTTCTGGCGTCGGGCGGTGTTGCAGGCTTGTGTTGATGTGATCCGGGCCGACGGTGCCATTCATCAGGACGAGTACGAGCTGCTGCGCACCCTGGCTGACTGTCTGGGGTGCCCGATGCCGCCGATGGTCGAGTACGAGTGGCGCCCGGGCGGCTAAGTGCACCGGCCCTGTTTTTCTTGATTCTGCCGCCAGCATTCTATACTATGCGCGCCCTTCCGGCCTGTCTCAGGCAGGGAGGTTTGTGCCTTTTGCATGGGCAGGGCCGGGCGGTTACGCCGTTTCTGGCCAGGTCATAACAAGGGCTGAAGAGTCACTCCTTACCTTACTGCGGCCGCACCGCAGGAGGTTGCCAAAACCGCAAGGAGATTTTATGCGTCATTATGAAATCGTTCTGCTGGTCCACCCTGACCAGTCAGAGCAAGTACCGGCCATGATCGAGCGTTACACCTCTGTTGTAACCGAGAAAGGTGGCAAGGTACATCGCCATGAAGATTGGGGCCGCCGTCAACTGGCTTACCCGATCCTCAATGCTCACAAGGCTCACTATGTTCTGCTGAACATCGAAGCTGATAACGACACCGTTGAAGATCTGAAGAGCACCTTCCGGTTTAACGATGCCATCATCCGCAACATGATCATGCGTCGCAAAGATGCCGTGACTGAAGCATCCCCGATGATGAAGAGCGTTGAAGCCAAGAAGGCCAAAGACGAAGCTCAGGCCGCTGTTGCTCGCAACCGCGCTGAAGAGTCCGAGTCAGAGCCTGAGAACGACGAAGAGTCTGAAGAAGCCTAACAACGAGGAGCATTCACATGGCACGTTTTTTCCGCCGCCGCAAATTCTGCCGTTTCACTGCAGAAGGCATCCAGGAAATTGATTACAAAGATGTAGACCTGTTGAAGGGCTATGTCACTGAAACCGGCAAGATCGTACCTAGCCGGATCACCGGTACCCGTGCACGTTACCAGCGCCAGTTGTCTTCGGCCATCAAGCGTGCTCGCTACCTTGCCTTGCTGCCTTACACCGACAGTCATCAGTAAGTCGGATTAAGGGAGGACCCGGGCATGATGGGCTTGGCTCGCTTTGCGATGAAAAGCCAACTGAACGCTGGGGTTCTTGCTGCAGGTTTTGCTGCGCTGCCGTTGCTTTATGCACTCAGCGCGGCACTGGTGGCACTGGTCACGCTTCGGCGTGGCGCCACCGAAGGCACCAGGGTGCTGATATGGAGTTTGGCAGGGGGTCTGGTTTCCTGGCAATTGACCGGGATGATCTTGCCTCTGCTGGTTTTACCAGTCACCGCGCTGTTGGCGATGGTGATGCGATCGGTGCAGAACTGGTCGGTGCTTTTGTCGGTTGCGGCCCTTATGGGCATCGTGCTGGCAATAGCCGCCCAGGGTTTGCTCGGCGATCGGTTTGAAGCGGTAATTACTCAGGTACAAGTGGGTGTTGCCGGCACTGATACCAATCAGCCTTTATGGCAGATGCTGGAATCGGTGAAGCCCAATGCGGCTTTTCTGGTAATGACCGTAGAACTCCTTGAGGCGCTGTTGTGTTTGGTGCTGGCGCGTTACTGGCAAGCCGGGTTGTACAACCCGGGTGGGTTCCGACAGGAATTCCACGCGCTGAGAATCAGCGGTCGCTTGTTGGTGGCGCTGGTGTTACTGGCCGGCCTGGCTTACGTAGTTAAGCCTGCAGCCATGCTGTTGTTGCTGTTGCCTCTGTTATTCGCCGGTGTGGCGTTGGTGCATGGGGTGATCGCGAAAACGAATATGGGAGGGCAGTGGTTACTCGCATTTTATGTCGGGGGCCTGCTGCTCAATCAGTTCATTTTACCATTGCTGGTACTGGGTGCTGTGATTGATGGTGTGGTTGATATTCGAGCCCGCCTGACCAAAGCGCCGGACCAGAATGACGAATGAGGTAAGCGAGATGGAAGTTATCCTGCTTGAGAAAGTTGGCAAGATGGGTGTTCTGGGCGACACCGTTAACGTAAAAAACGGTTACGCACGTAACTACCTGGTCCCGCAAGGCAAGGCTGTGCCTGCCAGCAAGGACAACGTTAAAGTATTTGAAGAGCGTCGTGCCGAGCTTGAGAAAGCAGAAGCCGAAAAACTGGCTGCTGCTCACGAGCGCGCCGAGAAGCTGGCCGAAATCGAACTGACCGTTCAAGCGAACGCCGGTGACGAAGGCAAGCTGTTCGGTTCTATCGGCCCGCGCGATGTGGCTGATCTGGTCGCTGCCGCTGGCGTTGAAATCAGCAAGTCTGAAGTCAAAATGCCTGCTGGCCCGATCCGTAACACCGGCGAGTTCAACATCACCATCCAGGTTCATCCGGATGTTGAAGCCTCGGTTCACATCATCGTGGTACCGGAAGCCTGATACAGCAGTAATTCACTGCTGGTACGGTTCTGACACAGAACGGGAGACAGGAGCGCACTTGGTGCGTCCCCTGCCTCCCGTTTTTTTGTGCCCGGCGTCCGTGCCAGGCACCGGGTTTGCTATAGTGCCCGGAGTCCGTGTCAGCCACCGGGTATGCTTATCTGGGGTCGGCGTGAACCCGTCCATGGGGCCTAGACTGAAGCATCCCTGCTTCAGACTTCCCCAGATAAGCATACCCGGCACCTGACACTCGGTTGGGTGCCAATTCTGCCTCATGACACAAGCCACGGACCCTTACGCCTCTCCCAATTAGCGGCTCAAACCGATACCATAGTCGGCCTTGTTCTCTGTGCTGAAGGTCCCGATGAGTAACGCCGTATGACCGACACCCTCGAAGACGATCTGTTTTCCCACAACGATGAGTTGGCCGGGCTCAAGGTGCCGCCGCACTCGCTGGAGGCGGAGCAGTCGGTGCTGGGTGCGCTGATGATCGACAACAGCCAGTGGGATAACGTCGCCGAGATCCTGCTGCCCGACGATTTCTATCGTAATGAGCACCGTCAGGTGTACCGGATGATGATTCGGCTGGCCGAGCAGACACAGCCGCTTGACGTTATTACCCTGGGTGAAGCGCTCGACAACGAGAAGCAGCTCGATGCCGTTGGCGGTATGGAGTACCTGAACGATCTGGCTGAGAACACGCCGTCGATCGGTAACCTCGTTGCCTACGCCAAGATCGTGCAGGAGCGGTCGGTGCTGCGGCGGTTGATTGCCGTTGCCAATGACATTGCCAGCAAGGCCTATGACCCGCGTGGGATGGATGCCGAATCCATTCTGGATGACGCTGAGCGCCAGGTGTTTCAGATCGCCGAGGAACGGGCCGATCAGGATGGTGGGTTGGTGCACGTCAACCCGCTGGTCGACAGGGCCATTCAGCGTATTGATGAACTCTTTCACTCCGACAGTGAGATTACCGGGGTGTCGACGGGTTTTACCGATCTCGACAAAATGACCACCGGTATGCAAGCCGGGGACCTGATGATTCTTGCCGCACGGCCATCCATGGGTAAAACGACCCTGGCCATGAACCTGGTGGAAGAAGCGACGCTGAATCAGGACAAGCCCGTGGTGGTGTTCAGCCTGGAAATGCCGGCAGACCAGATCATTACCCGGTCCATCGCGTCACTCGGGCGCATTGATATGGGGCGGGTCAAGACCGGTAAGCTGCATGAAGATGATTTTCCCAAGCTCACCAAAGCGGTCAACCTGCTCAAGGACCGCAAGCTGTTCATTGACGATACGCCCGGCATCAGCCCGAATGAAATGCGCAGCCGCTTGCGGCGTCTGGTGCGAGAGCACGGCGATATTGGTCTGATCATGATCGACTATTTGCAGTTGATGAAGATCAAGGGCTTTACCGAGGGCCGTACCGGTGAGATTTCCGAGATTTCCCGGTCGCTCAAGGCGCTTGCCAAGGAATTCAATTGCCCTATGGTCGCCCTATCGCAGTTGAACCGAAGCCTTGAGCAGCGGCCCAACAAACGGCCGGTCAATTCGGATCTGCGGGAATCCGGCGCGATCGAGCAGGACGCCGACATCATCATGTTCATCTATCGGGATGAAGTTTATAACGAAGACTCCAGCGACAAGGGCATCGCCGAGCTGATCATCGGTAAGCAGCGTAACGGCCCCATCGGTACCTGTCGGGTAGCGTTTTTGGGGCAATACAGCCGATTCGAAAACCTGGCGCCGGAGCAATACGGCAGCTGGCAAGACGAATGAGCCGGGGCACTTGCGCGTACATGGATCCGTCTGCGCTGCAGTACAACTTGCAGCGGGTTCGAACCCTGGCGCCCGGCGCCCGTGTCTGGGCGGTGGTAAAAGCCGATGGCTATGGCCATGGTGCGGTTCAGGTGGCGCAGTCGCTGCACCAGGCCGATGGCTTTGCCGTCGCCACGTTGGCTGAGGCGCAGGCCCTTCGGGACGCGGGTATCGATGCGCCTATTCTATTGCTGGAAGGCACGCTGGGGCCACTGCAGGCGCTGGATGCAGTGCGTCTTGGCTGCGATACGGTCGTACACCAGGCCGAGCAACTGGCTTTTCTGGAAGCCATAGCAGAGCGGCTTGAGCACCAGGTCATCTGGTTGAAGGTCGATACCGGCATGCACCGCCTGGGTATTGAACCGGGTCAGGTACCCGACTTTGTGCAACGTATCCGGGCCATTCGCCCTGGTCAGCCAGTCAACCTGATGACGCATTTCGCCAGTGCCGATGAGCTTCAAACCCCCAACACGTCGGTACAAATCACTTTGTTTAATCAGTTGGCACAGGCGCTGCCGGATGCACGCCTGTGCCTGGCCAATTCGGCAGGGGTCATGGCCTGGCCGGAAAGCCATGCCGACTGGGTACGGCCCGGCATCATGTTATATGGCGCCTCCCCTGGCTTTGGCAAAACCGGTCTGGAGCTGGGCCTGAAACCCGTTATGCGGTTAACGGCCCCGGTCATTGCTCTGCGTACCATCCCCGCCGGCGACTGGGTCGGCTATGGCGCACGCTGGCAAGCCAGTCGCCAGAGCCGCATTGCCACGCTGGCGATCGGTTACGGCGATGGCTACCCGCGACACGCGCCAGACAACACACCGGTCTGGCTGGGTGGGCAACGGGCGCCGCTGGTGGGTAAGGTGTCGATGGACATGCTGACCGTCGATGTGACCGATGTACCGAATGTTCAACTCGGTGATGTGGCTGAATTGTGGGGCGAGCATTTGAGTGTCGATGAAGTGGCGTCACATATTGGCACGGTTGGCTATGAATTGTTGACGCGGGTTTCACCCCGTGTCGATAAACAATGGCCGTCGGACTGATCCCAACCCGAATGACATTACAGGAATGCGACCTGGGTTTAATTTTTTGCGATTTCCCGGCAAAGATACTTGTCAATCAACCCTGAATAGACCTACATTGGGAAGGCTGTTTACGCAGACAAATCGTCATGCGTAGGCACATAACAAAACGGAATGGATAGCAATTGTCTGCACTCTGTTCACGTTTGATGATAACAATAAAAGTCATCAACACGAGGGTAAAGGCAACCGGAAACGGTGCCGTAAACCATTATGATGTCCAATGTCAGAGGCCATTTTCTGGCCTTCCCCAGCAAACCGTTCTACCTCAGCGAGTGGTTCGACGAATAGCCACTGCCTGTCCTTTGAGTCGTTCCTGGTCTCTGTTTAATTCAAATGTCTGATCGTTAGTGGATCGTGTTTTCGGTTGCAGTCGCAGCCGTGCGCGCCTGTGCAAGACAACGTTACGACTGAATGAATCAGCAGGACCCTCTCTGAATAATTCTCAAATTCTACGTGATGAACTCGCGCGGTTCGTCGTGGACAGGTGATTCTATGAAGTCGAAAAATACGCCAATTTCGCTGGCACTAACGCTGGCCGCAGCTGCTGTTCTGGCAGGCTGTAATTCCAGTTCGAATGACAATCCTTCAACCGATACCGGTTCTGAAGCAACGATTTCCATGCGCTCTCAACTGGTCGGCGGTGCTGCCAGTGTTTGTTCGAGTGTGCAGCCTGGTTATTGTGAAGACTGGGATGCCTACTGGACCGCAAATGGCGATCCCGATGCGAAGGTTGCCGTTGCGCTGACCGAGCCGGTTGAGCTGAGCCAGGTGAAAATTGATGCCCTGGTGGCAGACCCATCATGGGAAACGGATCCGGATTTCAAAACCGGTGTTGAACTGATTCTTAATTATTTGCAGGACGAGCTTGGCGCCACGCCGGAGTACGCTGACTGGCAGGATTTCAGAGCCGACTTTATCAGCGTTACTAACGCCGAAGTGCCTGGTTTGCCCGAGGGCGTTGATGGCGACAGCATCTGGTTCGACAGTTCATCGGCGCAGTACGCGACTTTCGAAGGGTTGAAAAAAGCAGATCAGCGACTGAATTACACGGTGACGGCGGCCAAGTCAGCGGCGGTGAACGCCATGATTGACGCGTTGGCGGCCGATGTATTGACTGATGAGCAAGACGGTATAAAAACCGTGGTAGCCGATCTGGTCAGTGCCGAAACTCGCAAGCAGGACGAGCTGTTGCTGGCGTTAAAAGACATCGGTGTTTCCGGCTATGAAAACGGACTGGATCTATGGAATGACTTGCCCGGTGTCGTACGCTACAAGATTCTTGAATTGCTGATCGACGATTTGACTGACTACGAGCGTGCAGTGGAATACGTCGGCCTGTCGGATTCGACCGACGCCGATGCGGTTGGTATTTACCAAGCCTTTGTCGAACAGGCGCGGGTTGCCAGTGGCGAGGAAACACCGACCGTACTGGTGATGACGTCTTCATCGGCGAACAGCTATGCGGCGGCCGATTACTATGTCGGTCTGTTCGAGCAGGCCGGTGCTGATGCCCAGTGGCTGCCGTTGGATCGTGCCTATCGCCGGGCTCACGATGAAGGCCAGTGCGACTGGCTCGCGGCCTACCACAGTGATTATGCGTCTGCCGCCCACCTGGATCTGCTCTATCCCGACTACTTTGACGCCCACATGACGGCCTGCGAACAGGGTATTCAGAGCGCGATCGAGTCAGCGGACGGCCTCTTTATCAACGGCGGTGACCAGGTGCGCAGCTTTGATGCGCTGGTTACCTTTGATGGGGAGGTTCGTCAGAACAGTGCCGAGCTTGAGCAGATACTCGAACGTCAGCAGGCAGGTGAGCTGGTTGTTGGCGGTACCTCAGCCGGGGCGGCGGTTCAAAGCGGTGGCCAGCTAAGCACCGCAGCATCGACCAACCCAATGATTACCGCAGGTTCGGCACACGATGCGCTGGTCAACGGTTACGATTCCAGCAATCACGAGGCCACCGGTGGCATGGGAACCTTTCCCTGGGGTGTCACCGATACCCATTTCTCTGAACGTGCCCGCGAGACGCGCCTGATTCGTCTGGTCGAACAGGCCGGGGTGCGCTTTGGTTTTGGTGTGGATGAAACCACAGCGCTGTCGGTGGTCGAGCACGAGAAAGACGGCACGCCTGAAGTCGTAATGGCAGTATCCGGTGCCGGCGGAGTCTACATTGTGGACACCGAAGAGCTGGTGACCACGGCCGACGCGCCATTCGAGGCAAACGGCGTTATCACGCACTATCTGACAGAAGGCGATATCTTCACCTGGTACCCAGCGACGGAAACCTACGACATCCAGTTTGCGGATGACGCAACGCCGCTGACGCTGGATCAGGCCCCGGCCGTCGGTGCAACCGATGACGATGTGTTGTATGAAGACCACTACCGCACCTGGGTACGCAATACCCTGGTGGCGGGTGAAACGGGAGCCACGGGAACCTCCTATGAGGATGATCCTCAGTACACCCTGACGGTGTCTGCTGATGCCGGAACACGTGCTGTACAGAAGGGCGAACAGGTGTCGTATCGGCATCTGATATTGGATATCGCTCACGACTGAGCTTTCAGGCAGTGAAACTAAGAGCCGGGCTATCCCGGCTTTTTTTATGGACTGAACAAAAGCCTATCCCGCATCGCTGTAAACCGCGGAACAACCCTTCCCGTAACGTCTATACGCCAAATGGATGATCGTTGTTTGGCGCTTTGTTCAAGACATTTGTTACAAAATCCGTATAATTCGCTGCGGTTGGCTTAACGGTTGGCGATGCAGGTTAGCAAACACTCGCTTTAAGCTGTCGCAACGGTGGGCTTTCAAGGTTTCAGGAAGGGGTTTGTGACTGACTGACGCTTGTACAAACCGATGCTGGCGAGGTAATCGCGCATCGAAAAAGCGCCGCACACCTGTTCCCAATGCTTACTTTTCAGCGGGCGAAGATCCTAATGACTGCAATCACTACAGATGTTGTGTTAGTTGGTGCCGGTGCCATGAGCGCCACCCTGGGGATGATGTTGAAACAGCTGGATCCCAAGTTCGAGATCCTGATGCTGGAAAAGCAGAACAGCGTTGCCCAGGAGAGCAGCGATGGCTGGAACAATGCAGGCACCGGGCATGCCGCCTACTGTGAGCTCAATTATACGCCGGTGAAGGCCGATGGTAGCATCGACACCTCCAAGGCGTTCTTTATCAACTCTGCCTTTGAAGTCAGCCTGCAATTCTGGTCTTACCTGGTTGAGCAGGGAGCCTTGCCGGAACCGGCGCGCTTCATTAACACGGCACCGCACAAGAGCTTTGTCTGGGGTGAGGAGAACGTGGCCTTTTTGAAAAAGCGCTACGAGACGCTGAAAGCCCACCATCTGTTCAAAGACATGGAGTTCACCGAAGACCCTGAGGTGTTGCGTCAGTGGATGCCGCTGATCATGCAGGATCGTGATCCGCACCAAAAAGTGGCAGGAACCCGCGTTCGCTACGGGTCTGACGTCGATTTTGGGGCATTGACCCGCCATCTGGTCAGCAATCTGGAAAAGCAGGATGGTTTCGAACTGAAGCTGTCGCACGAGGTTGTCGACCTGAATCAGAAAGACAACGGTCGCTGGGCCATTACCCTGAAAGACACCAAAACCGGACAGATTCAAGCCGTGGATGCCCGCTTTGTGTTTCTGGGGGCTGGTGGCGGTGCCTTACCCTTGTTGCAGAAATCGGGCGTGCCGGAAGGCCATGGCTATGGTGGTTTTCCGGTCAGTGGTCAGTGGCTGGTATGCCGCAAGCCCGAGATCGTTAAACAACACCATGCCAAGGTGTATGGCAAAGCGCCTCTGGGTGCGCCGCCAATGTCCGTCCCGCACCTGGATACCCGTATTATCGATGGTAAGGAAGCCCTGTTGTTCGGCCCCTTTGCCGGTTTCACCACCAAGTTTCTGAAGCAGGGGTCCTTCCTCGATTTGATCAAATCGGTACGGCCCAATAACCTGAAACCCATGCTGATTGCGGGCCTGGGCAATATGGACCTGACCCGCTACCTGATCAGCGAAGTGATGCAGTCGCACAAGTCCCGGGTCGATGCCTTGCGCAAGTTTTACCCCAACGCCCGGGATGAAGACTGGGAGCTGGCCATCGCCGGTCAGCGTGTGCAGATCATCAAGAAAGACCCTGAGCTAGGCGGCAAGCTGGAGTTCGGCACTGAAGTGATCTCAACCGCCGACGGTAGCCTGGCGGCTCTGCTGGGGGCTTCTCCGGGGGCATCTACAGCGGCGCAGACCATGATCAACATCATTGAAACCTGCTTTGCTGAGCGCATGAGTAATGCGGACTGGCAGCAAAAGATGAAGACAATGGTGCCTTCCTATGGCAAGTCGCTGGTCAACGATGCCGACTTGCTGGCCGAGGTACGTCAGCGCACCCTGGCAACCCTGAAACTGCATCCCTGAGACGTCTAATACGCCTGGCCTGCCAGTCGCAGGCTGGGTGTATGCCCTGTTTATAACTCAAGTTTCGGAGTTCGCGGTTGGCTATGTTGCCAGTCGCCCGCACCGGCCACCAGGTAGGGCTATCGAGGGTCGGCGTAAACCCATCCATGGGGCCTGGACCGCAGCATCCTTGCTGCGGACCACCCTCGATAGCC
>DASSWT010000229.1:0-2863 GCA_035704555.1 Saccharospirillum sp. | reverse complement strand
GCGCTGATGCCCTGATGGTCTGCATAGTGACCCAGGGTATAAGCGCCGAGCAGGGTTTCGATGTCTTCCCGGTTGAGTTCAGTAAATACAGACATACTGGCACTGCGTTGCGTTATGGAGGCGGGAGTATAAACCGACTGTACAGCCAAGCCCACTGTAGAAGGAGCTGATACTGGCCACTCGAGTATCGGAGTTCAGGTTACTTGGGTGGCTGTCGCCCGCATCGGCCACCAGTGATGCCTCTGTGGGGTCGGGCGGGATGCCGCCCACTCAATCCGTCCATGGAGCCTAGACCGCAACATCCATGTTGCGGACTACCCCACAGAGGCACCACTGGTAGCCGCTGCTTGTTTTGTGCGAACTCCGAATAGCGAGTTACTTAGGTAGTTTGTTGACCACAGTCCGAGTGACGGGTACCGGGTGTACCGATCCGGGGTAGTCTGCAGCAGGGATGCTGCAGTCTAGGCTCCATGGATGGATTTACGCCGACCCCGGAGCGGTATACCCGGTGCCTGTCACGAATTTCGTCTGGAGAGGAAACCAGGCCACTGGTACTCGGGGTGTTGTGAAGTCTGTAATCCGGGGTGTTAAGATGCGGGCAGAATTTTCAGGAAGAGATACTCATGGTTACGAATCCCAGCGCGCCGATTGTCCTGGTGGACGGTTCCTCCTATCTGTTTCGGGCTTTTTTTGCGATCCAGAACCTGTCGACCAGTGACGGCACCCCGACCAACGCTATTCGTGGGGTGATCTCCATGGTGCGTAAACTGGTCAGTGATTATCCGGATAGCCGCATTGCCTTGGTGTTTGATGCCAAGGGGCCGACCTTCCGCAACGACCTCTACGAAGACTACAAGGCCAACCGGCCGCCGATGCCGGATGAACTGCGGGTGCAGATCGACCCGATTCACACCATTATCCGCGCCATGGGCCTGCCATTGCTCTGCGTGCCGGGGGTTGAGGCCGATGATGTGATTGGCACCCTGGCTCACCAGGCGACGCAGAGTGGCTGTGAGTGCGTGGTCAGTACCGGCGATAAAGACATGGCGCAGCTGGTCAGCGAGCATGTGACGCTGCTCGATACCATGAAAAACGAGACGCTGGACGTCGCCGGCATGACCGCCAAGTACGGCTTCGGACCGGAGTTGATGATCGACTATCTGGCGCTGATGGGCGACAAGGTCGATAACATTCCCGGCGTGCCGGGGGTGGGCCCGAAAACCGCGCTCGGGCTGATTCAGGGGCTGGGTGGGCTCGATGACATCTATGCCAACCTCGATAAAATCGCCACGCTCGACTTTCGCGGCGCCAAGACGATGGCGAAAAAGCTCGAAGAACATAAAGAGCAGGCTTACCTGAGCTATGAACTGGCGACGATCAAGCTCGATTGCGAGTTGGATGTCCGACTGGAAGAGCTGGTGCCGTCTGAGCCTGACAACGACGCCTTGTTGTCTCTGTATCAGCAATACGAATTTAAAACCTGGGTGCGTGAACTGACCGGAGAGGAAGCACCGGCCAGCTCTGATAAAAAATCCGATAAAAAGGCCGCTTCCAAATCGGGCAGCAACAAAGCAAGTAAGGCTCCCACTGCGGATACGCCTCCGGATATTACCGAGCCCGAAAGCACGGATTACCAGGTGCTGGACACCAAAGAAAAGCTGTCTGCTTTTCTGAAGCAGGCTGAAGAGCAGCAATCGCTGACCGTGCTGCCGGTTCGGGAGTTGGGGCACTATCATCAGTCGGCCCTGGTTGGGTTTGCATTGGCGGTTAAGGCGGGCGTGGCCGGTTATGTGCCAATACTGGCGGAGCAGGGTGATACGCTGAGCGAAGAAGACGTATTTGAATTGCTATCGCCGGTGCTCGCGACCTATGCGGTCCGCAAAAGCGGTTACGATTTTAAAGCCTTCTGGCATGTACTGATGCCACGTTCCCTTGAAGCGGCAAACCTGGCGCTCGATGTTCAACTGATGGCCTTTGTTTACGACAGTACGGTGCGACGGGACAGCGAACTGAGCAATCATTTTTCACCGATCTCACTGGATAACCTGTTCCGGACTTATCTCGATAAACACCCGAAAACCATTGAAGATTTTCTGGGCAAGTTTGGCAAACGTCAGTTACCCCTGCAAAGTGCCGACCCGGCCGAGATCGGCCCCTGGTTTGCCGAGCGGGCGGACCTGACTGCGCGACTGGCGCATTGGCTGGACCTGGCGCTGGCTAGCCGGTCGATTACCGGTGTTTACGAACACATCGAAAAGCCCTTGTCGAAAGTGCTGGCCGAAGTGGAAAACAACGGCACCCTGCTCGATACCGCCTATATTCGAAAGCTCAGTCACGATTTCAAGGAACGACTGGATGCACTGCAAAAGCAGTGTCACGAACTGGTCGGCACCGAGTTCAATCTGGACTCGCCCAAGCAACTCGGTGAAGTCCTGTTTACCAAAATGGAATTGCCGGTGGTGGCCAAAACCGCCAGCGGTGCGCCCAGTACCAATGAAGAAGTGTTGAGCGAACTGGCCGCCCAGGGGTATGAGCTGCCACAGCTGATTTTGCAATATCGCCATCTGCGTAAATTGGTGGGCACTTACACCGATCCGCTACCTGAACTGGTCGAAAGCAACGGTCGCCTGCACACCAGCTACAACCAGACCGGTGCCCAGACCGGGCGTCTATCGTCGACCGACCCGAACCTGCAAAACATCCCGATTCGCTCGGACGAAGGCCGTTCGATTCGGCGCGGTTTTGTCGCACCCAAGGGTTACAAAATTGTTGCGGCGGATTACTCGCAAATTGAACTGCGCATCATGACGCACCTGTCACAAGACGAGAACCTGATTCAGGCATTCCGGGAAGGGCGAGACAT
>DASSWT010000192.1:0-14352 GCA_035704555.1 Saccharospirillum sp. | reverse complement strand
CCGATTAGCTTTTATGAGCGGGCCAACAACGCCTTTTACAATACGGTCGCCATCATTGATGCCGACGGCTCCAACCTTGGCATCTATCGCAAGACGCATATTCCCGATGGCCCGGGTTATTCCGAAAAATTCTATTTCACACCGGGCGATACCGGCTTCAAAGTCTGGGACACCGCCTATGCGCGCATCGGCGTGGGTATTTGCTGGGATCAGTGGTTCCCGGAAACCGCCCGCGCCATGGCGCTGATGGGTGCCGAGCTGCTGTTCTACCCGACTGCCATCGGCAGCGAACCGCAGGACAACACCATCGACTCGCGCGATCACTGGCAAATTACCCAGCAGGGTCATGCGGCCGCCAACCTGACGCCGTATATCGCCAGCAACCGCACCGGCGTTGAAGCCGAGGGCGAGCAGACTATTTCCTTTTATGGCTCTTCTTTCATTGCCAATGAACTGGGCCAGAAAGTGGCTGAGTTTGATCGCGATGACGAGGGCATTCTGGTGCATACCTTCGACCTGGACGAAGTGGCCAGCACCCGCCGCGCCTGGGGCGTTTTCCGCGATCGCCGGCCAGACCTTTACGAGCCTCTGATGACCAAGGACGGAGGCCGCTGATATGCCGGCGCCGCTAACCTCGACCCCGCGCGCTGACGGCTACGGCATGCCCGCCGAATGGGCACCGCACAGCCAGACCTGGATGCTGTGGCCGGAACGGCCGGACAACTGGCGCTACGGCGCCAAACCGGCCCAGGCCGCCTACACCGCCGTCGCCGAGGCCATAGCCCGGTTTGAACCGGTGACCATGGGTGTCTCGGCCGATCAGTATGAAAATGCCTGTGCCCGGCTCAGTGCGGGTATTCGGGTGGTCGAGATATCCTGCAATGACGCCTGGGTCCGGGACACTGGTCCGACTTTCATCACCAACGGTGAAGGCGGTCTGCGCGCCAATGACTGGGAATTCAACGCCTGGGGCGGCCTGACTGGCGGGCTATACCAGCCGTGGAACCGGGATGACCAGGTGGCGCAGAAGATCTGCAATATGGAGCGCATCGAACGCTACCGGACCGAGGGTTTTGTGCTCGAAGGCGGCGCCATTCATGTCGATGGCGAAGGCACGCTGATGACCACGGAAGAGTGTCTGCTGAACAATAACCGCAACCCGCATCTGACGCGGGCGGAAATCGAGCAGCGACTGCGGGATCACCTGAATATCGACACCATTTTGTGGGTGCCCGACGGCATCTACAACGACGAGACCAACGGCCACATCGATAACATGGCCTGCTTCGTCAGCCCGGGCCAGGTGGTACTGGCGTGGACCGACGACGAATCCGACCCGCAGTACCATCGCAGCCGCCAGGCCTACGATTACCTCTGCGCCCATCGCGACGCCAGGGGCCGGTCACTGAGCATCACCAAGATGCCGCTGCCCAAGCCACTGATGCAGACCGAAGCCGAAGTCGACGGCATCGACTGGGCCCAGAAAGCCTGGCCGCGCCGCGCCGGTGAACGGATGGCTGCCAGCTATGTGAACTTTCTGATGGTCAACGGCGGCATCATCCTGCCAAGCTTCGATGACCCGCAAGACGACATCGCGGCCAGCATTCTCAGCGAACTGTGCAAAGACCGGGAGGTAGTACAGGTGCCAGGCCGTGAAATCCTGCTCGGTGGCGGCAACATCCACTGCATTACCCAGCAGCAGCCATTGGCCTGAGGGGGTGAGTTAGCCTGGGAGCCACTTTTTGGATCCGGCTTACTTTAATTTTGAGACGGGCAGCCGCGTCAGGCATCGGATGCGCCTCAGGCGGTCGCTGCAAGTACCTCCATGTAAGCTCGGCGGTCCCCATCCATGGGGACCGACGCCCGCCTGAGGCGCACCCGACAACTGGCGCTAATCCTCCGGGGTTGATCAACCTGTTCTTTTGTTAAAGATGCCTTTCGAGCCGCATTTCGTTACTCTTCCCCAACCTCTTTATTGCCAGACGAGACATAGATGCTTTACACCTTTTTAAAGGACTCCGCCCAGTTTTTTCGCCAGCACCTGATAGCGCTGATCATCATCACCGTGGGCCTGGGCTTCATCTTCGAAGTGCTGTTTGTTTTGCTGCAAGGGGCGTTCGCCGATATGCCCTATGCCTGGCCCCTGCTGTTGCTGCAATGGGTGGGTGGCGTCTGGTCCTCGGCGGCCGTGGTTCTGTATGTTCACCATTCACTGAATAACCAGTACCTGCCCCCCAAAGACGCCATTACCCAAGCCCTGCCCTGGGTGTTGCCACTGGCAGGTGTGCAAATTCTTATCGGACTGGCAGTGGGTCTGGGGCTTTTACTGATTGTTCCGGGAATCTATTTCGGGGTGCGCCTGGCACTGGCCACCTTTTATCTGATCGACGGTCGCGAACCCATACCCGACGCCCTGCGCAAAGCCTGGACCGGCAGCATGGGGTTCGGCTGGATCATCTTTGGCGGCTACGCGCTGATTTACGGGGTTTTGTTGCTGGTTAGCCAACTACTGGTGGGTGGTCTGGATTTGGCGGCGGGCTACGGGCCGCTTAACTTCATTATTGCACTGGTCTTTAAGCCGGTCGGAGCCTTTGCACTGATTTTCGGTTTTCGCATCTACTCGGAAGTCGTCAAACAGCCCGCCAAGCCCTGATCGGGGGCGGGTTCAGCCCGGTGGATAACACAGCCTCTTTAACGTCGCAAGCGGCTTTTATTCACATCCCCAACGGCCATCCGACTTCTCGCTGTCAAGCCATTTTTTTGTTAAAAAGGCTCTAAAACAGGCTTGACAGCGACTGTTCTCCTCATTACTCCCCTATTGTCACCTCACCCTACTTACCCACAGAAAATGTGGATAACCTTCTGCATAACTTTGGGACAAGCCCAATGAATGCGAACCTTTTCCCACTATCATGGCGTTGCAGCCGGGTTGGAAAAATTGACTGATTTTCCAACACTCTGACCTGGGAACGAGTTCAGACGAGGTGCCAGTCGACAGGCATCACTCACCTTGCCTTTGGCGTGTCACCCGCTCCATCGCCTTCAGAATATCGCGCCAACTGACCACGCCCAGAGGCTGGTTACCCTGAGACACCACTGGCAGACAGGAAATCTTATTCCGGTTGAACAAGCTGACGGCATCGGCCAGCGAAGCCTCGGCCGAAATGGTGATGGGGTCCCGGGTCATTACCTGATGAGCACGCTTGAACAGGGTGCTGGTATCCCGGCTTTGTTCCGACGGCGTACCCACATAGGGGGACAGAGCTTTCAGGATGTCCCGATCGGATACGATGCCTTTGAGGATGCCCCGCTCAGTCACCAGCAGGTGGTGAAACCGGTGCTCCTCGAACAGCTCTCGCATCCGCGCTACGGTGTCTTCCATACCAACCACAATCGGGTTGGGATTCATGATCTTCTTAACACTCATCGCCGTCTACCGTGCTGACTCTGTTGACCACAGCATAACGCTAACCCGGATGAGTGTCTCCCTGATCACAGCGCCCGGCAAACAGGCGTCAGTCGAGCCCTTCTGCCCGGCGAATCGCGCCCATTTCATCACTGGCAATGACCAAACCGCCTTCTTCGCGGGTGGCCTCGATGGTGCCATTACCGTTTTCATCAACGCCATTGATCATCGCATTAACCAGCCAGGCCATATCATCCAGAGATTCCTGTGCCGCCGATACCGACCGGGCATCCAAAGCGGTGTTGCCAGCGCGGATGGCCAGTTTTGCCAGCGATTCAGCGTTTTTCAGCGGATTACGAACCCGTAGGTTGTTATTGATGATGTTGTCGGATGCACCGGGAGACTGGGCGGCGTACAGGGTATGCTTTTCGGCACCATCGGCCCCCTCAACGACCCCAAACCCCAGCCCGGGGCCGCTGGCCTGTTCACCGGGATCCAGTGCATGCAAGGCATGACCGACGTGTAATTTCAGTGTGGCGAGGTCGCCGCCATGATTTTCAGCCAGTGCGACATGGTCCATGGCTATCCCGGCTTCCTGCATGGCCACGGTCATGAACCCCACCTGGTTGGGCGCCTCCGGCCAGGAGGTCGAAACATGTTCAAGGTGCATATGCGCAACATTCATGGTGGATTCGGCCTGGGCGCCGCTCACCACGGCATAGGCCACACAACATCCGATCAAACTGAGTGTCATCCGCTTCATCTAACTACCTACTCTTTTTATTAATGGTCCTAGTTAGACGAAGCCTAGCGGGTTTTGGATGCATCACATTACACATTAACCAACAGATCAGCCCTGGTGCACATGTTTTGCGAGATAGCTGTCGAGCTTGTTGGCAAAGGCCATCCGGTCGGTATTATCCATCGTCTTTTGCCCACCGGACTGAATACCACTGGCGCGCAGGGTTTCCATAAAGTCCCGCACATTGAGCCGCCCGCGAATATTATCCCGGGTAAAGGCTTCACCCCGGTGGCTCAGCGCGCTCGCACCCTTTTCGATGACCTCAGCCGCCAGCGGAATATCACTGGTAATCACCAGATCATCAGCCTCGGCCAGTCGCACAATCTCATTGTCCGCCACATCGAACCCGGCCGGCACCTGCACCGAGGTCACGTATTTAGACGGCGGCGTCTTGATGTACTGATTGGCCACAAAGGTGGTCTGAACCTGCGTCCGCTCCGCCGCCCGCACAATAATGTCGCGGATTACCGTAGGACAGGCGTCGGCATCTACCCAAATGCGCATATCAAATTCACTGCATTGCTGGTTTGGCGGTATTTTCGCATGATTTGAGGGTTGAATGGGACTTCTGATCGGTGGCACTGGTTGGCGGGGAGGCACTTTCGAAGTTGGCTTAATGTTGTAGGGAGGCAGTCGTCCGCAACCGGCACCGGGTACGGTTCTGGCGGTCGCTGCAAGTACGTCCGTGTAAGCTCGACGGTCCCCATCCCTGGGGACCGACGCCCGCCAGAACCGCACCCGATACCGGTTGCTGGTCTGACACTGGCTTAATTCGACGTGGCAAATAGTGAACCGAAAGGGCGCCGGGTGTGCCCTTTTGAGGCCGTTAGACCGCATGGACGCGGTCTTCGAGCCCCCAGGGATGGGTTCACGGCGTGCCTCTAAAGGGCATACCCGGTGCCCTTTCCAGCAACCAGGGAGGCTTTGGCAACGTTCTTTGGGTTAGATAATGGCTCCTAGGCCAACCTAGATCCCCAACTTGTCTCTCAACCCGTAGTAAGTCGCACCGATGGCTGTATAAGGCGCTCTGAACAGTTGGCCACCGGGGAAGCGAAAGTGTTTCAGGCTGGCGAAGGCGTCGAAGCGTTCGGCCTGGCCGCGCAGGGCTTCGGCGATCAGTTTGCCGGCCAGGTGGGTGGTGGTGACACCGTGACCACTGTAGCCCTGAGCGTAATAGATGTTGTCGCCGATGCGGCCGAATTGCGGCAGCCGGCTCATGGTGAGCAGGAAGTCCCCGCCCCAGGCGTAGTCCAACTTGACGCCGGCCAGGCTCGGGAAGGTCGCTTCCAGGCGAGGGCGCAGGAAGCGCTCAATCGAGTCCGGGTCGCCACCGCCGTAGGTGACGCCACCACCATACAGCAGGCGGAAATCACCAGTGATGCGGAAGTAGTCGAGCTTGTAGTTGCAGTCTTCAACGCATTCCAGCTGTGGTATCAGAGACCGGGCACGCTCTTCACCGAGCACTTCAGTGGCGACGATCTGGGTGCCACAGGGCATCGATTTGGCGGCCAGTTCCGGTACAAGATTACCCAGATAAGCATTACCGGCGACCATGACGAATTTGGCTCGAACCTGGCCTTTGTCGGTGTGAACCACCGGCGATTCACCCCGATCGATTTTTACCACCGGCGAGTCTTCGAAAATCTGGCCACCGTGCTGCTCAATCGCTGCTGCTTCGCCCAACGCAAGATTCAGCGGGTGAATATGCCCGGCCCGGTTATCGCGCAAACCGCCGATGTATTGGTCGGATTTCACCACTTTGCGTACCGCATCCCGATCGAGAAAATCGAGCTGGGTGTGACCATAGCGCTCCCACAGGGTTTTTTGCTCCTGCAGTTCATGCAACTGACGCTTGTTGAACGCTACAAAGACTCCGCCATCACGATAGTCGCAGTCGATGTTGTAGTCGCGAATGCGCTGACGGATGATATCGGCGCCTTCAAAGGCCATGCCGCCAAGCATTTTGGCGGTTTCCATGCCGTAATTTTTTTCGATCACATCAATGTCACGGCTGTAACTGTTCACCAACTGGCCGCCGTTACGACCGCTGGCGCCATAGCCAATACGCGCCGCCTCAAGCACCACCACGCTGAACCCGGCCTCGGCCAGATGCAGGGCTGTCGACAGGCCGGTAAAACCTGCGCCAATCACACAGACATCCGCCTGAACAGAGTCAGTCAGGGCCGGGCGATCCGGTGTCGGGTTGGCACTGGCCGCATAATAGGAACCGGTGTGTTCGGTACGACGGGTCATCTGGGGCTCCACTATATCAAGTATAAAAAGGGGGAAGCTTGGGGCTCTGGTAACTCAAGTTTCGGCGTTCGCATCAGGATAAGTGCCAGGTACCGGGTGCACCTATCCGGGGTAGTCTGAAGCATGGATGCTTCAGTCTAGGCCCCATGGACGGGTTCACGCCGACCCCGGACAGGTGTACCCGGTGTCTGGCACGGACCACTGGCAACAGAGCAAAACCGAACGCCGAAACTTGAGTTAACCTGTCAATATTATTCCAGGGTCGGCATCACGAAATCTGCACCCATGTCACCTTCTGGCCAGCGCGCTGTCACGGCCTTGCGACGGGTGTAAAAACGTACGCCTTCCATGCCGTGCATATGGTTGCTGCCGAACAGCGAGCGCTTCCAGCCGCCGAAGGCATGGAAGGCCATCGGTACTGGGATGGGCACGTTTACGCCGACCATGCCGACCTGGATATCGCGGGTAAACTGACGCGCAGCGCCACCGCTTCGGGTGTAGATCGAAGTGCCGTTGCCGTATTCATGGGCATTGATCAGTTTGACCGCGCTTACGTAATCCGGCACTCGCACTACGCACAGCACCGGGCCGAAAATTTCTTCCTGGTAAATCGACATTTCCGGGGTCACGTGGTCGAACAGGCAGCCGCCAATGAAATAACCCGACTCGTGTCCGTCTACTTTATGGCCACGGCCATCGACTACCAGGGTCGCGCCTTCTTTTACGCCGGCATCCACATAACCAGTCACCTTGGCCAGATGCTCACGCGTTACCAGTGGTCCCATATCCAGGCCTTTTTCGGCGCCATTACCGATCTTCAGGGTGCGGGCTTTTTCCGCTAACTTGTCGACCAGTTCATCGGCAATGTCGCCGACCGCGACCGCCACTGAAATCGCCATGCAGCGTTCACCAGCTGAGCCATAGGCCGCGCCGGTCAGGGCGTTGACGGCGCCGTCGATATCGGCATCGGGCATGACTACCAAATGGTTCTTGGCGCCGCCAAGTGCCTGTACTCGTTTGCCATTGGCGCTGGCGGTGCTGTATATATATTCAGCGATGGGGGTCGAGCCAACAAAGCTGACTGCCTGAATGGCCGGATGGGTCAGCAACACATCGACGGCTTCTTTATCGCCGTTCACCACGTTGAACACGCCATCGGGCAAGCCGGCTTCTTTTAGCCATTCGGCGACCAGCAAGGGTGCGCTCGGGTCTTTTTCCGAGGGTTTCATGATGAAGGTGTTGCCGCAAGCAATGGCAACAGGCCACATCCACATCGGCACCATGGCGGGGAAGTTAAAGGGGGAGATACCGGCGACCACGCCCAGCGGCTGATTGACCGACCAGGCATCAACGCCACGACCGACCTGCTCGGTAATTTCACCTTTAAGCAGGTGCGGAATGCCACAGGCAAATTCAACCACTTCCATGCCGCGCACTACTTCGCCGCGGGCATCTTCAAACACCTTGCCGTGTTCGGCGCTGATCACTTCTGCCAGTTCGTCCAGCCGTTCTTCAAGCAGCATCTTGAAGCGGAACAGCACACGAGAGCGATTCAGCGGTGTGGTTTCAGACCAGTCAACAAAAGCGGCCCTGGCGGCTTCAATGGCCCCGACGACTTCGTCGGCACTGGCCAGGGAGACTTCGGCCGTCTGTTCACCCAGCGCCGGGTTGAACACCGGGCCGTTGCGCTTGCTCGGCGCGGTGGCTGCGCCGTTAATAAAATGGCTAATCTGTTTCATCGGTTTTCCAATCTTTTAAATAAGTGTTTCAGCCCCCGAGCAGTACCTCCGGGAACCGGATTAATCGGTGGCTTCAATGGCCTTCTTCAGCGTCGACACAAGCTGGTCGATTTGCGCTTCGTTAATAATCAGTGGCGGCGACATGGCAATGGTGTCACCGGTGCACCGCACCAGCGCATTGCCTTTCCAGTAACAGTGATGGAAAACATCATAGCCACGGGCACCGGGCGCTTCGCGCGCTTCCAGTTCCACGGCGCCAATCAGGCCGATGTTGCGAATGTCTTTGACGTTGCGCGTGCCTTTCAGGCTGTGCAGCGCGTCTTGCCAGATGGGTTCCATCTCCAGCGTGCGCTCGAACAGGCCTTCCTGCTCGTAAATATCGAGTGTCGCCAGGCCGGCAGCGGCGGCCACCGGGTGACCGGAATAAGTGTAGCCATGGAAGAGTTCGATCACCGATTCGGGGCCGTGCATAAAAGCATCGTGAATAAAGTCGGCCGCGAAGACCGCGCCCATCGGAATGGCGCCGTTAGTCAGGCCCTTGGCTGTAGTCATCAGATCCGGCGTTACGCCAAAACGGTTGGCGGCGAACGGCTTGCCAACACGGCCAAAGCCGGTGATGACCTCATCGAAAATCAGCAGAATACCGTGTTGTTTGGTCAGTTCGCGCAAGCGCTGCAAATAGCCTTTGGGGGGCAGAATAACGCCCGCCGAACCGGCAACGGGTTCAACAATAACAGCGGCGATGGTGTCCGCACCGTGCAGCGCGATCATCCGTTCAAGATCCTGAACCAGGTCGGCGCCGTGCTCGGGCAAGCCCTTGCTGAAGGCATTTTCAGGCAACAGCGTATGGCGCAGGTGATCGACCCCGTTCAGGCCCGTGCCGAAGGCCTTGCGATTGTTCACCAGGCCGCCAACGGAGATACCGCCAAAACCGACACCATGGTAACCCCGTTCACGCCCGATCAGACGAGTACGCTCACCGTGGCCGCACGCTCTGTGGTAAGCCAGAGCGATTTTCAGGGCAGTATCGACCGATTCAGAGCCGGAATTGGTAAAAAACACCTTATTAATGCCATCCGGCGTGTGTTTCACCAGCCGCTCTGCCAGTTCAAACGGTTTGGGATGGCCCATCTGAAAAGTCGGTGCATAATCCATCTCGCTGATCTGGCGGGCGACGGCTTCAGAGATATGCGCCCGGCCGTGACCGGCATTCACACACCACAGCCCTGCCGTACCATCCAGCAGGCTGCGACCGTCTTCCGAGGTGTAATGCATGCCCTCGGCGCCGACCAAAAGCCTCGGTTCGGCTTTGAACTGACGATTGGCGGTAAACGGCATCCAGAAGGCGTCGGTTTTTGCCGGTGAAACAGAAACGGCCGAATGGGCCGTCTTGGTTTGCTGTTTAGAGGTGTTATCAGGGGTCTGGGTCATGGCCGATCTCACTCTGACTGAACCGGACGCCACCGCCAGGGTCGCGCCTTAGATGTTTGTTATTTCGAACACACAGAGGCCAGTGTATGTAAAATAAATAAAACATCAAGCCTCGCTACAACCTTGGTTCGCTAGGGTCATCAAGGCATATCTGCTAATAGCTCAGGGGTATATGCCCTGGAACCCGGGCCCTACTAATGCACGGCCGTCGCGTTCAATATATTGAAACACGGCCGACGACTGGGGTAAGGTAGCGTGCAATAAGAATGACGCTGACTAGCAGGTTTCCCAACATGACCGACACTCTCGAATACTGGACCCAACGCGCCGCCGAGCTCAAGCCCGAAGGCCGCGCCTTCATCAATGGCCGCTACCAGGCCGCCGACTCTGGCGAGACCTTTGAAAGCCGCAGCCCGATCGACAACCGGCTACTGGCCAAAGTAGCGGCGTGCGACAGTGCCGATGCCGATATCGCCGTGCGCCATGCGCGCGCCGCCTTCAACGATGGTCGCTGGTCGCATTTACCCCCCGCCAAGCGCAAAACCATCATGCTGCGCTTTGTCGACCTGATCAAACAGCATGGCGACGAACTGGCCCTGCTCGACACCCTCGACATGGGCAAGCCGATCACCGACTCCCGCAATGTCGACATACCCGCCACCTGCCGCAGCCTGCAATGGTCGGCCGAAGCGATCGACAAACTGTACGATGAAATCGCCCCGACCGGCCCGGGCGAACTCGGTCTGGTATCGCGCGAAGCCGTCGGTGTCGTAGCGGCGATCGTGCCCTGGAACTTCCCGATGATCATGGCCAGCTGGAAAATAGGCCCGGCCCTGGCCATGGGCAACTCGGTGATACTCAAGCCGTCTGAAAAATCCCCGTTGTCGGCACTGCGCCTGGCGGCTCTGGCCAAAGAGGCCGGCATACCCGACGGCGTCTTCAACGTATTGCCCGGCTTCGGCCACACCGTCGGCAAGGCCCTGGCGCTGCATATGGACGTCGACACCCTGGTGTTCACAGGCTCTACGGCCATTGCCAAGCAACTGATGATCTACGCCGGCGAATCCAACATGAAACGCGTCTGGACCGAGGCTGGCGGCAAATCACCGAACGTCGTCTTCGCCGACGCACCGGACCTGCCGGCGGCGGCCAAAGCCGCGGCCGAAGGCATCTGCTTCAATATGGGCGAAGTCTGCACCGCTGGCTCTCGTCTTTTAGTTGAGGCCAGCATTGCCGATGAATTCATGGCCGAAGTGCTGCGCGCCGTACAGCACTGGAAGCCCGGCAACCCACTCGACCCGGCAACCAACGTTGGCGCCATCGTCGATGAAACCCAGCTCAAGCGGGTGCAGGGCTACATCGACACCGGCAAAACCCAGGGTGCCCGGCTATCAACCGGCGGTAATCGCGCCAACACGGTCGACGGCGGCTTTTTTATGGAGCCGACGGTATTTGAAGACGTCACCCGGGAAATGACCATCTTCCAGGAAGAAATCTTCGGACCGGTGCTCTCGGTGATACGCTTTACCGACGAAGAAGAAGCCCTGGCCATCGCCAACGACTCGATTTACGGCCTCGCCGCCGCCGTCTGGACCAGCAACCTGAGCCGGGCGCACCGCTTCGCACGCGGCCTGCGGGCGGGCTCCGTCTGGGTCAACCAATGGGATGGCGGTGACATGACCGCCCCCTTCGGAGGCTACAAGCAATCCGGTAACGGTCGCGACAAATCGCTGCATGCGTTCGACAAATACAGCGAGATCAAAGCCACCTGGATCAAGCTGTAACCTCAACAGCATCTGGGTTTGTTTAGACAAATGTTGGTGAACAGGGCCCTTTCGGCATGGTTGTGCCAGAGGGGGTCTGTCACCGGCACTGCTTTATTCCAGTCGCCCAGAGACTGGCCTCCCACGAAGTTAAAAACCCGGGTAAGCCTACCTGGTGGCCGTCACGACCTCCCGGCACTAAGCCAACCACCAACAATTCCGGTTTTTCTGGACGCTTGTTGCCTGCCTCGTTATCCTCTTTTGCCATTGAACAGCGAGCGAGCAGACCGATCTGTGCACCGCGCTGGAGCGTAGGATTGTCTCGCTTGATGTTGCCGTTTTAACCAAGGGGAGTCTTACCCACCCATGAGTCTTTTCTGGATACTGCTGTTACCTTTGCTGGGGACAGTTGTACCCCTGCTGACGGACCGCTTCGGTCGCACTGCCTGTGCCTTTGCTACCGCTGCCGCCCCGGCGATGGCCCTGGTTCTGGTCCTATCTCACCTGCCAGCCGTGTTTGACGGCCAGGCCGTGGTCGCGACCATGCCCTGGATTCCCCTGCTCGGCCTCGAACTGTCAGTGCACCTGGATGGGCTGGCGCTATTGTTTGCGATACTGGTGCTCGGCATCGGCCTGCTGATCATCCTCTACGCCCGTTACTACCTGTCCGACAAAGACTCGATGGGCCTGTTTTACGCCTACCTGATCCTGTTCATGACCGCCATGCTCGGCATCGTGGTCTCGCATAACCTCCTGCAAATGTGGGTCTTCTGGGAGATGACCAGCGTCAGCTCCTTCTTGCTGATCAGCTTCTGGAACCACAACAGCGATGCCCGCAAAGGCGCGCGCATGGCCATGACCGTTACCGGGCTCGGTGGCCTGGCCCTGCTGGCCGGCGTCGTGCTGATCGGCAACATCGTCGGCAGTTACGACCTGACTGCTGTGCTTAACAGCGGCGACCTGCTGCGCGAACACGCCGCCTACCCGGTTATCGTCATACTGGTATTGCTCGGCGCCTTCACCAAATCCGCTCAGTTCCCGTTCCACTTCTGGCTGCCCTACGCCATGGCGGCACCAACGCCGGTGAGCGCTTACCTGCACTCGGCCACCATGGTAAAGGCCGGCCTGTTCCTGATGGCCCGGTTTTACCCGGTACTGTCCGGCACCGAACTCTGGTTCGTCATCGTCAGCCTGACCGGCCTGACAACGTTGCTGATCGGCGCCTACACCGCCCTGTTCAAGCATGACCTCAAAGGTCTGCTGGCCTACTCCACCGTCAGCCATCTGGGTCTGATCACCCTGCTGCTCGGCATGGGCTCCGACATGGCCGCCGTGGCCGCCGTGTTCCACATCATCAACCACGCCATCTTCAAAGCCTCCCTGTTCATGGCGGCCGGTATCATCGACCATGAAACCGGCACCCGCGACATGCGCCGGTTGAACGGGCTGTGGAAATACATGCCCTACACCGCCACCCTGGCGATGGTCGCGGCCGCCTCCATGGCCGGGGTGCCGCTGCTGAACGGCTTCTTGTCGAAGGAAATGTTCTTTGCCGAAACCCTCGGTCAAAGCTCACTGGGCTCGCTGTCGTGGATGATTCCGGTGCTGGCGACGGTGGGCACGGCATTTTCAGTCGCCTACTCATTGCGCTTTATTCACGATGTGTTCTTCAACGGCGAACCCATCGACCTGCCCAAAACACCGCACGAACCCCCCCGCTACATGCGCCTGCCGATCGATATTCTGGTGGCGCTGTGTTTGCTGGTTGGCATCTGGCCCGCCCTGCTGATCGGCGATCTGCTCGCAACGGCGGCCGGCTCTGTGGTCGGCGGCGAACTGCCCGATTATGGCCTCTACATCTGGCACGGCTTTAACCTGCCACTGCTGATGAGCGCCCTGGCGATGACCGGCGGCGCCTATGTGTACATCAACCGGGAAAAGCTGTTTACCTTCCAGGCCCAGTTTCCGGAGGCCAATGCCAACCTGATCTTCGACAAATCGGTCAAATGGGTCATGAAGCACTGCGCCACCTTTATCGACTGGTTCGAAAACGGCTCGCTGCAACGTTACTCGTTTCTGTTGATTCTGGTGGCACTGGTACTGCTGGGCTTGCCATTGATCGACCTCGATACCACCGCCGGTTTGCGGCCCCAGATTCCAGTCGATGCGGTCATGCTCTCCGGCGCAGCCCTGCTGGCGATCTCGGCACTGGGGACCGTGATCTGGCACCGCAAACGGCTGATCGCCTTGCTGATGCTGTCGGTGGTCGGGCTCATCGTCTCACTCGCCTTTGCGCTGTTCTCCGCACCGGATCTGGCGCTGACACAACTGTCGGTAGAAGTGGTCACCATCATCCTGTTGTTGCTGGCGCTGTTCTTCCTGCCACAGAACACGCCCAAGGAATCCAGCCCGCGCCGGGTAGCACGGGACCTGACCATCGCCGCCATCTTTGGCGGCATCATCGGTACCATTAACTACGCCATCATCACCCGGCCGCTGGACAGTATTTCCGACTTCTTCCTCGATAACGCCAAAACCGGCGGTGGTGGTACCAACGTGGTCAACGTCATTCTGGTCGACTTCCGGGGCTTTGATACGCTGGGTGAAATCACCGTACTGGGCATTGCCGCGCTCGGCATCTACAAACTGATCGCCCGGATGGGGCTGTTCAAACCCACCAGCGACGACTATGGCCGCCCCTGGACTGATGACAAACACCCGATGATGCTGTCGGTTATCTCCCAGGGTCTGCTGCCGCTGGCCTTGCTGGTCTCGGCCTACATCTTCCTGCGCGGCCACAACCTGCCAGGCGGTGGTTTTATTGCAGGCCTGGTCACGTCCATCGCCATTATTCAGCAGTACATTGCTCACGGCGTCGACTGGCTCAAGGACCGGCTGAAAGTCGACTACCAGAAAGTCATCGGCAGTGGCTTGCTGATCGCAACGCTGACTGGCGTC
>DASSWT010000171.1:0-11059 GCA_035704555.1 Saccharospirillum sp. | reverse complement strand
CCGGTATCCCAAACCTGAATGACAACCCGGTTACCGCGTTTGCGCGCACCCACCAGAACCCTGCCTGTTCGGGTGTATTTGATGGCGTTCGATACCAGATTCTGCACGATACGGCGCAACGAATTGGGCACAGAACGCACCGCCAGCCGGGTTGGCCGAACCCGCAACTGCAGCTGCTTTTCCCGGGCGACTGGCTGAAATTCGTTGTCGATGCCCTGCAGCAGGGGCCCCAGGGCCATTGATTGAGTGGCGGGGGCTTCCTCCTGACCGTCCAGCCGGGCAATTTCGAGCAGTGTCGACATCAGCTCTTCGGTGGTCCGCAGTGACTGGTCGAGCTTATTGAGTGTCGACTCCCCGGGCCATTGCTCGGCCAGGGCCGCAGTGTAGAGCCGGGCCGCGTTCAGCGGTTGCAGAATGTCGTGGCTGGCCAGGGCCAGAAAGCGGGTTTTACTGGCGTTGGCGCGCTCGGCTTCACTTTTCGCGGCCAGCAAGGCCGCTTCGGCGCGTTCACGCTCCCCGATTTCAGCGCGCAGCTCTGCGTTGATCAGGCGCGCAGCCTCGGTTCGTTCGGCGACCCGAATCTCCAGGGTGTTTTTGGCGTCCTGCAGTTCATCCTGAGCTTTAACGAACTCGGTAATGTCGTTGAACGTCGTTACGAAACCGCCGCCAGGCAGCGGGTTGCCCCGAATTTCAATCACCGAGCCGTCGCGGCGAACCCGGATAAAGCGGTGCGAGGTTCCCTGCTTTAAGTGCTCAACGCGCCGACGCACGTGTTCATCCGGTGAGCCGGGGCCGCACTCGCCGCGTTCGGCGTTGAACCGGACCAGGGTTTCCACCGGAGCTCCAACCCGAATCATGCCTTTGGGGTACTGGTACATCTCCAGGTATTTGCGGTTCCAGGCAACCAGATTCATATCGCCATCCAGCACTGATACGCCATGATCGATGTTCTCCAGCGTTGCCGACAGCACCTTCTGGTTAAACTGTATCGCCTGGGTGGTTTCATCAAAGAAGGTCACCACATCTTCAAAATTCAAATGCCGGCCCGACAGCGCCGAGTGCATCATGGCCCGTGCCGAGCTGGCGCCGATCACGCCAGACAGGGTGCGCTCAACATAGCGAATGAAGTCTGCCGTTGGCGCTTCCTGGGGATTCAGGTGCAGGTGATTCACCCGCTCGAAATCCTCGATCAGGGTGCGGGTGCGGCTATAGCCGGCAAAGCGCTCCAGCATGGCGATCAGTTCGCCGGTGCGAATGGTGATTTTACGGGGTACCTGGCCGGGGTGGTGCAAATGCTCATCGAGGTTGACATAGGCGGCCGCCTGCATGCGATCACTCAGGCTCGGCTGGGTACGGCGCGACAGCCAGATGTAAACCAGCGTATTGGCAAACAGGCTGAAGAAAACCCCATGGCTGAGCGGGTCACTGAACTCGAAGCCGAACAGAGCCTCGGGCTTCAGCCAGTCGAAACCGAGCAGGCCGTGCTGCAGAAAGGTCTCCGGAAGCATGGTTGAACGAACCAGGGTGGGCAGCATCAGCGTCCAGGCCCATAACAGGGTACCAATCAGCATGCCGCCATAGGCACCCCAGGCGTTGCCCTTGCGCCAGTAAAGGCCACCGATCAGTGCGGGTATTAACTGCACCACCAGAGAAAATGCCAGCAAACCGATGGTCGACAACTCATCAATGCCGCCGAAACTGTGGTGGTACAACCAGGCGGCCAGAATCACCCCAACGATGGCCAGGCGCCGCACCAGAATCAGTGCTGGCCCTACCTGACGCATGGGTTCCGACATCCGGCCGCGCATCAGCAGCGGTAAAATCACGTCATTGCTGAGCATGGTCGACAGCGTCAGGGTGGTGATCACAATCATCGCCGTGGAGGCAGAGAAGCCGCCGATAAAGACCAGGGCGCTCAACCAGCTTTGCTGGGTGGCCTGGGGAATCAGCAGGACATAGGTATCGGCATTGACCGCATCGGCCGGAAACAGCATCAGACCTGCGGTGGTGATGGGCAGAATGACCAGGCTGATCAGGATCAGGTAGATACTGAACCCCCAGCGCGCCTGATTCAGATGGCGCAAATCGGTATTCTCCACCACCGTTACATGGAACTGGCGTGGCAGCACAAGAATGGCGCCCGCCGCCAGAATGGTCTGGGTGATGAAGTTCAGTGACGGACCGTTCCAGTCGAAGACTTCAATTTGCCGGAAGGTGGTCATGTAATCCGCCGGGCCATTAAAAAACACATAGACCACAAACAGCGCCAGCGTCACCAGGGCAGCGAGCTTGACCACCGATTCAAAGGCAATCGCCAGCATCATGCCACGGTGATGCTCCGACACATTGACTTGGCGGGTGCCGAACAGAGTGGCAAAACCAATCATGGCCAGGGCAACGATGAGCGCGGTGTCACTCATGCCGCTTTGCTGAATCAGCACCGGGTCAACCAGCACTTCCAGGCTGGTGGAAACCGCCTTCAGCTGCAGCGCAATGTAAGGGACACCCGCCAGGGTGCAGATAGAGGTCACCAGCACCGCAATGCCATTGCGCTTGCCGTAGCGCGAGGCCAGGAAATCAGCGATGGAGGTCGTGTTCTGCCGGTGCCCGAGTTTGACCAGTTTGATCAGCACCGGCCCGCCCAGCGTAAACACCAGAATCGGCCCAAGATAGATGGGCAGGAACTCCCAGCCACCGCTGGCAGCGCGCCCGACACCCCCATAGTAGGTCCAGCTGGTGCAATACACGGCCAGCGACATCGAATAAATACTGGCGTTGATCCAGCCCGGCCAGCGCTTCTCTTTCTGCCGGTCTCCATACAGGGCGATCATAAACAGGACCGCCACATAGGCGATTGCCAGAGAGAATAATGACCAGGGGTTCATCACGGGGGTACTGCACCTCTTACTTATTATTCTTTACAATGAAACCAGTATTCATGGTGTCACCCTCGCCGTAAAGATCTACTCGCCCTCATCGCCCGACTGGAAGGAACGGAATGACAAAACCCGAGCAACATCCTGCTGTAAAACACGGTCGCATCGGCGTCCTGCTGGTCAACCTGGGCACGCCCGATGCCCCCGATACCGCCAGCGTGCGCCGCTACTTGCGCGAGTTTCTGATGGACCGGCGCATCATTGAGGTCAGCCCACTGATCTGGTGGCCCATATTGTTTGGTCCGATTCTGACTTTTCGTCCGAAAAAATCGGCCGCCGCCTATCAGAAAATCTGGCTGACCAACCCGGACGAGTCTCCGCTGCGGCGTTATACCCGCGAACAGGCCGAGCAGCTGCAACGACAGCAGCCCGATTGGGCGATCGACTGGGCCATGCGTTATGGTACGCCGTCGATATCCTCGCGCATCGAATCCCTGATGGCTCAGGGCTGCGACCGTTTGCTGGTATTGCCGCTGTACCCGCAGTATTCCGCAACCACCTCCGCCTCAGTGACCGATGCCGTCTTCAATACCCTGAAAAAGATGCGCTGGCAGCCTACATTGCGCGTAGCTCACCCCTGGCACGACCATCCGGCCCATATCGATGCGCTGGTCTCCCAAACGCAGGAGCAACTGGCAGCCCTGGAGCAGGAGCCAGAAGTACTGGTGCTGTCGTTTCACGGCCTGCCCCAGGCCTATTTCGACAAGGGCGACCCCTATTACTGCCATTGCCAGAAAACGGCCCGCCTGCTGCAAGAAGGGCTGGGCTGGCCAAAGGAGCGGGTGCGGGTTACGTTTCAATCCCGCCTTGGCCCGACCAAATGGCTGCAACCCTATACCGCCGAGGTTATGGAGCAACTGCCGAAAGAAGGTATCAAACGCATTGCCGTAGCTACGCCGGGGTTTGTGTCTGACTGTGTTGAGACACTGGAAGAGATCGCCATTGAAGCCCGGGATGGATTTCTGGAAGCCGGAGGGGAAGCCTGCGATGTCTTGCCCTGCCTGAATGCGTCTGACCGGAGTATTGAAATGCTGAACAAGATTGTGAGTCAGGAATTGCAGGGCTGGGCTTAAGACCGGGGTTGGTCGTGTTCCCTCCAAGGCCCTTCGATGGGCCTTGGAGGACCAGGTAGGTGACCCGCCCTAACTCCGCCGCTTTGGATTCAACGGCTTAACATTGCTGGGCGGCACGTCCTGCTGGCTGACCAGCCGTTCGAGCTTGGCGTCGATGCGTTCCAGTGCACCGGCGATGCGCCCCAGGGCTGATTCGTCGTCCTGACCTGAGACATTCGATATTGTTGGCGGCTCAGCCTGTTCTGGGTCCGGATCGTCGCCGGTCTCCGCTTCCATGTGCGCCATGAATGTCTCGCCCATCAAATCCTGTCGAATCTCGATCAGATCAGCGGCGTTGATGTTGGTGCGATCGTCTGAATAGGCGCACAGCATCAGGCCGTCGCACAGCTTGTTGATCAGGCGGGGAATGCCTTTGCTGAGCTTGTAGATTTGTTCAATGGTTTTCTGATCGAAGAGTGTTTCACCTTCATAGCCTGCGATGAACAACCGGTGGTCGATGTATTCCGCCGTCTCTTTCGCGCTCAACCCATTCAAGTGAAAGAAGAGCTTAACGCGCTGTGCCAACTGGGGAATCTGGTAGATTGAATCTTTCAGCTCCGGCTGACCCAGCAGAATCACCCGCATCACCGGCCCATTGGCCCCTTCAAGACCAGACAGCATGCGAATGTCTTCCAGGTTTTCGTGGCTCAGGTTCTGGGCTTCATCTACTGCCAACACGACTGGAATGCCATCGTTGGACAATTGCTGCAGGTAATCGTTGATCGACAGCAGCATCGATACCTTGTTGGTGTCGTCGTGTGGCAAACCAGCCTGGCGAACGATCAAATGGAACAGGTCGTCCGACTTCAGGTTGGTGTAAGCGATGTGAAACAGCTTTAAATTGTCGTTGATGCCATGTATCAGCTTTTTGAGCAGCGTCGTCTTGCCGGAGCCGATTTCACCGCTGATGACCACGAACCCCTCTGGGCTCCATACGGCTGAATCCATATATACGAAGGCGCGCGAGTGCTGCTGACTCATGTAAATAAAGTCTTCCTCCGGTGCCATCCGGAAGGGGTGTCGTTTCAGGTCAAAGTGGTCCAGGTACATGTTGGTTCATCCATCCGGGGGCCTTTGCGAGGCGCCCGTCATTAAGTCAATGTCACTACTTGATATTGATGGCAGGCCTGAGCACCCGGCTCATGCCAGTTGCCCCTCAAGGCCCAGACGGTCGGCTGAATACACCCGATCGCCGCTCTGGTTTCCGTCCGCCATATAACGGCTATAGCTGTTGGAAACGGTGTCGAACTGAAAGTCGTCCAGTAACTGCTCAAGCCTGCCATAGCACTTGCTAAGGTTGGTGTAGTGTCTGAACCGTGAAAACCAACTGGCAGCAGTAAACCGCGGCTGATCAGGGTCTATTTCCCAGGGGTGCAGGTAAAACATTTGAGGTACCCGGTCACCGCCACTGGCCTGGCGGAACAGATGACGAAATACCGGGTACGGGAACTGCCGGAAATAGCCGCCGCCCGCCGCTGGAATATTCTGCCCAAACATCCGGGCTGTGGTGAGCGGGAACTCACGCAAAACGCCGCCGTTCCCGGTTTTCAGCAGGTAAGGCTCGCGTGGTGAGCCGGGAATGCCGTAATTGTCGTGCCGGATCGGGAATATGCTCGAATCCCAGGTAAACCCCAGGTCGCTCAAGACATCCAGTGCCCAGAGTGAGCGATGGGTAATGGAGTAGCTGGCTGCCCGATACCCTGTGACCGGTTTTTGAATGATATTTTCCAGAATATCCTTTGAACGCCGGGTTTCTTCAGTAAAAATGGCGGGTGTTTGTGTATAAATAAGCTGGTGGCTGTAACCGTGCGAGGCGATTTCGTGGCCATGATCGGCCAGGCGGCGAATCAGCTCCGGGTGGCGCTCGGCGACCCAGCCGAGAACGAAAAAGGTGGCTTTCACGCCTTTTCGCTCAAACAGAGCCAGCAGGGCATCGGTATTGGCCTCGACGCGAGAGGGCATGGCATCCCAGTCTGCGGGCTTTACTACCCGGGCCAGGGCGGCGACCTGAAAGTAGTCTTCTACGTCGATGCTAAGCGCATGAATGGCTCTGGCGGTGGTCATTTTGCCGTTGTTGCCGGGCTGCTTGGCCGGGGAGGCCGGGTTTGAAGATACCGGGGTAACGTCCATATCAGCGAGTAAACTCCTTGTTCAACGTGCCGGAATTGCGGGCCAAAACCCTTCGAATGCAGGGCAAGGTTCGCTTATGGCCAACACAATAACAGTTATCGGGCAATAATAACGCTGGCATCGCACGATTACACCCTGATCGCCCTCTCTGGTTTCGTCTCTTTACACGATGCCGTGGCGGGTCGGCGCTTGAGATTATTTGAGACACAGCGCACAATGTGGCCGACCCTCGGAACAGGGAGCCGTGCGTCAGCTGGCCATCAAAAGGATTTTAGTCTTTGTCTTATATTCGATTCAGAAAACATTACCTTCACATCCCCTACGTGCTCCTGGGGTTTCTGGAGTTTCTCTGGTTCTGGCTTGTGCCGGGTCTTACTCCAGCTATGCTTGAGCTGGTTGGCCTGGAAGCTAACCGGGTGGCGGTAAACCCCGGCACAGCGCTGTTGTTCGCACTGGTACTCAGCCTGGGCACCCTGTCCATGGGTATTTATATGGCCTTCATTCAGGAAGGCTGGCTAGCCATGTTCTTCCGCTCGCTGGTCGCTTATTTCTTTCTGAGCGGGCTGGCTCTTACCCTGCTCCACGAACTTATTCCCGCGACCGGGTTCAACAGTAACTTCTTGCTGGTTTCAATCTGCATGGCGCTGGCAGGGGCAATGCTACTGCGTCTGTTTTTCATCCTGCTGGTCGATCTGTCGCAGTTAAATCGCCATATTGTCATTTACGGCACCGGAGCAGTCGCCGCCCAGCTAGTGGAAGACTATAACAACTACCAGAGCTTTCTAGGCGTCAAAATCATCGGTTGCATCCGCGATACCGATAATCCAATTGTTGCCAGCGACCTTTTAATGGAACCCCCTACCGACTGGCCCGATTTCGTTCGCCGGCACCGCATTTCCGAAGTCGTCATGGCTCCGCAAGAGCGACGCCGCACAGACGGGCGGTCATTACCCATGGCAGAGTTGATGGAATGCAAGCTGAGTGGGACTGAAATTACCGATGCACAATCATTTTACGAACGCAGTATGAAAAAGGCCAACATTGGTCTGGTTCAGCCCTCGTGGATTCTCTACTCCGACGGATTCCGGGCATCGCGCTCGCGATCTGCGACCAAAAGGCTGCTCGACCTGTTCATCGCGCTTAGCCTGGCGCTGATACTGGCTCCGATCATGCTGCTGACGGCACTGGCCGTTATGCTCGATTCCGGCTTGCCAGTGCTGTATAGCCAGCATCGGGTGGGTAAGGATGGCAAACCCTTTCGCATCTACAAGTTCCGCAGCATGCGGCAGGATGCCGAAAAAGAAGGTAAGGCGGTGTGGGCCTCGGAAAACGACAGCCGGGTGACGCGCGTTGGCGCTTTCATTCGCAATACCCGGCTCGACGAACTGCCCCAGTTGTACAATGTGCTTCGCGGCGACATGAGCTTTGTCGGTCCCCGGCCCGAACGGCCAGAATTTGTATCGGAGCTGAACGAGAAAATACCCTTTTACGGTACCCGCCATTACGTGAAGCCGGGTCTGATGGGGTGGGCGCAACTCAACTACCCTTATGGGGCTTCAGTAGATGACGCGCGCGGCAAGCTGGAATACGATCTGTACTATTCTAAGAACCACAGTCTGTTGATGGATATTTTGATTATGATCCAGACAGTAGAAGTGGTGTTATTGGGCAAGGGAGTACGCTGAATGAACGTAAAGAAGGGAATGAGCCGGGTTCTGTTGGGAGCTCTGGTGTTGGTATTGGTTTCTGCCTGTGCATCCCGCCCAGGCCCCCAGCCCAGTGCAAATGACAAGAATGCCCCTCCGATAACGGCTCAGACACAGCCATATGAGATCGGAATTGGGGATACCATTACCGTCAATGTCTGGCGCAACCCAGAACTGAGCCAAACCATCATAGTTCGGCCAGATGGCTACATTTCCATGCCGCTGATGGGTGATGTACTGGCTGATGGCCGGCAACCGGAAGAGCTGGCAGCAACCATCGACCAGGCCTTGCGGTCGGTTATTCGCACACCGGAAGTGACGGTGATGGTCACCAACCCGGCCAGTGCCGAATACCTCAATCTGGTGCGGGTTACCGGTCAAGTCAATTCGCCAACGTCAATCCCCTTCAAACAAGGCATGCGGGTGATGGATGTAGTGCTACAGGCCGGCGGTGTCAGCGATTATGGTGCCGGCGACCGGGCGTCTCTGAACCGACTGGTCGCAGGCGAATATCAATCCTATTCCGTTGATCTGGAGGCGATTTTCTCCCGCGGTGACATGACCACTAACTTTGTACTTCAGCCAAATGATGTGATCACCGTGCCAGAGAAGGCTGTCTGGCGAGGAGAATTCTGATGGACCTGCGCTTCATACTCGACACCTTGCGAGCCATGAAGCTGGAGCTGTTCCGGTACCGGGTGCTGGCAGCCCTGGTGTTTATGGCGGCAACGTCAGCAATTTTGGCAATGGGTTACATAACCCCCAAAACCTATACCTCCAACGCAGTACTTTACGCAGACAACAGCAACATTCTGGCACCACTGTTGAGTGGGTCGGCCGAAGTGACAGCTATCGATCGAATAAGTGAAGCCCGCGAAATGTTGCAAAGCCGCTCCTTGCTGGAAGACGTCGCAGTCGATTCGGGTTTGTTCAACGCCAACATGACCGACGCTGAACGCAACAGCGTTATTGCCGATTTACGTCGTGCCATTCAGGTTCGGGTAACTGGGGGCAGCTTTCTGAACCTAAGTTACACCAGTGGCGATGCCAGCCGATCGTTTCAGGTGCTCAGTGCGGTGCTGACCCGTTTTATTGAGCGCACTGCCACTGAAAAACGTGCTGAAAGTCGCAACGCTTTTGAATTTATCGATTCCCAAGTTCAAACCTACAAGCGCCAGCTTGAAGAAGCCGAAACGACTTTGAAAAACTTCCAGGCCGAGAATTTTGATGGCAGCCAGGGCAGCGTGCAAAGCCGAATTGAAAATCTGCGCGCAGAGATCCAAACCCTTGAATTGCACATTCAGGAGACTACTACCCAGTTACAGCTGACTCGACAGCAACTCGCAGAAGAAGAGCCTTACCGGGAGGTAATCGTTCAGGCAGGTCAGTCGGACCTGGAGCAACGTATGGCCTCCATGCAGAGCCGTCTGGATACACTGCGTCTGCAGTATCTGGATACCCACCCCGACGTTATCGCTCTCAAAGACCAGATCACCGAGCTTGAGCAACAGCAGTTAGAGGGCGGGGGATTAGGCAATCGCAACATCACCGAGGTGATTGAGAACCAGGTGTATGAAGACTTGCGTATTCGCTTAACGAATTATCAAACTGAACTGGCAGTACAGCAAAACCGTCTTGTTGCCACCCGACAATTGCTCCAGGAAGCCTACGACCGGGCAGAGCGCGTAGCTGAAAACCAGGCCGAATTACAGGAACTGACACGAGATTACGACGTTACCCGCGGCGTTTACGAAGACATGCTGGAGCGGCGCGAACGCGCCCGCCTGTCGATGACACTGGATGTTGAAGGTCAGGGCATCAGCTATCGCATTCAGGAACCGGCGACTTTTCCAACCAGTTGGAACGAGATGCCCATCTGGCAAATTGGTATTGCAGGGCCGATATTGGGTAGCGGCCTGGTTGTCGGTTTGCTTGGTATGCTGGTGCTGTTCGACCAGCGCATTCGTTCCGACCGGTCGCTCATTACTCAAATGACGGAAGATGTTGTGCTGCTGACAACAATCCCTCATTACGCCAGTAGTTTGAAAGATCGTCTGTTGCGTTGGGACATCATTGCTCTGTTCATTGTGCTAGTGGTATTCATGGCCGTATACGGGGGCATGGTGGCGTTGAACTTACTTGGGTTTCAGCCGGCGGTAATCGCCCAGTGGCTGAATCTCCCTATTGGGCCTTTAGGAGGTTGAGTGGACGATAGCAAGCTCTACAAGGCACTGCTGAAACAGCAAAGCCTTCAGCGCGATCTCCAGGAATCGGAAGCTGATGTGCCGGAAGAAGGCTTCAGCGCCGATGGGGGCCCGCCGAATCCTACGGGGCAGCGGTCTTCGGGGTATCGGGTTGAACCTTCATATCGGATTGAGCGTGTGCCTTCGCCGCGGGTCAAGAGCACGAAAACAGGTCGTGAACGGCTAATTAAATACGACCCTTCGGTATCGCTCGACCGCATCGACAACCCGGTGCCCTGGAGCATCGCCGACTTGCGCGAGCGCAAGCTGGTGTACCCCTCGATGCCCGACAAGAGCATTTTGAACGCCTACCGCGAGTTGCGCATCAAGCTGCGCCAGCGCTCGGGCGATGCGAACGGGTTAATCATGATGTCGTCGCTCTCGCGTAAAGTGACATCGATTCAGACCGCCTTCAACCTGGCCATCACCTTTGCGATGGATGCTCACACCTCCGCGCTCCTGGTCGACTGCAACCCCTATGAATCGAGCCTCGATCACCTGGTTTCAGTGCAACTAGGCGCCGGGATCACCGATTTTATTGCCTCGCCGGATATGGATGTCAAAGACATCATCTACCCCAGCGGCATCGACCGGCTAAGCGTTATTCCTGCTGGCCATCTGGCAACCTCAGCGGTCGAATTGTTTTCCTCAGCACGAATGAAGAGCGTGATGGTAGAGCTCAAGTCCCGCTACCCGGACCGCTTTATCGTCCTTTATGCACCACCGTTCACGCTGAGTACCGAGGCGCGTATTCTCGAACGCTTCGCCGACCATACCGTCTTCACCGTTCCTTTTGGCGAGCTCACGGCCGAATCGATCATGGATTCAATCGAGGGTGTAAGCCCGGACACCTTTGCCGGGCTGGTCTATCAGGAGTAAAACTTAATGCGGCAATGGATTGTCACATCACACCATCTTTGCAAGCCCGGCCC
>DASSWT010000102.1:0-10017 GCA_035704555.1 Saccharospirillum sp. | reverse complement strand
GCACCTTCAGGTACCGGCTCTGCGCGATGCGACACTGGAGCAACTGGAGCAGGCCCGCACAGGCATGGACCCGGTCACCTACCGGCGCGCCCGGCACATCATCACCGAGAACGCGCGCACCCTGGCTGCGGCCGATGCACTGGCACGCGCCGACTGGCCTCGCATCAGTGAACTGATGGCGGCCAGCCACGCTTCAATGCGGGATGACTTCGAGATCACCGTCGCCCCCATCGATGGCCTGGTCGCCATGATCGCCGACCTGCTCGGCGACCAGGGCGGTGTGCGGATGACCGGAGGGGGTTTCGGCGGCTGCGTGGTCTCACTGGTGCCCGAGCACCGGGTCGAGGCCGTCATCGAGCGGGTGAACCAGCGCTATAAAGCGGAGTTTGGCATCGAACCGACAGTCTACGTCTGCCACCCGGTGAACGGCGCCTACCCGGATTAATCGTGTTCTACGAATGTTAGCAGCCACCGGGATGGACTTGCCCGGTGGCTGCTCGCACAATACCGGGCCTAACAACAATCTGGAGTCCCCTGTGTCTGGCACCCCCATCAATTCGGAAGAGATCATTGGCACCCTGAGTGACGGCCGCGCCGTTAAGGCCTTTACCTTGCGCAATAAAAACGGCAGTGAGGCCCGGTTTTATAACCTGGGGGCTGCATTCGTGGGTTTTCGGTTACCAGGCATGGCAGACAACGAGAACCTGGTGCTCGGTTGCGACACTCTGGAGGCCTTCATTGCCCAGAACGCCAACTTTGGTGCGACCATTGGCCGCTACGCCAACCGCATTGGCCACGGAAAAACCAGCATCAACGGCCAGGCGCTGGAACTGGAGTGCAACAGTGGCGGGCACCATCTGCACGGTGGCTCTAATGGCTTTGGTCACCTTGTCTGGGACAGCCAGATCAACCTGGAAAACGACGAACCCAATCTGATCTTCACCCTGACCTCACCGGACGGTGATGCAGGCTACCCGGGTGAACTGACCATTACCCAACATATTCGGTTAACCAATGACGATGAAGTCGTTATCGACTACGAGGCAAACACGACCAAAACAACGCTGGTGAATCTGACCAACCACGCTTACATCAATCTGGCGGGTGAAGCGGCCGGCTCGCTGAAAGATCATGAATTCCGGGTTCACAGCGACACCGTTACTGACATCGATGCCACCCTGCTACCCACAGGTGAACTGGTTCCGGTTGAAAACACCGCTCTGGATTTACGCGACTGGCGCCCGATCGACCAGGCGCTGGAAAGCCTCGATGACCCTAGCCTGGCACGCGCAGGCGGCTACGATCACAACTATGTGTTTGGTACAAAAATGGAAGGGCCACTGAGACTAATGGCCGAGGCCCGGCACGCACCCAGCGGTCGCTGGATGCGCTGTTCTAGCACCTTGCCCGGCGTTCAGTTCTACAGTGGTGGTTTTCTTGGCGGAACGCCGAAGAACGATACAGAGACCTATCAGCGCCATGGTGCCTTCTGCATGGAACCGGGCGCCTGGCCCGACTCGCCAAATCACGATCACTTCCCAGACTGCACCCTAACCCCGGACCAGACCTACCGGGCCACCCTGGTGTTTGGGTTCGGGCAGGATTGAAACCGCAGCAGCTAATACAAGTTTCCGAGTTCGATTTTTGTTGTGTTGCCGGGAGTTCGTATCAGCCACCGGTTATACCTCTCTGGGGTCGGCGTAAACCCATCCATGGGGCCTAGATCGCAGCATCCTTGCTGCGAACTACCCCAGAGAGGTATAACCGGCACCTGATACTTAGCACGGTGCGAACTCGGAAACTTGAGCCTCTAAACTAAACGCTATGCCGACAAGTTAGCGGACCGCTGGGCGTCACGTTCGGCGGCTTTGCGGGCCCGGCGCTGTTCGATGCTTTCTTTGGCATCAGCGCCAATGTGGGCTTCACCGCGCTCTTTGGCCAGTTGCACCTGGCGTTCGCGTTCAATGAAACGCTGCCGACGGTCTTCGGTTACGTTGTCGTAGCAATGCGGGCAGCTGACCCCTGGCTCATAATGGGCGTGGGCTTTTTCGGTATCGGAAATGGGCATCCGGCAGGCGTGGCACTGGTCGTAGCGGCCGGGTTCGAGGCCGTGTTTTACCGTGACCCGGTTGTCGAACACAAAGCACTCGCCCTGCCACATGGATTCGGTTTCAGGAACTTCTTCCAGGTATTTGAGAATGCCACCTTCCAGATGATACACCTCATTGAAGCCCTGCTCTTTTAAGTAAGCCGTAGACTTTTCGCAGCGAATGCCGCCGGTGCAAAACATCGCGACTTTCTTGTGCTTCGCCGGGTCGAGATTCTGTTTTACGTACTCGGGAAATTCACGAAAGGTTTGGGTGTGTGGGTTCAATGCATTTTCGAACGTGCCGATGGCGACTTCGTACTCATTGCGGGTATCGACCAGCACGACCTCTGGGTCTGAAATCAGGGCGTTCCAGTCTTCCGGTTTCACATAGGTGCCGACAACATTCAACGGATCGATGCCTTCAACACCCATTGTGACGATTTCTTTCTTAAGCTTTACCTTGGTGCGATAAAACGGCATTTCGTCGCAATAGGATTCTTTGTGGCTGAGCCCGGCAAACGGCCCCTGGCTCTTGATCCAGCCAAGAAGGCGCTCTATGGCCTCCGGGCGGCCAGCAACAGTACCATTGATGCCTTCAGAGGCCAGTAACAGGGTGCCCCGAATGCCTTCGGCTTCCATCAGATCCAGCAAAGGCTGACGGTAGTCGGCAAAATCTTTGAGGCGAACGAAGTGATACATTGCAGAAACCGCAACGGTTTCTGCTACAGTGATGTCAGTCATGAAATTTCCTATAGCGGGCTGGATCGCAAATCCAGAGCCATGGGTTAATGAAGTCGCGAAGTTTAAGTGACCCGGGCATCGATTTCTACACTCGTTCACCCCGTTACAGCGTTCAAATTGACGTTCTGACCCGCTAGACTGCACTGTTGGAGTTACAAACAGGGCCGTTTAGATTCGATACTTCTAACTGTTCGCTTTGAGGATACTCACATGAAAAAAATACTGATCGCTGCCACAATCGCTGCCGCTACCCTGGCCAGCACTGCCTATGCCGGAGGCCGCGGAGGTGCTGAACTGGGTCTTGCTTCCTATGGCGGTGGTGTTGGTTTTATTGGCGCCATTGGCTTTCCCATCCATGTTCCTGCCCTGCAAAACAATGGCCTGAACACCTATGGCGAAATTGAACTGGGTGTTGGGTTTAACGACGAGGTCGCCATCGGCGGTGATCTGTCGCTGGGCTTGTTGTTTCCGCTGGATACCGGCCTTGATATGTATGCCAGCCTGGGCCCTGGTCTCGGTGCGGACGGAAATGGAAATAATGATCCGGACTTTGGCCTGGCGGCTGAAGTCGGGCTTAATATCCTGATCAGCAACCGGGTTCTGTTCATCGAAGGCGGTGCTCACCCGGGCAACGGCTACTTCACCGTCGGCATGCATTTCTAAGAATGGCTTACTGTCGGGTTACGCCGCCGGCGAACCCGACTTGCTTCTTGCAACTATCTCCTGCCTTTCCAGAAACTCTAGCACCTGCTCTATGCTGGTTTCTGTCCGATGTGGCGCGACGATATCGCCAGTAAATACGTGGTTCGACTCCCCTTCTACGCCTTCAATTCTAATGCGTTCTTTAACCTCTGAACCCCACTTTTCATACACCCGGTCGGTGTATTTGGCATTCACGACCTGATCATCCTCGCTGTACAGAAACAGCGAGGGTGTCTTGATCGATTCGAGGTGGCTTTTTCGCACCGCGACCACCAGGGCCTGTAACTCGTGCAGTACCCGGGTCGGGTAGCTGGAGGTCCAGTATTTGCCGTTGAGTTCCCCGGCGGGCTCCCTTCCGTATTCATCGCCGGCAAGCCAGCGCATCCAATAGCCGGACCAGGGCCAGCCAAAGAGTTTCGAGGCCCAGTGCCGGGGTTGAAAATTGGGGGCGAACAGCACCAGGGCGGCCAGGGTATCCTGGGCGGAGGGTTGTTGGGCCAGCCAGGTGGTCAGGGTGCCACCGGTGGAACAGCTGATGACGATCACCCGGTCGCCCAGGGAGCGGGCAATTTGCCAGGCCTCGGCGGTGTCTTTTAGCCAGTCGCCGGCCTGTGCCTTGCCCAGGCTTTCGCCGTCGAGCCCGTGGCCGGTCAGGCGTGCGCCGTAATAATTGGCGCCTATGGCTTCGGCCACTCGCTCGGGGATGGGGGCCAGCTCTTGGCGGGTGGCCGAGAAACCGTGCAGGTAGAGCACGACAATAGGGGTTTTGGCCGGTGCCGTGGGGTTGGCAAAGCGAACGTGTTTTTCGGCGCCTTCGGTAACGGTGCCGTGTTCGCGCTCAGACTCGGCCAGCCAGTTCGTCAGACCACCCAGTTCAACCGGTAATTCTTCGGCGACCCATCGCAACAGAACCCGGGGGCGCGGGCCAAATACAATCAGCAGTACAATCACCAGGCCCAGCACAATCCAGATCACGTAACGGCGTCCTTAAACGGTAGACTTTTTAGGGTTAGTATCGGCAAAAGAGTATCATATGAATGGCTTTTTTCTAATCCCGGTGAGCATCAGGTTTATCCATTTGCTCCCCGAGCGCAAGAATAAGGCCAATGAATTGGCTTTGTTCACTCTCCGTCAAGGATCGCTTCATCATCTTACGAATCCAGTACACCCACTGGACCTGTTGTTTGCGCCCCAGGCCATCCAGCCAGTCGCTCATGTCGGAATGCCCGAGCCGGACGGCGTCGCGCCGGGCATGGTTGCGACACCGCAACTGGTACCAGATGCGTAAACTGCGCCCTGCCAGTGCCAGTGCGAATTCGAGATTGGCCACCGGGCCGAGTTGCCACTGCTCGTAGCCAGGCACCCTTGAGAGCACCTCAAAACTCAGGGGATCACGACCGGCAAAGCCACCGGCAAGGCCGCCCAGCGCTCCGCCGACCACGGCGCCGAGCAATAGGGAGGCACCACCCACCGCTGCATCGACCACCAGACCCGAGGCTGCGCCGGCCGCACTGCTGAGCGAGGCCAGCCGGGCACGCGATAAGCCCCAGGCACGCCATTCATGGGCATCGAGCAAGTCGTCCGTCGCCAACGATTGCCACTCGCCAGACCAGTCGAGGTTGCGATGCCCGTAGTAGTCGGCAAGTGTGGTCTGGAGTTGCTGCTCCCGGCGCTGTATATCGCGATTGAACTGAGCCAGCCCCTGGGCCTTGAGCTGCTCCTTCGGCCCGGCCAGCGGCAGTTGCAAACGGTGCTGCAGCACCTTTTGCAAATACAGAGCCAGGGCTTCGGCGCTGCGCTGATGGCGTTGCTGACGCTGCTCCGACAGCGCCTCGACACTGCGTTGCAGCCGCTCGCGCCAGGGCGGGTGAATTTCCGCCATGCTGCGTAACAGCGCCAGGTGGTGTTCAAACGGCGCCTGTAGCGGATTAAAGGTTCGCACCAGGGAGAAATATTGCTGCAGCGCGACTTGCCACTCGGCCTCGTTCCCGGTTTCGCGAATGGGGTTCAGCAACGCCAGACGCGGCTGGGCCGTCCAGGACAACAGCGTCAGTTCGGCTTCAAAGGTCGCGTCGAACCGCTGACTGGTGTCGACGACGTAGACGATGCCAGCCCCGGCCAGTACCGGTGTCAGCAGGGTGCAATCGTCCGCATATTTGGGGTCGTCGCGGTGCTCACTCACGAAGCGACGCAGGGCATCCGGCCGGCCGGCGGCTCCCTGGCTGTGCTGTTCGCACCAGCTGATGATCTGGCGTGCGCGTTGAAAGCCGGGGGTATCAATCAGTTCATAGAGAACACTTTGCTCCAGCATCAACTGATAGCGATGCGCATCCCGGGTGGTACCGCTGACTGGCGACACGGCGATGTGGTCATCCTGAGTCAGTGTCGATACCAGGCTTGATTTGCCCTGGTTGGGATGCCCGACCACCGCAAAGACCGGGGTGGCCGCGACCGATGCCGGGTTGCGGGTCATGAAGTTTGCTCCCGGACGTGTTGCTCATCATACCGCCTTTCAAGCCAGTACAACTTCACCGGTAATTCCTGCTGACTGACAAAGCCCTGCCAGCTCTGGCGCTCGATATCCCTTTGCGCCGATCCTGGTTCGGCCGAACTGTACAGTAGAACACTAACCTCTTTGTGGCTACCGGCGCTGAGCGTGATCAGGTCGGCCAGGTCGCCCGTCGGGACAGCGTGCGCAGACATCACCCAGACCGGATTCTCCTGTTCAGTATGTCGTTCGATGGTGGCCTCGTCTGCTGCCAGGCTGCCCTGCCCCAGCATAACCGAGCCAGGTGGCAGCTTGCCGGGCAGCGGGTCCTGCCACGCTAGTACCGGTACCGTGGGCGACAGAGAAGCGGTCTCAAGATCGGCCGCTTCTACAGCAAAGGTATCGGGTTGCCCTGGCGTCAGCGACTCGAAATGCAGGCGTTCGGGACGCTGTTGTTCGAACCGCTGGCGCAGTTCCCGGTTCCAGTGTGGCCAGTGCCCCAGCCTGCGGTGCAACACCCAGCGGTTAATCAGCGCAGCGATCGCTACCGGCACCAACACCCAGATCACCACGACCTGGGTCAGCCAGAAGGCCCAGTAGGCGGAGTAGTCCAGCAGAGCGGTTTCCCAGCCGGTGATGCTGCCCGCCTGAGAGGCGCTGATCGCCAGGGGTTCCGGCACATCGAGAAGGCCCAGAGTCAGCACCCTGAATAAATCATCGACCCGGGCCGAAGCGGCTTGCAGGGAGGTGCTCCAGTAGAAGATCAACTGGCGGGTCAGCAGCATCAGCCACAACCAGGCAAGGCCAGCCACCACAAACAACGCCTGTGCCTTAAGACTCTGCCCGGCGCACCAGGCGGCCAAAACCGCATCGTCTTCGGCACACAGCCAGTGGCGCCACCAGGGGCTGCGCTTGCGCCACCAGGCATTCAGCAGTGTCCAGATCAGTACCAGCAAGGGTGCCAGCCAGAACACCAGCAAAAAGATCAGCATGTGAATGCCACTGCCGTCCGGCCAGACCATTAGCCCGCTGAGTGCCAGAATGCCGTTGATGGCACCCAGCCAGAACAGCCAGGAAAACCAGCGCACTCTGGGTTCGGCCGGAAACTGGCGAGCGCTGGCGAGAAACTCGAACCAGTTATCCGTAGCCGGGTCTGGGTTCACGCCGGGCCCGGCACGCAACCAGCGCAAGCCCCATTCGACGGATTGTGTGGGTGAGGGTCGCAGGGGCGGTCGTGAAGTCGTCATGTAGTCCTATTAAAATCGCCGGAATGTAGTCGGCCTGGTTCAACAATAAGCGTACAGTGGCCCGAGTTTAGCAAGGAGCCGTTCAGGCGTCGCCTGCCCATTGGCGTGATTTCGCCCCCGTTACTATGATTACGTTAAATGCTTGCGATTACCTTAACGGCTCGCTTTTGTTAAAGGTTCCCGTTACACCATTCATTGCCTCAGCGATAAAGGACGATCCCATGACCGTAAAAAAACGCTACCTCAAGTCCAAACCCGAGTGTCGTTGCACCTTTGTGTTGCCAGCCGGGGCCGCGCCCAACGCCGATACCGTGGCGCTCGCCGGCGATTTTAACGACTGGTCGATCACCAGCCACCCGATGAAACGGCTTAAATCCGGAGATTTCAAAATTGAACTGAGTCTGCCGGTCGGACAACAGTACCAGTACCGGTTTTGCATTGATGGCAACCAATGGGAAAACGACTGGAGCGCCGATGCTTATGTGCCCGCAGCCGGGCTGGCGGTCGACAACAGCGTGGTCTCGGTCTAACCAGTCGCCGCTTTTTGGGGCATTCAACCTGATACTGGCACTTCAATGCTCCGGGTTCGGGCGGTGAAAAAATCAGTGAAGGCTTCAACCTTGGGCTGGCGCAAACGCACCTGATGAATGTAGTAGTAACTGTCCAGACCGCCATACCAGAACGGTTCAAGCACGGGTACCAGACGCCCCTGTTGAACGGCCTCGCTAACCAGGGGCAAGTCGGGTGAAGCGTTAATCAGCCCCAAGCCCTGAAGGCACAATTCCAGGTGCCCGGTGCTGGTCCGCACCGGCGCCTTCATGCGTGTATGCGGGAAGCCACCGTCATCAACGTCGCCACCGGCGACGATCAAAAAATCATTGGGTTCATCGTGCAATTGTGGCACCACCCGATGCGTTTTGAGCTCTGAAGGATGGCCCGGGGTTCCGTAGTGAGCCAGGTAGTCCGGACTGGCATAAATTCCGGTTACCACCCGTTTTAACCGACGCCGGATAAGCCCCGGATAACGGTCTCCCAGGTATTGACCCACCCCCCAGGCAATGTCGAACGAATGGCGCCCGGGGTCCAGTAAGGCGTTGACCGCATCTACTTCCACCTCAATCCTGGGAAAAGCTCGTCTGAATTCAGCCAGATAGGGAATGATGGTCGCCTGCAGTGGCTGCTCCATCCCCACGACCCGTATGCACCCTTCCGGTTCATGGGTTCGACTGGTTACCCAATCGGCCAGATTTTCCTGTTCACGCAACACCTGCCGGGCACGGTCCAGAAAGTCGGTACCGAACTCGGTTAACCGGACTCGCCGGGTGGTACGTTCAAACAATGGTTCTCCCAGCTCTGCTTCGAGTGCGGTGACGTGTTTGCTCAGGGCCATGGTGCTTAGCTGGCGCTGCCGGGCTGCAGCGGTAAAACTGCCGGCCCCGGCTACGGTACTGAAGGACTGCAACCATTCCATCTTAAACATGACTATAAACCTTTAGTTTATATAACTTATAAATACCGACTATTAAATTGATAATAGGCTGAGCGTATGGTGTCCGAATCTGAAACACAAGGGTTCCACCATGACGCTGATTTCGCGACTGAGCGTGCATCACAGCCTGAAAGGCCTTTCTATGGGCTTTTTTCTGACGGTACAGACGCTGTTCCTGCAAGAGAAAGGGCTTTCCCTCTGGCATCTGGGCATGCTGTTCGGCACGTTCAGCATGACAGCCGCCCTGCTTGAATTGCCTTTGGGGCTCGCAGCTGACCGGCTGGGACGAATTCGGCTCTATGCCTGCGCCCGGGCGGTCGGTTTGCTGGGCACCCTGCTGGCCAATGGGCTCGACCGTTTCTCGCTATTGCTGGGTGTGATGGCCCTCTTGGGTGCCAGCCGGGCGCTCGACTCCGGCAGCATTGAGGCCTGGCAGAGCGAACGTTTGCAGGAAACAGAGCCGGCTGCCCTGCCCCGCTACCTGGCGAGGTTTCATACGCTGAGTGCATTGGCCATGGCTTCAGGAGCGCTGGCGGGCGGCTATCTGACCGATGCACTTGCACCCTGGACGCCCGCAGCGATGCGGCCCACCGAATGGAATCTGATCGCTCAGGCAATGATTACCCTGCTGCATCTGCTGCTGATTCCGGTTCTGTTCCGCGAACCGGACCGATACCCGGCCGACACCCCCTTACCCCACCTGAAACCAGCGCTGCTGCTGGGCTGGCAACGTCGACCCCTGCGCCGCTTGCTGGGCCTGGCTTTGTTGCTGGGCATGCTGCTATTTGCACTGGAAACCTACTGGCAACCCCGTGCCATGGCGCTGGCTCCCGGCACCCCTTACGCCGTGCTTGGCTGGTTGGTGACCGGGTATTTTCTGGCCGCCGCTGCGGGGCCTGCGCTGCTGACGCTACTGCTAAGACACTGGTCCATGCCGGCAGACCACCAAGTGGTTGTAATTTTCCTTCTCACCGCTCCGGTACTGGCTCTGCTGGCGATGCAAACCACGCTGCCCGGTTTCGCCACCGGCTATCTCGGGGTTATGCTGATCGCCGCCATGCTGGCTATTCCGATGGAAGCCCTGATCGCCGACCATGTTCCCGGCCCAATGCGTTCAACGCTTTACAGCCTGCTGAGCCTCTCGCTTCAGGCCGGCGGCGTGGTGCTAACCTTCGGTTTCTCGTGGCTGGTGCCCCTGGTCGGTATTGGCGGCTTTTGGCTGATCCTTGCCGGTGTGTTACTGCTTGCCGGGGTCGGGTTT
>DASSWT010000085.1:0-2580 GCA_035704555.1 Saccharospirillum sp. | reverse complement strand
GAAGGCGAGCCATCGCCGCGGTCTCGGGTCAACCACCCGTTGTCGTTATTGTTACGGGGCTACCGTCAGTCTGGCCATTGCAGATGTTCATCTATATCGGCAGTTTAGTCGATTCTTGAAGCAAAGAAACAGGAGAGACTCATGAACCCCCTTAGCATAGCCCGCTGGGTTATCGCCACCTTCCCACTGTTGCTCGGTGCCACAGTGCTGGCCGAACCGATCAAAATCGCCCACGTTTACGGCAAAACCGGGCCATTCGAAGCCTATGCCAAACAAAGCCACGATGGCCTGATGCTGGGGCTTGAGTATGCGACAGATGGCACTTTCGAAATTGACGGCCGCCCCATCGAAGTCATCGAAAAAGATACCCGGCTGGACCCGGCCACTGGCCGCTCTTTGCTTGAAGAAGCCTATGCCGATGACCAGGTTGACCTGGCGATTGGTCCGGTGTCTTCCGAGGTTGCGCTGGCCATGCTCCCGGTTGCGCAGGAATACGAAAAGATACTGATTGTGGAGCCGGCCATGGCCGATTCCATCACCGGTGAGGCTGGCAACCGCTACATTTTCAGAACCGCACTTAACGCTTCCCAGGAGGCTGTCGCTAACGCCGTGGCCATTGCCCGCCCGGGGGTGAAAATTGCCACGCTGGCGCAGGAAAATGCCTTTGGGCGTGACGGCATTGCGGCGTTTCGCAATGCTCTGGACGGAACCGGTGCCGAGATTGTGCATGAAGAGTATGTGCCGGCAGACAGCACTGATTTCACCGCAGCCGGTCAGCGCATTTTCAACTCCCTGCAGGATGCCGATGGCGACCGCATCCTGTTTTTCCATTGGGCAGGCGATGGCAACCCCATGGGCAAGTTGCAGGCAATGAACCCTGAGCGCTACGACATTCGGTTTGCAACCAGTGGCAATACCCTGTCGGCTCTGGTTGGCTACAAGCCCTTTGTCGGCCTGGAAGGGGCCACCTATTACTACTATGAGAACCCGGGCAACGAGATCAACAAATGGCTGGTACAGCAGCACCTGGAGCGCTTTGGCACACCACCGGATTTCTTTGCGGCGGGTGGTATGGCGGCCGGTATCGCAGCCGTTGAGGCGATTCGCCGGGCTGGCTCTACCGATACCGAAGCGCTGATCAACACCCTGGAAGGCATGCGCTTTGATACGCCCAAGGGCGAAATGATGTTCCGCGCTGAAGACCATCAGGCCCTGCAATCAATGTATCACTACCGGGTTCGTGTTGAAGACGATGTTGAATGGGCCATTCCCGAGCTTGTTCGAGAGATCACCCTGGACGACATGAGCATTCCCTCCGGCCGCTGATTGCCTGTCAGCTGCCTGACCGGGGCTTGTATCTGCGCAAGCCCCGACCCCTTCTCTGACATCCCCAGGCAAGGCGCTACGGTAGACCGCGCCTCCTACTATTCGCCGATGGGTCTGTTCGGGCCTGTTCACTACACTGGTTGCATCTACCTCATTTGTTAAAGGCCGACCCAGCCGGGCGAGCCTGACACCCGACATTGCTGTCAACAGGAGACCTGGGATGGCTGGCAACATGATGATCCACCCGCTGAACACCAGCGATATTCTGCGCAACGCCTCGCAACGCTACCCGGAGCAAAGCATTGTTTCGGCGATGCCGGATGGCAGCCGGCACCGTTACCAGTACCGGGATGCGCTCAAGCGTTCAGCCCAGGTTGCCCATTTGCTGGCCCGTTCCGGTATTCAAAGTGGTGACCGGGTGGCCACCTTGGCGGTGAATCACTACCGCCATCTGGAACTCTATTACGGCATCTCCGGCATGGGGGCAGTTGTGCACACGCTGAACGCTCGCCTGTTCAGTGAACAGCTGCAATACATCATCAATCACGCCGAAGACCGCTGGATTTTCTTTGATCCGGAATTCTTGCCGCTACTGGAAGAAGTGGCCGATCAGGTTCGTCATGTCGAGCGGTTTGTGGTGCTCTGTGATGAAGGCGAGATGCCAGTATCGACCGTGTTGACGCTCGACAACTATGAACACTTGCTGGCTCAGATGCCGACGGAATTCCATTGGCCGCGTCTGCCATCCGACGCGCCCTGTGGTCTGTGCTATACCAGCGGCACGACCGGTAACCCCAAGGGGGTGATGTATGAGCAGGGCTCGACCGTGTTGCATTCGATGATGAGCGGCTCCAGCCAGTATCTTGATTTCTCGGAACGGTCGGTCGCGATGCCGGTGGTACCCATGTACCACGTCTGTGCCTGGGGCGTGCCGTTTTCAGCGCCGCTGTTCGGAGCCAAACTGGTGTTGCCGGGTGGCAATCTCGACGGCGAAAGTCTGCAGGCATTGATTGAGGAGGAGTCAGTCAACCAGGCCTTTGCGGTGCCGACTGTCTGGCTGAACCTGCACAATTTTCTGCAGCAGAGCGGCAAGAAAATCGATTCACTTGAAGTGATTGGAGTGGGCGGCGCAGCCTCGCCGCTGAGCCTGGTCGAAATTTACGACAAACTCTATAACGTTTACTGGATGGGCATCTGGGGCATGACTGAGACCAGCCCACTGGCCACTGCAGCTAATCGCACGCCGCAGATGGA
>DASSWT010000083.1:0-10402 GCA_035704555.1 Saccharospirillum sp. | reverse complement strand
ACAAAGGAGCCACCCATCATGGTGATGATATCACCATTGAGCAGGCCCGCTTCCTCAGCCGGACCAGGCAGCACCTCCTCTACAACAACCCCGTCGCGATCCTCAGCGTTGGCGACAACAATGTTCAGCGAATTGTCTGATGTCGGCTGAGGAGGACTAGCCTGAGCCATGGCGTCTTCTTCCAGCACGCCAATAGTTACTTCCACCATTTCACGCTCACCGTTGCGCAGAACCAGGACGTCCACTGTATTTCCGGGTTTTACCTGACCTACCAGTGGAGGCAGGTCGGAGTAGCGACGTACCGGCGTCCCATCAAACTCCAGAATGATGTCGTCAGCCTGAATGCCGCCCTCTGCTGCCGGGCTACCATCAAATACCCGGGCGATCAGCGCGCCTTCAGCCCGGTCCAGTCCCATGGACTGCGCCAGTTCCAGATTATCGTTGAACGGCGGATACATCTCTACACCCAGCCAGCCCCGCTTAACCTCACCGGTCTCACGTAACTGATCGGCAATATTGATGGCAATGTCGATCGGAATGGCGAAAGACACCCCCATAAAGCCACCTGAGCGGGTATAAATTTGTGAGTTTATGCCAACCACTTCTCCATCGAGATTGAACAACGGGCCGCCCGAGTTACCGGGGTTGATCGCCACATCGGTCTGAATAAAGGGCACATAACGGTCTGAACCGCCCAAAGCACGGCCCTTGGCGCTAACGATCCCGGCTGTCACGGAGTATTCGAAGTTAAAAGGCGAACCGATTGCCAGTACCCATTCGCCTACTTTCAGGTCTTCACTGCTACCGATGGTCACCGCATGCAGATCATCCGCATCGACTTTCAACAGCGCCACATCGCTTTGCGGGTCGGTACCGATCACCTCAGCCTCGTATGAGGTTCCGTTGGTCAGCGTTACCCGAACATCGTCTGCCCCGTCAACCACATGGTTATTGGTCAGAATGTAACCATCTTCAGACAAAATGAAGCCCGACCCCAATCCCTCCCTAGGGGTAGGGTTGGGTTGCTGAAAATTAAAATTGGGCGGCATCTGGTCGCCGAAAAAATACCGGAAAAATTCAGGCACCTGCTGTTGCTGCCCAATACCCGGCTGGGCCGACTGTTCGACGGGTGCGGTAGAGGTCGTAATTTTAACAACCGACGGCGAATGTTCTTCGACCAGTTCGGTAAAATCGGGTAAGGCTTCGGCCATGGCCTGGCTGGCCAGTAACAAAACGCCCACGACTGCGGTAACGATGGATGTCCGTTGCAACATGTATGAGTACTCCACTCGGCTTTGAGTTGAACTGGGATGTTAGGCCTAAGTGTGTCTTAACAAAGCATCCGGGGTGTTCGTTTTACACCCCATTTACGCCCTGTACATCAGCCTTACAAGCGGATCTAACCGGCTTCCCGGGCCAGTATTTCGGGTGCCGGCGACTCCACCGACAGAATGCGGGGCAACCCGGACTGACCGGGGCTGGCAAAACGCCATCGGGTAACACCGACGGCAATGACCCCGGCCAGGGCGGCCATCAGCAATTGCGCGGGTTCCGGAAGAGACATACGCGAACCGGCCCAGAGCGCGAGGAAGGCCGGTAATAACGGCCAGAGATACATCCAGATGGCGGCACGCGACAACGCATCGTCGGGAATACCCAGGCGCACGACATCGCCGGGCTGCAACGACAGTTCTGGCCGGATACTGGCGCGGTCGATAAAAAAGTGATTTTTGGCATCCTGACGATCGGTGCTGCTCCACTCACTGAGCACCGCCTGGCCGCACCCCTGCCGGGCCTTGCAACTCTGACAGGCGCTGGTTTGCACCACGGCAACAATGGCGCCTTCGGCGCTGACGTCAACGACCTGTCCTCGTTCTTCAACCACCCGCTATTCGCCTGTCTGTTACCCCATGACCGGCATTATACGGACTCACCGCCAGGCAACAATGCACCATACTCCGTCATTACAACCGGGTGAGCAACCGATGTGACTTTGGGTATACTGGCCACCTTACACGCCGGGTGTCGCACATTCCGGCCATCTTACTTGCGCACGGAGAAGCCTTCATGCCTTCACGATTGTCCGCCGATGTCCTGGTCATTGGCACCGGTGCGGCTGGTCTGACGCTGGCCCTGAGCCTGCCGCGCACCCTGAACATCTATCTGGTCTGCAAGGGTGAGCTCGGCTGGGGGTCAACGGCCTGGGCACAGGGCGGTGTCGCGGCGGTTCTGGACAAGGTGGATTCCGTCGACGACCACGTCGCCGATACGCTGAAGGCAGGGGCTGGCCTGTGTGAACCCAAAGCCGTTCGGCACACCATTGAGCGCTCGGCCGGCGCCATTCAGTGGCTGATCGACCAGGGTGTCCCCTTTACCCACGAAGACGGCTCTGAAGTCGACTACCACCTGACTCAGGAGGGTGGTCACCGCCACCGCCGCATCATTCATGCCGCCGATGCGACCGGACGTGCCATTTCAGAGACGCTGGTACGCAACGTTCAGCAGCGCGCCAACATCCATGTACTGGAACAGCACATCGCGGTCGATCTGATCACTCATAACAAGGTGACGGGCTCAGAGGACACGCCCGACCGCTGCCTCGGCGCCTATGTCCTCGATCGTCGCAATGACCGGGTAGTGACCATCGGCGCCCGTTCGACGGTAATTGCCAGCGGCGGAGCCAGCAAGGTGTATCTGTTTACCAGCAACCCCGATGGCGCCACCGGCGATGGCATCGCCATGGCCTGGCGAGCTGGATGCCGCGTGGTGAATATGGAATTCAATCAATTTCACCCGACCTGCCTGTATCACCCCAAGGCCAAATCCTTTTTGATTTCCGAAGCGGTACGCGGCGAAGGTGGCCTGTTGAAGCTGCCCAACGGCGACCGCTTCATGCACCGCTTTGATGAGCGCGGCGAGCTGGCCCCCCGGGACATTGTCGCCCGCGCCATTGACCATGAAATGAAACGCCTGGGCGCTGACCACCTGTACCTCGACATCAGTCACAAGCCTGCCGACTTTATTCGCAGCCACTTCCCCACCATTTACGAACGCTGCCTGAACTTCGGCTACGACATGACCCGGGAACCCATTCCGGTGGTACCGGCCGCGCACTATACCTGCGGTGGTATTCGCACCGACCTGCACGCCCGCACAGACCTCGCCGGCCTGTATGCCGCGGGCGAATGCGCCTATACCGGCTTGCACGGCGCCAACCGGCTGGCGTCAAACTCCCTGCTGGAATGCATCGTCTTTGCCCGAATGGCCGCCGAAGACATCCTCACCAGCGACCCGGCATCCGCTGACCCCGACGAACTGCCACTCTGGGATGAGTCCAGAGTGTCCGACTCTGATGAAAAAGTCGTGATCAGCCACAACTGGGACGAAATTCGTCGCTTTATGTGGGATTACGTGGGGATTGTGCGCAGCGACAAGCGCCTGGAACGCGCGCTGCGCCGGGTGCGGTTATTGAAGCAGGAAATTCAGGATTATTATGCCAACTTCCGGGTCAGCTCTGACCTGCTGGAATTACGCAATCTGGTCGTTGTGGCGGAACTGATCATTGAATCGGCGCTGTCACGCAAGGAAAGTCGCGGCCTGCACTATACCCGAACCTATCCCGACCCTCAGGAACAGACAGAAATAACGGTGCTGTCTCCCGAGCGAAAACGCTGACGTCTTTCGTTGAACCCGCGATGGATGGCCGGGCTGCTCTTGCGGGGTCGCCGTGAACACGTCCGTGTGGGCTTAACTTCGGGATATGAATCCCATCCCTGGGATTCACCCTTCGGGCTCGCGATGCTCGTGCTAAAACGCTCCTGGCGTTTTAGTCCATGCCTCAGATATCCTCGCAAGAGCAACCCGGCCACCCATCACTAGCCTATTGCGAACCCAAGTTTCGGAGTTAGCAACCAATTGAGCGTCAAGTGCCGGGTATACCTATCCGGGGAAGTCCGCAGCATGGATGCTGCGGTCTAGGCCCCATGGATGGGTTCACGCCGACCCCGGATAGGTATACCCGGTGCCTGGCGCGAACTCATGGCACCAAGGCACAACCAAACTCTGAAACCTGAGCTACAGGTTTGACGAATCACGGCGCAACGCACTGGCCTGTATACGGAACCAGGCGTTCAGGCTGCGCCAGCTCGGGTCTGACACACTGTCGCGCCAGATCATCAGGTCACGCCGGTACCCGGTGTCCACGCAGGTGAGCGCCAGGCGAACATAGAGTGCATTGCGCCGGCCGCCTCCGTGCCACTGGTATTGCTCGGCTGCGGCGGACGTCAACTGATCATATAGCCAGACGTCAGCACCGGCCCAGCGGAGATAACCCGGTTGTGGTTCAGCCCGAATACTGTGCACCAGCGCCACGCCCAGCACCACCGCCAACGCACTCAGAAACCAGAGTGGTAGCGTACTGAAGCCAAGCAGAATCAGACAGGTCGCCAGCGGCGCCGACATCATCAGCCAGCGCAATCGCGAGGGCTGCAGCTGGCACTCAATCGGGCTGGACACGGTCCAGTATCTTTCGCACCATGTAAGCCAGCTCAGCGTCTTCGGGGACGGATTTTTCGAGAAACCAGTTCCACAAATCCTGATCTTCGTTATCGATCAGGCGGCGGTAGATGCGCTGATCCTCTTCGCTCAGCTGTGGATAAACCGATTCGGTGTAGGGCACCAGCAGTACATCCAGCTCGAGCATGCCACGCCGACTGTGCCACCAGAGGCGGCGGTGCACCAAAGCCTGTTCTTCTGTCATATCCACGTTAAAATGCTCACACTAAGACTAGGGGCCTGTCGGACCTGGGAATGAAACGCCGGAACCCTTGATGATTCCGGCTGTTAAGGGCAAAGTGTACCAGCAAACAGAACGCAATCCGAACCTCTCGCGATGCGGTTTGTTCCGCAATACTGGCCGCACTGAGCGGAGCCTGAACGTCCAATACCCAGCCAATCACGGATCCAGATACCATGCACCCGGCAGCGAAGCATTCCAATGAAACCGACCAGTCCGGCAACACGCCTGTCTTTTACCCGCTGGACCATCTCGCCGTGCTCGATATCACAGGGACAGACGCCCTTACCTTTTTACAGGGCCAGGGCACTCAGGATTACCTTAAGCGAGTCCCGCAACAGCCGTTGCCGGGTGCGTTTTGCACCCCCAAAGGTCGTGTTGTCGCCAACGTCTGGAATGTGCTGACGGCGGCAGAACCGGCGACCGTGAAGCTGGTGGTGCATCGCAGTAGCGCAGACCCGCTGCACCGTCACCTGGGCAAATACATTCCCTTCTTTCGCGGCTCAAAACTGACTGACCAGAGCCTGGCCCTCCATGGCCTGGGTCTTTCAGGCCCGGAAACTGAGCGCTGGCTGACCCAAACCCTGGGCGAGGCCAAACAGGGGGTCTGGCGCAAGGGCGGGCATTTCGCATTTACCCTTCCCGACGGTCGCGCCCAGCTCTGGCTGGCCGCCACTGCAGAGGATTACGAATCGCTAATCGAGCAAATTGAAAGCGCCCGGGTGCAACCCGCCTCCGACTGGCAACGGCTGGACATTCTGGCCGGCTACCCCTGGATAGACGCCAGCCTGACCGGCGAATTTGTACCCCAGTCGATTGGACTGGAGCAACTGGACGGTCTTTCGTTCAACAAAGGCTGCTACACTGGCCAGGAAGTGATTTCACGGCTTCACTACAAAGGACAGAGCAAGCGTGGGCTGCAGCGCCTGCGCTGGCGCGGCGATGCGGTGCCGGAAAGTCAGGATCTGTACACAGCCCAGGGAACCGCTGGCACCTGGATCAACTGGGTAAGCGGTGGTGAATCGTCGCTGGGTCTGGCCATGGTGAAACTGGCCCCGGAGACCCCGGCGCTCTATCTGGACAGTGAGCGGCAGATACCTCTGGAACTGCTAGAATGAGCTAAAACGCACGCCCGGGCCCAGCACCGGCGTGATACACTGCGACCAAAGATGATCGGCATCTCGGTATCAAGGAAACGTTGGCCCCCATGAGCAAACTGTTAGAGACAGTCAAGCAAGACATCATAGACGCGCTGAACAATGACCAACTGGTACTGCCCAGCCTGCCTGAAGTCGCCCTGAAAGTCAGGGATACGGCCGAAGATCCGGATGCGACGATCAAACAACTGACTGAAATCATCTCCCGCGACAGCGCCCTCAGCACCCGCATTATCCGGGTCGTTAACAGCCCTTTATTACGCGCGCCCCAGGAAGTCCGGAACCTGTCGATGGCGGTCAGCCGCCTGGGCATGAACTACACCTCTAATCTGGCCATCGGCCTGGCCATGGAGCAAATGTTCCAGGCCACGTCCGACATGATCGACAAGCGCATGCGCCAGCTGTGGCGCCTGACCGGCCAGGTATCGGCCATGGCAACCATACTGGCACGACACACCGGCGCCGTGGGCGCTGAAGAAGCCCTGTTGGCCGCGCTGGTACACCGACTGGGCGCCCTTCCGATCCTTACCTTCGCCGAAGAGCGAGACGACCTGATTCTCGATAACATCACCCTGGGCCAGATCATCGACCAACTGCATGGTTATCTCGGCAGTGTCATTCTGGAACGCTGGGGTTTCTCAACACAGTTAAGCCAGGTACCGCGCGACTACCGCAAATTCGACCGCGCACCCGCCGAAGCGGACCTGACCGATATCATCACCGTCGCCAATCTGATCGTGCTGAAAGACAGCACCAGTGGCTGGGCCCGAATGGACTGGACCACCGTTACTGCCTTTGAACGGCTCTCGCTACCAAACGATCGCGACGACCCGATCTATGCCGAACTCGAACGGGAAGCCGCCAGCGCCCAGGCTGCCTTTCTATAACTCAAGTTTCGGAGTTCGGTTCACCTCAAAGGCGTTGGCCCGCACCGGATACCAGGTATGCCTCTATGGGGTCGGCGTGAACCCGTCCATGGGGCCTAGGCCGCAGGATATGAATCCCATCCATGGGATTCACCCTCCGGGCTCGCTTCGCTCATGCTAAAACGCTCCCGGCGTTTTAGTCCCTGCTGCGGACTTCCCCACAGAGGCATACCCGGCACCCGGTGCTAGTCTCCTGAGCGAACTCTGAAACTTGTGTCTGTAAGAAAGGCTTTAGGCAGTGCACGCCAGGCGCTTTACCAACCCTGGGGTTTAGAGCTGACCTCCAGAGCATCCAGTATCTGCAAGGCCTGTTCGCGAGTCGTACCACAGAACTCCGCTTCAGCCTGAAACGCCGAGCAAACCTCTGGCCGTTCCGGACGCCCAAACAGCGCGCAGCGTGCATCTTCGAGCAAGTGGACACAGCGCTCACCGGCGGCCTTACCCGCTGGCATGCCATAAAACGCCTGATGGATGGACGGTGCAATACAACAGGCACCGCAGCCGGAACGACATTCCATACCGAACCTCTGGTAACATAACAAACAAACCTCACAACCCACTTAATGAGCTTCTGAGGAATAATGGAACTATACAGCGACACTCTTGGTTCGGGCCCCGACCTGATCATACTGCACGGTTTGTTTGGCAGCGGCGATAACTGGCGCAGCATCGCCAAGTCGTTATCGGAACACTACCGCGTGCATCTGCTGGATCTTCCCAACCATGGACGCTCACCCTGGGTAAAGCAACAGTCCTACCCGGTGTTTGCCGAAGCGGTAAGCGACTGGATGGCAGCTCAGGGCATTGAGAGTACCGCCCTGCTCGGTCATTCAATGGGTGGTAAAGTCGCCATGCAAATGGCCCTCAACAACCCCCAGTCGAACATCAATAAGCTGATCATCGTCGACATAGCACCGCGCGCCTACTCACCGCACCATCAGGATATTTTTCGCGCCCTGGCCAACACAGACCTGAGTCAGTACAAGAACCGCTCAGAGGTAGACGAAGCCCTCAAAGACGGCATTGAAACAACGGGCATCCGGCAGTTCATCCTGAAAAGCCTGTACCGTAACGACGAGGGCCAACTGGCCTGGCGGTTTAATCTGGACGCATTGCAACAGCAGTACGACAGCATCGCCAACGAGCCCGACTTTGAACACCCCTACACCGGCCCCACGCTTTTCATCAAAGGCATGAACAGCCAGTACATTCAGAGCAGCGACCAGTCAGCCATTATAGAACGCTTTCCCGAAGCCAAGGCAAAAATCATTGAAGGGGCGGGCCACTGGCCACACGCGGAAAAACCCGCCGCGTTTCTGAGAATTCTGGAACGTTTTATAGAGGCTGAATAACACAGGTTCTGAGTTTGATTTTACAGCCAAGCCACTTGCCCGCGCCGGATGGCCGTGTCGCTCCTGCGAGGTCGCTGTGAATACATCCATGTAAGCTTAACTTCGGCATCCCTGCCTCAGATACCCTCGCAGGAGCGACACGACCAACCGGCGCTGTATTTGGTGGCTAGTTTAAAAACTCAAGCTTCGGAGTTCGCTCAAGAGACTAGCACCGGGTGCCGGGTATGCCTCTGTGGGGTAGTCCGCAGCAGGGATGCTGCGGCCTAGGCTCCATGGATGGATTTACGCCGACCCCACAGAGGCGTACCCGGTATCCGGTGCGGGCCAAAGCCTTTGAGTTGAACCGAACTCCGAAACTTGAGTTAAAAAGACTTGGAGCCGCCCTGCTCCAGCCGGCTTAAGAAATGCCGTAACCGAATCTGCCCGGCTTCCTTGAAGCGAACCTTCCCTGCCCGGGGTCGCAGCCCCTGCTCGTCTTGTAATTGAGCACAGTCTTTCCGCAGTGCTTCCAAATCCGGGTCGTGTCGTATCGGCATGTCCAGAAAAAACTGCCATTCATCTTCTCTGGCCTCACCCTCCAGCGCGCGGGTAATCAAGCCCTGAACGCTGTCCTGGGTTGGGCGATACACCGGGGCTTTACCCCAGATCATCGCCAGGGTAACGCCGACAATCACGACCAGCGTGACGACGAAGACGAGCAGAAAATCAGCCACCCTTACCCAACCCAGACCCGGGCATTGCGGAACATACGCATCCAGGGGCCATCTTCCTGCCAGTCATCGGGCCGCCAGGAGTTGGTTACCGAGCGGAACACCCGTTCCGGGTGCGGCATCATGACGGTGATCCGGCCATCGCTGTTGGTAAAACCGGTCATCCCTGCGACAGAACCGTTGGGGTTGAACGGGTAGCGTACGGTCGTGTCACCGTAGTTATCGACGTAGCGTAAAGCGACCAGACCACTCTTTGCCGCTTCATCCGCGTGCGCCTGGTCACGGAACTCGGTTAAACCCTCGCCGTGGGCGACGGGAATCGGCAACCGAGATCCGGCCATACCGGTCAGGAAAATAGAGGGTGATTCTGGAATCTCGACCATAACGGTCCGGGCTTCAAACTGCTCCGACTCATTGCGCACAAAATGCGGCCAGTGATCGGTACCGGGCATGAGATCGCGCAGGTTCGACAGCATCTGACAGCCATTGCAGACACCCAGTGCGAAGGTCGCAGGGTCGTGGAAGAACGCGCGGAACATGTCACGCACCGTCTCGTTAAAGCGAATAGTCTTTGCCCAGCCTTCACCCGCACCCAGAACGTCGCCATAGGAAAACCCACCACAGGCAACCAGGCCGCGGAACTCGCTGAGCGAGCGACGGCCAGACAACAAATCACTCATGTGCAGGTCGACGGTGTCGAATCCGGCGCGGTCAAAGGCAGCGGCCATTTCCACCTGGCCGTTGACACCCTGCTCGCGCAATACCGCGACTTTCGGTCGCACGGTTGAATCAACAGACTGGGTTACATCGGCATTCGGGTTGAACGTGAGGTGGGCGTGCAAGCCGGGGTCATTGGCGTTCAGCCAGGCATCGTATTCCTGGCGGGCGCAGGCTTCGTTATCGCGCATCGCCTGGATACGGTAACTGGTCTCTGTCCACAGGCGCAGTAAATCGGTGCGTGGTTTGACCAGCACGTCCTCATCTTGCTCGTTACAGAAGCGGATAAAGTCATCGTCATTGCACTGGCCAATCACGGCGGAGCAATCGCCGAGCCCGGCGGCCGTCAGTTGCTGCAAGACGCCCTCGGTCTGCGAGCGTTCAACCTGAATCACCGCCCCCAGTTCTTCACAGAACAGTGCCGCTGTTACATCGTCACCCGAAGAGAAACGGTCAACCCGCACATCGATACCGGTGCGCCCGGCAAAGGCCATTTCACAGAGCGTCGCAAAGAGGCCGCCATCGGAGCGGTCGTGATAGGCGAGCAATTTGCCGTCTGCGACAAGCCCCTGCATGACCGCCCAGAAGGCTTTCATGTCTTCACTGTCGTCCAGATCAACCGGCTCGGCGCCTACTTTGCGATATACCTGAGCCAGGGCAGAACCACCGAGGCGGTTCTGACCACGGCCCAGGTCAATCAGAATCAGGTCGGTTTCGCCCCGGTCGGTACGCAGTTCCGGGGTAA
>DASSWT010000289.1:0-4955 GCA_035704555.1 Saccharospirillum sp. | reverse complement strand
GAGAAAGACGATCCGGTAAGCGGAGGTGACTCTTCACAAAACGATGACTTCAGATCAATTCAGGTTGATGCTAATACTGGCTGGGCTTATGTCGACTTCTCGGCTGACGCCGAAGTCTCAGCAGGTGGAAACTGGGACCTGGCATTCCAAACGACCAACATTCGAAGTAATGCAGCTCGTACTGAACTGGCATTAGCTGCTCCACAGGTGGACTTTTTTGACGCTGGAGTACCAAACATCAATGTATGGACGAATGCGACAGCAGGGTCGGAATTGGAGCACTTACTAGCCAGCTATAGTCTGGATGACCTGGAGTTTTCTAAGGATAGCATTGACGCGGTTATCGGTCGTGATGGTGCTAATTTTTTTAGTTCAGACGCTGGGATTTCAGCCAATTCTGATGCTTGGTGGTTGCTCCGGTCTGCCGAAGGTGAAAGCTATGCCAAAGTTAATTTCACGACGGTTAACTACGACTTCAGTACCCATATAGTGACTTTAGAAGCTGACTTTTTTGTGAAAGGTAACAGCGATACTGAGTTTTCAAGTGAAGCCGTGACCTGGAGTCGAGGGGGAGAGAGCGAGAATTGTTTCGATTTTGACAGTGGCTCTGTGGTCGACTGCGGCTCCGATACTTGGGATGTTCAATACACCAGTATTGGACATAGCATGTTGATCCTCGTAAATGGAGGTTACAGCGGCAGCCATCAGGGTGGTGTATTCATTGCTGATGACAGTGATCCTTCAGATGAGCTGTATGCGATGGAAAAGGCTGATATCGATGCAATCGACGTTTCTGCCCTAGAAGAAGGAGATTTTGCTGCCGATGCCGAATCTACAGTAAACATGTTTTACAATCCCAGAGGTGAGTTCGGCAGTGATTACAGTGACTGGTATGCTTATAGCCTGTTAGAAAATAATGGTATTTGGCCAAACTTCCGAGTGTACGCGGTTAAAGAAACTGATACTGAGGAAGTAACCCTGGTTCAGGTAGTTAACTACTACAACGACGCTGATGAAGGTCGGCATATCACCATTCGATATCGCGCACTAGATTGATATCAAAGTATTTGACTTCCGAAGCCGGGCTTATGCCCGGCTTTTTTGATTTCCGCCATTTCTCTCTGAATCAATTTCACGCATAGGCTTCGCGGTAATGAGAGTAATCAAGATATAGCTACAGAGGGTTTGTATTGCACGGGGGGTTAGGTAAAGATTCCAGACTGCACTATTTATGAAATGTTTCGGCATTTGTCAGTAAAGGTCAGCACCGGATGCCAGATAGGCTCACTAAGGGTGGTCCGCAGCAAGGATGCTGCGGTCCAGGCCCCATGGATGGGTCTACGCCGACCCTTGGTGAGCCTATCTGGTAACCGGTGCGGGATACTGGTACCACAGCCCTGGCAAACTCCGAACGTGAGTTATGGATTGACTCAGTTCAATTTAAAATCAATCGGCACGGACACCGCAAGGCCCCGATTACCCGCCTCTTCAGGCAAGGCTGGCAAACCAGATATGCGTTCGATCATGGCAATAGCTGATTCGTCCAGTAGGTTGTAGCCGGAGCTTGAATCCAGGGTGACGCCGGCGATGGTGCCGTCTGTTTCTATCCGCAAGGCGATTTGCACCCGGCCTTCCTGGCGGCGGCGCAGGGCCCCGCGCGGGTAATCGAAACTGCGCCTGAGTTCCTGCATTAGAGCGGCGAGGTAAGTGTTGTAGAGTTCTTCTCTCAGTTCCGCCTGTTGGCTGGCGGCTATGGCTGACTCGCTTTGTGTATTGGCTGAAGCAGATGTGTTGGCGATGTCTGAAAGCTCAGCATTTGCAGGTAACGGGGCGTTCGTCTGATTGGCAATCTGAAAGGGTTCCGGTTTAATTTCTGGCTCTGGCTCTGGCTCTGGCTCAGGGATTGTTTCGGGCTCGGGGGCTGGCTCAGGTATGGGCTCCAGAGTCGGTTCAGGTTCTGGCTCGGGCAAGGGTTCAGGCGTCTGTTCAGGTTCCTGCTGCGGCTCGGGTTTTGGTTCAGGCTCAGGTGCCGAAACGGTATGGGTCGAGGGGCCTGAGCTGGCGATTACCCGGTTGTTCTCTTGCAATATTGCTGGTGGCGCTTGTTCTGGAGCTGGCCTGGCTGCCTGGGTGAGCTGCAGCGCAATGGGAGGCGGTGGTGAGGGTTGGCTCACTGGCAAGGTTGCCGGTGTCTGGGTCTGGGTGATAGCGATTGCCAGTACCAGGTGGGTCAGCAGGGAGACGCCGACTGCCAAGCCTGTCTGTCGGGTTTGCGTTGAGATGACAGGGCCAGACTGACGCTGATCGAAGGTGTCGGTTGGAGGCATCGCTGAGCTGAACCGGTTTAAAAAACAGACAGCCATTATAGCTGACGAGATTGCAAATAAAAGTGATTCGCAATAACATTGTGAGACTCGTTGCTAACGGAGTCCGCTTCCCATGTCTGAATCAATCTCCTCCAGGTCCATTCGTTATGCCAGCCGCTTGCAGGGCGAGTCCCTGACGGTGGGTTATGACGCCGCCCCCATTCTCAATGACGTGGATTTTCAGGTGCCGGATGGCCAGGTGACGATTCTGGTCGGGCCCAATGGCAGCGGAAAATCCACCCTGTTGAAAGCACTGGCGCGTATTCTTACGCCGACCGAAGGGCAGGTACTGCTCGATGGGCAGGACATTCACCGTAGTAAAACCCGGGAAGTGGCCAAGAAGCTGGGTTTGTTACCGCAGGGCCCTGTGGCGCCCGAAGGGCTGACGGTGCGTGAGTTGGTGGCTCAGGGCCGGTTTCCGCATCAGTCGCTGCTGCGGCAGTGGTCGAGCGAGGATGAACGCGCCGTTAACGAGGCCATGACGGTCGCCAAGGTGATTGATTTTGCCGACCGGCCGGTGGACGGGCTTTCGGGCGGTCAGCGCCAGCGTTGCTGGATTGCCATGGTACTGGCGCAGCAGACCGATCTGGTGCTGCTCGATGAACCCACGACCTTTCTGGACCTGAAAGTTCAGGTCGATTTGATGGAGCTGCTGGTGCAACTGGCCCACCAGATGGGTCGTACTCTGGTGGTCGTGCTGCACGAGTTGAATCTGGCTGCGGCCTATGCCGATACGCTGGTGATGTTACGCGATGGCGCCATCAAGCAGTGGGGCGCGCCGTCAGATGTGTTCACCAGTGCGAATTTGAAAGCGGTGTTTGATCTGGATGCGCACGTCATTCGGGACCCGCATTCCAAACGTCTGATCTGTGTGCCGACCTCCGCTCCGGAACCGGCACAGCATATTGAGGTGGGCGTTCGTATCGCATGACCGCTCAGGCTTCCCAAACTGTGCCCGAAGTTGCGAACCCGGAGGGTTCATCCGGTGCCTGGCTTGCCTACAGTGCCGGTGTGCCGGTCATGGTGGCTGTGCTGGCGCTGATGTTCGGCTGGCACATTGCCGTGGGGGCCAAGTCACTGCCGTTGTCGACGGTGTTAAACGCCCTGATTTCATACGACGCCACCCAGTTCGATCATTTGATCGTTCGCGACTTACGCCTGCCCCGCGCCGTTATTGCGGTGCTGGTAGGGGCCGCGCTCAGCGTGGCGGGCGCTCTGATGCAGGGGGTTACACGTAATCCGCTGGCGGAACCAGGCATTCTTGGGTTGATGGCAGGTGCATCGTTCGCGGTGGTGATGGCGATTGGTGTGTTTCAGACGGTGCCGACCGTCTGGTTGCCCTGGGTAGCCGCCGTGGGCGCCATGGTAACGGCAGTAGTGGTCTGGTTAATTGCCCAGTGGGCGCCCGGCGGCGCGACGCCACTGACGCTGACGCTGGCCGGTGCGGCAATAACGGCTTTTCTGGGCGCGCTGATCTCAGTTGCGCACCTGCTTAACCAGGAGACTTTCGAACAGTTGCGGGTCTGGCTGGCCGGGTCGTTGTCTGGCCGGCGGGTCGATGTATTGTCAGTAGCGGCGCCCTGGCTGTGCCTGGCTTTGGGATTGGCTATGGTGCTGTCACGCAAGGTGACGGTGCTGGCAATGGGTGATGATGTGGCCCGTGGCCTGGGCGTTCGTACTGGCTGGCTCAAGGTGCAGGTACTGTTGTGTGTGGTGGTGCTGACAGCCTGTTCAGTCGCGCTGGCGGGCCCGTTGGGCTTTGTCGGGCTGGTCATTCCTCATGTAGTGCGGCTTTTTATTGGTTCAGATTATCGCTGGATCGTGCCGTATTCGGCGCTGGTTGGCGGGGCTTATTTGCTCGGTGTCGACATCATTGCCCGCCTGGCTTTGCGGCCCCAGGAAATTGCCACCGGCATTATGACCGCCATGGTTGGCGCGCCGCTGTTTATCCATCTGGTTCGGCAACGGGCGTCCTGATATGACCATGCGTTTAGCTCATTACTGGGTACTGCGGCTTCCGGGTGAGCGTTTGTCGCTGAGACTGCCGGTCAGAGCGCTGGTGTTGGCGCTTTTGCTGACGCTTGGTCTGCTGTCGCTGATCGCGCTAAGCCTGACCATCGGCAGTTACGATATGTCTTTGCGTCAGGTGCTCAGCACCTTGCTGGGTAACGAGGTCTCCCGGCAAATGACGACCGTTGTGTGGGAATTTCGATTCCCGCGTACGCTTGTAGCCGCCTTTGTCGGCACCATGCTGGCACTCTCCGGTGCCGCCTTGCAGAACGTGACCCGCAACGGCCTGGCAGACCCCTCGCTGGTAGGCATTTCCCAGGGCGCCGGCCTGGCGGTGGTCGCGCTGACCGTGATCTGGCCGGACCAGAGTTCCGCTCTGCGGCCCTGGGTGGCGTTTGCTGGCTCTCTGGTAGTCGCAGCTCTGATTCAGGGGCTGAGCTGGAACCGTCGTGGTGGCAGCTCGATTCGGTTTATTTTAATGGGCATTGGCGTGGCTGCGTTCATCAGCGCGATTACCTCGGCGCTGATGACCTATGGCCAGATCGACCGGGCCATGTCGGCTCTGGCCTGGCTCAGCGG
>DASSWT010000274.1:0-3199 GCA_035704555.1 Saccharospirillum sp. | reverse complement strand
TTCAGAGTGATGTGTCGAATTGGTCAGAATCGCCGGATCAATAAACATGTGGACATCTCCTGTGTGAATTAACAAGGCAGGTTTCAGGGAAAGCAGCCTGCTTTCCCGACCTGATGTGATCACAATAGGGTGGGTCCGGACTCTTCACAAACGATCAATATTTGATCCATGGGTGAAATGAATTCACCCATTCGCATCAGTATGACTGGCTCGCCAATGATTCCAGGTGGTCAGCGATGGCAGCCGCAATCCGGTACTTGCCCTCCACAGCGTTTACCCCGTCTTTGGTGACCATTAGGGCACGTTGCTCTTTGCCTTTGGTGTCTTCACCGCGTGTGGCGACGACCAGACTGGCGTGGTTCAGGCGTTTGGAGGCGACGTTGATGAGCTCTTCTTCGGTCACCTGTTCCAGATACTTGAACGCAACGCAGTGCATTGCTGTATCCGCTTCGCAGGCCAGATCGATCACTTTTTCGGTTGGCACCAGGTTCAGTGGCAAGCTGGCCTGACCTGAAGTGATTTTGCCCTGTACCGCTTCGGCGGGACGGTAGTCGGCTACTCCGGCTGAGAATACACCGGCAAACAGGCCCGACCGGGCGCGGTCTACTACGGTGTCGCGGTACTCGTCGAAGGTGCGGGTGATGGTGAGTGGCAGAGTTGTGCTCGGGCGCCAAGCACCGTCGCCAAGGATGAGTTCGGCATCGGCACCGCGCCAAATGAGTTCTTCGGCAATGGCGGCGCCCAGGCGGCCGCGGAAGCGGTTTACGATTCTGCGAACGCCGTCGATTGGTACCGGAGTAGGGCCCGCGGTAACCATGATGGATTTATTGCGCAGCGGTGACTCGCTCAGAATCCGGCCAACGCTGGTGCAGAGCACATCGGTATCCGGCAGGTTGTGTTTGCCGTAGCCATCGCGCGGGGCAATGAAATGCACGCCGAGGTTGCTGAGTTTACGGGCATTTTCGACCAGTACACTGTTGTGCAGAGTGCCGTGCATGGTGGGAGCGATCAGGATTTTAGTGCGCCCCTGTTCCATGCGACCCAACGCCGATGCCAGCGCCGACGTAATAACGGTGTCGGCAATGCCGGTCGCCATTTTGGCGATGGTGTTGTGGGTGGCCGGTGCCACCAGGTAGGCATCGAAGGGGGCGTTGTCAGACAGGTGCTCCGCAGCCCAGGTCAGGGTGCTGACCACGGGTGCGCAGGTGGCCCATTCCAAGGCTTCGCGTGCAACGTAGCGCAGGGCGTCGTCCGATGCAAAAGCAACAACTTCGGCGCCGTGGCGACGCAAGCCCCGTGCTATTTGTGGGGTTTTCATGGCGGCGATGCCACCGGTGACCAGCAGGGCGACGCGTTTACCGGCGAGGCGATTTGAAATTACCGGTACATCGTGATCGCCCATATCGCTCGGCGTGGGGGCCTGAAAATTCCAGTCGAATACGCCAGCGGCGGTGGGTCTTCGGGTCATGCCACCAACTCCTCACGACGTTTGGTCTGTACCGGCTGGAATTGCTGCTGAGCCTGGTTGACCAGTGGCATGTACACAGACTGAATGCGGTCCAGCCGGGTGTTGAGCGCCTCGAAATGCTGCACTGTAAAACGGCCTTTCTTGCTCATTTCCTCTTCTAGATTCGTCAATACTTCGTCATCTGCCAGGAAGGGGTCGGTCTGATTCATCAGCGCCGATGGGCTGTACGGGAAACCGTCAGCAAAGGTGACCGGTACCAGTTGGGCAAATTCCGGGTTGGCCTCTACGAAGGCGTCGCAAACGTCGTCGTTGAAGGTAGCGTCGGCGGAGTGCCAGCGACCGTTAATCTTCATGGCGGCGTAATAGTGTTTGAACGATGAGCGCATCAGCAGGCGCCAGCTAGGCGGCATAATAATGCCCAGTACACTTAATTCCAGCGGTGCTTCAATAAAGCCTGCTTCTATGTTGCTGGCCCGACACAGCGCCACTTGCAAGTTGGCTTTGGTGGTACACATGCCAACGCCTTTGGCGAGTGTGGTCGAGGCGGTTTCCTGCCAGGTGCCGAAGCGGTAGGGAATGGCCTGAACAAAATAGAAAATGTTGCGGGCTGTGTCGGCCGGGGTTTTACCCTTGAGCTCGCGTGCGCATTTCTGAATCGCCGGGTGTTGATAGTCGCACAGTGAGGTTTTGTCCGGTAATTGGGCATCGGGTACGGGTGTAACAGACTTATAGGCGGCGTCGCATGCCAGCATAGCCAGAGTCATCGCGCGGCGAAGCGGCATGGCCTTGGGTGCCTGCCAGGCTTCGCTGGCCAGATCAAGTTGCCATACCAGCACCGAATCACCCAGGGCGGTCAGTGGCGGTTGGTTGTCGGACAGGTCGGCCATGAAGTGATTGCCAGGTCCGTGCCAGGCAGTGGCGTGGCCCAGGCGTCCCTGAAGCACCGTGTAGAGACTGTAAGGCGAGGGGTTATCCAGCGGCGCGTCGGCTGCCAGCAGGGTTGCCGTGCCGAGTTGAAAGATAGCGTCAGCTTTGTCATCAAGGTAGAACCCGAGGGTTGAATCACGAAACAGGGCCGAGGTATCTGCGTCGAGTGCGGGCGATGTGTCCATTATAAGTACTCCGTTTAACGGTGTGTCGGGGGCGGAGCGCGTTAAACAGCGAACATCACTCCAGAATTCAGTCATCCGTAAATGACAACGCACATTTTGTGCAGTGATGGCGCTCTATGCGATTGCTGTGCCAAACCATTTTAACGCTTTAAACACAGTGACTTAGGTATTTCCCAGGAATGATGACTGCCAGAATTCGGACGGTGGGCGAACGGAAAGTCAGAAAAATGACGGATGGATCCTTATTATTCTTCCTCATATTGATACCAGAGAAGACCCTCAGGCCCCCGCAGGTGGGCTGCTCTTCGCGCAACGGTGCGTCAAACACACGATGGACCTCAACCACCATGTAGGGCTAAGCTACGTCCGATCCAGGCTATTGGGTGGTACAAAGCTCATCTTTTGTCACCCGCTCTGCGAATGCTCCATTTAGCCATAGAAGGATGCAACGCTGACCAGAGTTATATTTGGCTTTATTTCAGCCGAAGAAGTGCAGGGTAGGAAACGCAGGGAACCTTATGACTATTCGTCCAGCAATTGAATCCGATGTGCCACATGTCGCTCGCTTGGTAAAGTCATTGGCACATTACTACCTTGACGATTCAAGTGGAGAATTACC
>DASSWT010000260.1:0-9435 GCA_035704555.1 Saccharospirillum sp. | reverse complement strand
GTCGTCGGTGTTGCTCGCGCACAGGGCGTCGTATTCCGCTTGCAGGGTAAAGTCCTCTGGTCCGACTCGTATCTCGATTGCCGGTTTCGGTGTCTTTGTTGTAGCCAACACAATTCAGCCTCCCGTTACCGGCGGGAACAGTGCTACTTCATCGCCCGGCTGCAGGGTTTGGTTGGTCCGGGTCATGACCTGGTTCACCGCCGTCAGTAACGAACCATCCAGCTTCGGTTGCCAGTCCGGATGAGTCTCACCCAGCCAGCGTTTGAGGCTGTCGAGATCAGGCGCTTTGTCAACCGGAACATCAAGACCGGAAACGCCCAGTTCCTCGCGCAACCGGGCGAAAAACTTCACTTGAACTGCATTATTCATTGCTCACTCCCGCTGGCAGACCAGTGACCGGTTTTACCGCCCTGCTTTTCAAGAACCCGCAGGCCTTCAATGCACATGCCGGGATCAACCGCCTTGACCATATCAAACAAGGTCAGCGCCGTTACCGAAGCCGCCGTTAGCGCTTCCATCTCGACGCCGGTCTTGCCATCCAGCTTGCACCAGGTTTCGATGCGTACCCGCCCCTGGTCGCGTTGCAGGGTCAGGTCGACACCGATCTTGCTGAGCATCAGCGGGTGGCACAGTGGAATCAGCTGCGATGTCAGCTTGGCCCCCTGAATACCGGCGACCCGGGCGACGCCAAAGATGTCACCTTTGTGATGACCCCCCTGCTCGATCAGACTCAGGGCGGCCTCGTTCATGAAGACGTAGGCTTCGGCTCTGGCTTCGCGCTGAGTGACGGCCTTACCGGACACATCCACCATATTGGCTTCGCCGCGATCATTTAAATGGCTGAACTCGCTCATGCTGATACCGTCTTTAGCTGGCCGACAAAGTTGCAGGGCTTGTGGGTTGAATCGAGCTGTTCACGCACTATGCCTTCCCAGCCGGTGCGGCAGGCACCGGTCGAACCCGGCAGGCAGAACACCAGGGTTCCATTGGCCAGCCCTGCCAACGCCCGGCTTTGTACGGTGGACGTGCCAATTTCCTGGTACGACAACTGCCGGAACAACTCGCCGAAGCCTTCGATGTGTTTGTCCAGCAACGGGGTTACCGCCTCGGGGGTGGAATCGCGACCAGTAAAGCCGGTACCTCCGGTCATCAGCACGACCTGGGCATCGGCCGAGGCGATCCAGCGCGAAAGGTGTGCCCGAATCTGATAGACCTCGTCTTTCTCAATCATCGTTTCGATCACCCGGTGACCCGCTGCGGTAGCCGCTTCGGCCAGGTACTGGCCGGATGTGTCATTTTCGGGGCCGCGAGTATCGGAGATGGTTAATACCACTACATTGAGCGATTGCGGCGCTTGTGCCGATTCGGCAGTTGTCGGTTTACTCACCGGAGTCTCCTGTCGGTTCGCCTGAATGCCGGGGAAAGCCATCAGACATCGCCTGAAAGTCAGCCCAGTCTTCAGGCGTATTAACATTGAGGCGATCGTGCTCCCCGAGGGGCTCGGCCAGCCACCGCCCGTTAAAATGCGACATCAGGGCACGCAGTGAACGCGGCCCGTCAGTTTGGTTTAGCCAGGTGGCCAGCGTGTCCCTGAGGGTTGCTGTGGCCGGCACCGCCAGAGGGAGCGGTGAATTTTCGTAGGCTACAGGTACCGATTCAAGGTGCATCTGCTGCTGCAAAGCGCTCAACCGCTCCACAGGCAGTGCCGGCATATCGACTGGCACTAGCAACCAGAAATCCACCTCCGGCCGCTGCACCAGGGCGCTGTACAACCCCGCCAGCGGGCCCCGAAAATCGGGCCAGAGGTCAACAATGCCACCGGGCCCGCTGTGCCAGACGCCAAGACCGAGTGCCGCCAGGCGCTCACGCTGCCAGTCCAGCAAGGTGCCGTCTGCCATGGGCAACCGGGCCTTGTCGGTCCCCATGCGCCGGCTGCGACCACCGGCCAGTATCAGCACTGCCCCTTCCTTATCCATGACTGTGTTCATAACGGTGCACCAACCTCAGCCTCCAATAATGCTCAGGTTCTGGGTGCCGCCGGTATTACCGTCGTGCAGCAGATGGCTGGGAGCCTTGTGCTTCAACAGAGCCGATAGTTGGGCTTGCAGCTCGGTCACCGCCACTTCCGGTTGCATCCAGGGGCGAACATCGAGGCCGCCATCTGAAAATAGACAGAGATGCAGTTTACCGGTAGATGAAATGCGCAGACGATTGCAACTTGAGCAGAAATCACGGCTATAGGGCATGATCAGGCCAATGCGCCCCTGGTAATCCGGGTGCCAGAACTCTTCGGCGGGCCCGGCATCGCGCCGGCGCTGCACCGCTTGCCAGCCTTCCGCCAGCAATTGCTGTTTTACCGTCTGGCCACTGATGTGATGCTCGCGAAAAAACGCCGGGTGGTCACCGGTTTCCATCACCTCGATAAACCGCAGTGTGACCGGCGTGGTTTTGAGCCAGTCAAGAAAGGTCGCCAACTGGTCGGGCAGGCCACGCATCAAGACCGCATTCACCTTAACGGACAAACCCAGCTCAATCGCTGCCTCCAGCCCTTGCAGGACTTCAGACAACCGATCGTGACCGGTGATGGCCTTGAACTCGGCGGCATCCAGGCTGTCAATTGATACATTCAACTGGTTCAGCCCGGCCCGCCGCCACTGCGCAATGCGTTCGGGGAGCTTGTAGCCATTGGTGGTGAGGGCGACCGTGCGGATGCCCGGGGTTTGGGCAGCGCAATCGATAATCTCGGTCAAATCCCGGCGTAACCCGGGTTCACCCCCGGTAATCCGGACTTTCTCGGTACCCAGGCCCGCAAAAGCGGCCAGCGTCTGGCGGATTTCAGGCAAGGTCAGGAAGGACTGATCAGGTTTACCCTGATAGCCGTCAGGTAGGCAATAGGTGCAACGAAAATTGCACACATCGGTTACCGACAGTCGCAGGTAATAGAACCGGCGGCCCATCGCGTCTTCTAACATAGTTCACCTTTCCAAGTCGGGAGGCTGACACGTTTCCATGGCAACCCTGTTGCTCGTCACGCTAAGTGTCGAACAAGGCCCTGGCGTCCTATCTCTACAGACGTAGACCACCAGGGCTCGGTGGTTTGAAGTTTAGCTCGTTAACTCTGGTTGAACGTTATCTCCGCTCACTGCGTGAAAATTGGCTGTAGCCATACCGAATCATACTCAGACCACTGCGGGTGCACAATGGTATTGGCTCTACACATACTTCAGGCCCTCTTCCAAAGCCTGTTCAGGCGTCATGTCCCGGGGTGGCATGTGCAGGCGCTGGCGAACCTCGTTCCCCTGGCAGGACTCGAGGTGCACATCAAAGCCCCATAATCGGTGGGCGTGCTTGAGTACTTTTTCCGCGTCTTTGTCGAGGGGGATGTTATTGTGCCGGGTGTGGCGCAGGGTCAGGGAGCGATCACCGCGCAGATTGACATCCACCACCTGAATATTGGGCTCTCTCATGCTCAGGTTGTACTGCTCGGCCAATAATGCCCGGACTTTGCGATAGCCCTGCTCATCGTGAATGGCGCTGATCTCATACTCGCTCTCGTCTTCGTCGTCATACACCGCAAACAGGTGCATGTCGCGCATCACCTTGGGTGACAAAAACTGCTGAATGAAGCTTTCGTCCTTGAAGTTCTCCATGGCGAAATGCAGGGTATCGAGCCAGTCTTTCCCGGCCAGATCCGGAAACCACTCGCGGTCTTCGTCGGTCGGGTTTTCGCACATGCGCTTCAGATCCCGATAAATATTAAAGCCCAGGGTGTAGGGGTTCAGCCCGGAATAATATTTTGAATCGTAGGGCGGCTGATACACCACGGCCGAATGGCTGGCCAGAAACTCCATCATGAAGCCTTCGGTGATATAGCCCCGGTTATACATTTCATTCATCAGGGTGTAATGCCAGAAACTCGCCCAGCCTTCGTTCATTACCTGAGTCTGGCGTTGTGGATAGAAGTACTGCGCCAGTTTGCGGACAATACGCACCAGTTCACGCTGCCAGGGTTCGAGCAAGGGCGCATTCTTCTCAATAAAGTAGAGAATGTTCTCCTGGGGTTCGGAAGGGAAGGTGCGCTTTTCTTGCTGTGTCTCCTTACCTTCAGGTACCGGAATGGTCCGCCACAACAGGTTGACCTGCTGCTGCTGATAGGCCTCGCGCTCTTCCTGCCGTGCCAGCTCTTCAGCGGCGGAGATGGGCGAAGGACGCTTGTACCGGTCAACGCCGTAGTTCTGCAAGGCGTGGCATGAGTCCAGTATCCGTTCCACTTCGCGCACGCCATAGCGCTCCTCACACTGGGTCACGTACTGCTTGGCGAACACCAGATAATCGATGATGGCGGTAGCGTCGGTCCAGGTCTTGAACAGATAATTATTCTTGAAAAATGAATTGTGGCCATAGCAGGCATGGGCAATCACCAGCGCCTGCATCGGCATGGTGTTCTCTTCCATCAGGTAAGCAATGCAGGGGCTGGAGTTGATCACGATCTCGTAAGCAAGCCCCATAAAACCACGCTGATAATTCTGCTGGGTTTGCAGGAATTGCTTGCCATAAGACCAGTGGTGGTACCCCAATGGCATTCCGATGGACGAATAAGCATCCATCATCTGTTCCGAACTGATGATCTCGATCTGGTTGGGGTAGGTATCCAGCCGGTATTCCTGGGCAATCTGACTGATCACCTGATCGTATTCCTGTATCAGCGGGAAGGTCCATTCGCTGCCGGTTGAAATAGGCTTCTGTGTCATGTGGTTTTCCTCTGAAACAACTGGCGGAAGACCGGGTAAATATCGGACGGGTCGATAATCTGCTCCATCGCAAACTGGTCCGGGAACGCCGCCTGCACGTCTTCATAGGCATGCCAGAGCGCCTGGTGATCGCGCGGGGTGATTTCAATGTAGGAGTAATACTGCACCAGTGGCATGATCGCCTTGGCCAACAACTCACGGCACTGGGGAGAATCGTCATTCCAGTTATCGCCGTCGGACGCCTGCGCCGCATAGATGTTCCAGGCATTGGGCGGATACCGCTCGTTAATCACCTCACCCATCATTTTCAGCGCGCTGGAGACAATGGTTCCGCCGGTTTCGCGCGAATAGAAGAACTCTTCCTCATCAACCTCCTTGGCACTGGTATGATGGCGGATGAAGACAACCTCGATTTTTTCGTAATTGCGACGCAGAAACATGTACAACAACAGGAAAAAACGCTTCGCCATATCCTTGGTGTTCTGGGTCATGGAACCAGACACATCCATCAGACAGAACATAACCGCGGCGTTACTGGGCACAGGCACCCGTTCATTACGGTTAAAGCGCAGGTCGAAGTCATCGATAAAGGGCATCCGGCGAATCTTCTGATCCAGCCGTTCAATTTCTTCCTGCCAGGCCAGCAGGGAGAGGGCGTCCCGCAGGACTTCGTCTTTTTCCAGTTCCTGCTCAACCAGGGCTTTCAATTCTTTCAAACGGCGCCGTGACTTGCCGCTCAAGGCAATGCGCCGGGCATGGGCATTGCGCAACGAGCGAACGATGTTGATGCGATTGGGCACACCCTGGCTGGTAAAGCCGGCATGGCGATACACATGATCACTCATTTCCTTGAGTTCTTTGCGCACCAGGTTGGGCAGTTCCAGGTCTTCGAACAGGAACTCCAGGAATTCATCCTGGGTGATATTGAAGGTAAAGTCATCGAGCCCTTCGCCGCTGTTTGCGGCATCCCCACTGCCCTGCCCCTGGCCACCGCCGCCGCCCTTTGGCTTGCGAATGCGGTCGCCGGAGCGGAACTCCTTGTTGCCCGGGTTGATGATATTGCGTTTGCCACCCCGGCCATGGCCGAAGACCGGTTCGGAAATGTCTTCCGACGGGATGGAGATGGACTCGCCGTGTTCCATATCGGTGATCGAGCGCTTGTTGACAGCCTCGTTCACCGCCTTCTTGATATGCTTGCGATACCGTTCAAGGAACCGCCGACGATTAACCGCACTCTTGTTCTTTCCATTTAACCGACGGTCAATCACGTAGGAATTCATCATACTGTGACCTCTGTGTGTCGGGCTGACCGGGTTATCCGGCTGCCTGGCAAGGGTGTTGCCCGGCAGCCGGATGCATCGATACCGATCAGGACGACTTGCGCACTCTCAGATACCATTCGCTCAGCAGGCGCACCTGCTTCTCGGTGTAGCCCCGGTTGACCATGCGCCGCACAAAGTCCTGATGTTTCTTTTCATCATCGGTGGACGACTTGGCGGAATAGGAAATAACCGGCAACAGATCTTCGGTATTCGAGAACATTTTCTTCTCGATGACGGCACGCAGTTTTTCATAGCTCTGCCAGCTCGGATTGCGGCCTTCGTTGTTCGCCCGGGCACGCAATACAAAGTTGACGATTTCGTTGCGGAAGTCTTTGGGGTTGGAGATACCCGCTGGCTTCTCGATCTTCTCAAGCTCTTCGTTCAGTGCCGCCCGGTCCAGAATTTCACCGGTTTCCGGATCACGGAACTCCTGATCCTGTATCCAGAAATCGGCATAGGTGACATAACGGTCAAAAATATTCTGGCCATACTCGGAATAGCTTTCGAGATAGGCGGTTTGAATTTCCTTGCCAATAAAGTCGACATAGCGCGGCGCCAGATACTCTTTCAGGTGCGCCAGATAACGATCGTGCACGTCCTGTGGGAATTGCTGCTGCTCGATCTGATCTTCAAGCACGTAGAGCAAATGCACCGGGTTGGCTGCCACTTCAGTGGCGTCGAAGTTGAAGACCTTCGACAGAATCTTGAACGCGAAACGGGTCGACAGGCCGTCCATCCCCTCATCCACACCGGCGGCGTCTTTGTACTCCTGAATAGTTTTGGCTTTGGGGTCGGTGTCTTTCAGGTTCTCGCCATCGTAGACGCGCATTTTCGAATAAACGTTCGAATTCTCGGGTTCCTTGAGCCTTGACAGTACCGAAAACTGAGCCAGCATTTTCAGGGTGTCCGGTGCACAGGGCGATTCGGCCAGGGAGCTGTTTTCGATCAGTTTCCGGTAGATGTTGATTTCTTCGGTGACCCGGGTGCAATACGGCACCTTGACGATAAACACCCGATCCAGAAAGGCCTCGTTGTTCTTGTTGTTGCGAAACGCCTTCCATTCCGATTCGTTGCTGTGCGCCAGTACCGTACCGGTAAAGGGAATCGCACTCATGCCTTCGGTGGCGTTGTAGTTGCCTTCCTGAGTGGCGGTCAGCAAGGGGTGAAGCACCTTGATCGGCGCCTTGAACATCTCGACGAACTCCATCAGACCCTGGTTTGCTTTACACAGGGCGCCGGAGAAGCTGTAGGCATCAGGATCGTTCTGCGGGAAATCCTCGAGCATGCGGATATCGACCTTGCCCACCAGCGCGGAAATATCCTGGTTGTTCTCATCGCCCGGCTCGGTTTTGGCAACCGCGACCTGATCGGTGATGGACGGGAAGAGTTTTACTACCCGGAACTGACTGATGTCACCGCCAAACTCGTGCAGCCGCTTGACCGCCCAGGGCGACATGATGGAGCGCAAGTAACGGGTCGGGATGCCATAGCGTTCTTCAAGAATGGCGCCATCTTCATCCGGGTCAAACAGGCTCAGCGGACTTTCATAGACGGGGGATCCCTTGATCGCGTAGAAGGGTACGGTTTCTATCAATTGCTTCAACCGCTCGGCCAGTGAGGATTTACCCCCCCCTACCGGGCCCAACAAGTACAGAATCTGTTTCTTCTCTTCCAACCCCTGAGCGGCATGGCGGAAATAGGACACAATCTGCTCGATCGGCTCTTCCATGCCATAGAATTCTTCAAACGCCGGATAACGCCGGATGATTTTATTGGAGAAAATTCGACTCAGTCTCGGGTCCTTGGCGGTATCGATCACCTGGGGCTCGCCGATGGCTGCGAGCATGCGTTCAGGGGCCGACGAATACGCCATCGGGTCCTCTTTACACAGGCTGAGGTATTCTTCGAGCGAATACTCCTCCAGCAACCTGGCTTCGTAACGTGACTGAAAATGCTTGAATATATCCATGAACAACCCCCTGGAACGCTATCAATTAAGCTCTCTCCGTGAGCGATGTCTGTCATGTTTCAGTGTTAATCAATCCACCGGCTTCATGGCTGCAAAGTGCACGCCAATGTATGAAACCAAACAGTCAAAGGTTAGCTGCCGGCCGCCCGGCGTACTCCATTTTTACAGTGATCAGACGTTGAAAAATAAACCTTGGCTGAACGGGCTTCAACCAGTTGAGTTCACTCTTCTCACGTTCTTAAGGTTAGTTCAGACGCGGGGCAATGGCAGGCAAATAGCGGATTTTTTTGAGAATTTACAGTTGGATAAGCAATGCCAAACGGCGCCGGTGGTCGTGAAGAAGTGCCAGAGACCCGGCGATTAAAGCTGCCAGTCGACCGGTGTTTGGCCTGTGCCGCGTAAATAGGCATTGGCACGGGAAAAATGGCCCGAACCAAACCAGCCACGGTGTGCCGACAAGGGCGACGGGTGCGGCGCTGTCAAAACACAATGACGCTGGCGGTCAATCATTTGACCTTTCTTCTGGGCATAACTGCCCCAGAGCATAAATACCACATCGTTCCGAAACCGGTTGATATGGTCGATTACCGCATCGGTCACCGCTTCCCACCCCTTGCCCTGGTGGGCATTGGCCTGCCCCTGTTCAACGGTCAGCACCGCATTCAGCAGCAGCACGCCCTGTTGAGCCCAGAGTGTCAAATCACCGGCGTCGGGAATCTGGAAGGGAACATCGTTGTTCAGTTCCTTGAAAATATTGCGCAGACTGGGTGGAAAAGGGACCCCTGGCGGCACGGAAAAGCTCAGCCCCTGGGCCTGGCCAGGCCCGTGGTAAGGGTCCTGCCCCAGAATAACAACCTTTACCTGATCGAGAGGTGTTTCATTCAATGCCCTGAACACCGCCGGCGCAGGCGGGTAGATACGGGCGCCCTGCTCAGCCCGCCGGTTAAGCCACTGCACCAGGGTTTGCTGTTGCGGATCAGCCAGCACCGGGGCCAGGGCGTCACGCCAGCCCGGGTCGGTTAGCGCAACGGCGGGGTTCAGTGACCACTGGGGCTGGTGTGTGGCGGGTTCAGTCATATCGTCAGTCTTCCGTGACTCGAATCAGGGCGCGCCGGTGGATATTTCCGGCCAGCATCGCATCGATTCGCGGCCCCAGCTCATCCAGCGTCAGCGTATCGCACATGGCGTTCAGCATTGGCAATTTCCAGAGTTGTGCATACTTGGCCAACACCCGGGTGCGGGCGTCCAGCGGTGCGTCCGCACTGGCAACGCCGAGCAGGTTCACCCCACGCAGAATGAACGGAAAGATGTCAGCAGGGACAGAGGTACCACCAACGATGCCACAGGCGGCGACAGAGCCGCCATAATTCAGGCTTTTAAGAATATTGACCAG
>DASSWT010000173.1:0-5273 GCA_035704555.1 Saccharospirillum sp. | reverse complement strand
ATCACCGTCGGCCGGGTACGCCAGTGGCAATACCTGATGGCGGAACTCCGGCGCTTCCTGATGCAGGAAGTTCTGGAACTTCAGCGGCGACAACACTGGTGACGTCAGAATCAGACGCTTGGCGTGATCTGCCGTGGGTTCAAACAGGTTCCGTTCCGGCCCCAGGCAGGTCTCCAGCGACATGACCACCGCTTCACGCAACGGGTCAATCGGCGGGTTGGTGACCTGGGCAAACTGCTGCCGGAAGTAATCGGTCACCGGGCGAATGTGCTGCGACAACACCGCCATGGGTGTATCGTCACCCATGGAACCGACGGCTTCCTGGCCACTTTCGGCCAGCGGACGCAGCACCTGGTCGCGCTCCTCAAAGGAGACCTGGAACATTTTCTGGTAGGCAAGCAATTGCTCCGGCGACAGCGACGAACCATCCACCTCTTCGGCCAGTTCCAGTTTGCTGCGCAGACGCACGGCGTTGTTTTTCAACCAGTCTTTGTAGGGGTGGGTTTTCTTCAGCCGGTTATCGATTTCTTCGGTTTGCAGGAACTCACCGGTGTGAGTATCCACAGCGACAATACGGCCCGGCCCAACCCGGCCCTTGGCTACGACGTCTTCCGGCTTGTACTGGAAGGTACCAATTTCAGAGGCCAGGGTAATAAAGCCATTTTTGGTAATGACCCAGCGTGCCGGGCGCAAGCCGTTACGGTCGAGCATGCAAACGGCGTAGCGGCCATCGGTCAATACAATGCCGGCCGGGCCATCCCAGGGTTCCATGTGCATGGAGTTGAATTCGTAGAACGCTTTCAGCTCGCCGTCAATGTTCTCGACGTTGTGCCAGGCAGGCGGAATCATGGTGCGGCAGGCGCGGAACAGGTCCATACCACCCAGCAGCATCAGTTCGAGCATATTGTCCATGCTGGAAGAGTCGGAGCCGGTGGTGTTAACCACTGGCTGCAGCTCTTCCAGATTCGGCAAATGCGGCGATTCGAACTTGCTTGCGCGGGCCCGGGCCCAGTTGCGGTTGCCCTGAATGGTATTGATCTCACCGTTGTGCGCCAGCAGACGGAACGGCTGAGCCAGCGGCCACTTGGGCATGGTGTTGGTGGAAAAGCGCTGGTGGAAAACGCAGATCCCGGTTTCCAGAGATTCGCTTGCCAGGTCCAGATAAAAACGCGGCAAGTCTTCCGGCATGACCAGCCCTTTATAGGACAGCACGGTATCGGACAGCGAGCAGATATAGAACTCGTCATCGTCCTGCATGGCCAGCTCCGCCTTACGGCGCGCACTGTAGAGCTTCACGGCAAGGCCGTCAGGCGATTCAGCCTTAACGAACACCTGCTCGATCACCGGCAGACAATCGAGCGCCATCGGGCCACAGACTCGGGTATCGGTCGGCACGGTGCGCCAGCCAACCAGTTCCAGGCCTTCATTGGCAAGCGCGGTTTCCAGAGCAGTGCGCCCAGACGCCGCCTTGGTGTCATCGGCATTCAAAAAGATCATGCCAACGGCGTAGTGGTCACCCAGATCGGCCTGAAACAGCGTATCGGCCTGTTCACGCACAAAGGCATCGGGCATTTGCAACAACAGGCCGCAACCATCACCGGTTTTACCATCGGCCGCGATGCCGCCCCGGTGCGTCATGCAGGTCAGCGACTCAATAGCGGTTTGCAGCAACTCGTGGCTGGCCTGGCCCTGCATGTGAGCGATCAGACCGAAACCGCAGTTATCGCGGAATTCATCAGGCTGGTAGAGCCCTGTGGGGCGATCGAGATTGTCCGACAGTTGATGACTGTCAGAACGGTGGAGACCCTGTTTCATAGTGACTCTCTTTTTATCCGGGGAGGACCGCTAGCCACTGGTAAAGGGGCATCAGATACCCTGTACCAGCACGGATGGCAGCTACGGCCCTCTTACTGATCTGCTCAGGAAAGGTTGTTTGGCTTGTCTGCACCCAGGTTATGAAATGCACCCAGACGCATTCAAACAACCTCATGAACGACTGAATCTGCGGCTGAGTCTACTGAGCAATAACAACTTCACAATTTATAACGGTATAATATGAGGGTAAATAAGTCGCTTCATTGAAAGAAGCGACTTATTTAATGAAAATCAATTAGATGAGCTTGCTGATGCTTTCAAATCGGCCACATTTCTGGCCCAGGGAGATTGTTCGGAAAAGTCGTCCGGCAGGTTGGGAATATCCGCTCGGGCGGTAGCTGAATCCGGGTACAACCCATAGACCAGTATATGCCAGGGCCTGCCATCCAGTTGGGTGGTTAAGATGGCGAATTGCTCAGGGTTGGTCTGTTCATCTATTAGGCGCTCAATCGCGGCACGATTGCGCACGCCCAACAACTGCAGTGAATACTGAGTGTCGTTCGCGTCGGCCAGCCATCCCGGTAGCGATACGTCAGTTGGTGCCGGTGCAGCCGGGGGTTCAGGTTCCGGGGCCGGTTCAGGTTCAGGCGGTTCAGCAGCTACTTCGGGGGCTTCAGTCGCTTCAGGTGCAGCCAGGGGTTCTGCCACCGGTTCCGGGGGAGGCTCGGGTGGCTCCTCAGGTGCTGCATTGGTGTCACTGGCATCGGCAGGGGCTGAATCCTGCTGGCGCGCTTCAACCCGAGCAACCGCCTCCGCCAGGCGTTGCTGCACCTCGGAATTCGGCGCTGCCATCTCGGATTCAACCGCAACCGATTCCGGCTCTTCCTCATCGCCGCCGCGACTGTAGATAAAGACCAGAACCAGCAGCGTCACTACGGCGGAACCGGCAATGACATGGGTCAGGGGGAACCCCTGGCGCCGTTCGGTGGTCTTGAAGGTGCCGGCAATCAGGTAATCACTCACGACCTGGTTCAGATGCCCGGGCAGGCCATGAGCCAGGTCGTTCAGGCGCGCAATATCGCGGGCTTCGATCGGCGCGCCGTTCAGATGGCCAGCAGCGGCAAAACGATCACGCAAATACCCGGCGGCATCGGCTTCGTTAAAGGGCTCTAGCACGAGCACAAACCAGAGTTCATCGTTGCCCGCCTGCTCAATCGCGGTGGCCGACTCGGCCAGCCACAGCTGGCGCATGCGCAGATCAGGCTGGGTGGCCAGGGTGTGCAATGACTGCACCCAGGACTGTACTTCTCCGCTCCAGCGATCAGCATGCTCAACAATCAACAGGAAATTCTCGCCATCTGCCGTACGCTGGGCAATGGCATCGGCAATGTTACGAAACAGCGAGGCGGTATCGGAATCGACACGCAACCCCAGCCCTAACTGGCCGATCAGTTCACGGCAAATGATGTCTAGCTGACCCGCGCTGCCCGCATCCAGCCAGACGACGCGCCATTCGTCGTCAAAACGTTTCAACACTTCACGCGCCAGATGGCGTTTGCCACCTTCAGCCGGAGCCATCAGCAAACAATCCTGAGGGCTGAAGGTCAACAGATGCTTGAGTTGCTCAACGGTGTCTGAGCGTTCGGCGACGCCACTGAAGACAGCGGCATCGACCTCATCACCGAAAGGATCTCGCGCCAACCCATAAAAGTCGAGCATGCGCTGGGTTTGATCGGGCATATCCTGCATAAAGGGTACCGGTCCTGAACGTTCCTTCATTAAACCGACTCACTTCAGCACTGTCCAGTGACTTTGTAAAGCCAGAACAGAGGTGCTATTCCACACCTTTGCACAACGACACTTAACGGTCCTTAGCACAGGCCTGTTCTAGCGTTTCAGTCAGCACCTCTGGTTCGAAATCGGCAGTCACAACCGCCTGCCCCAGACCCTTCAGCAAGACCAGTCGAAGCTGACCTGCCTCAACTTTTTTATCGCGGGCCATGTGCGTTATGAAAGCGGCGGGTGTCATTTTTGTGGGTACATCGACCGGTAAACCAGCCTGGCGGATCAAGGTCAGGGCCCGGATGACAACATCAGGCTCAAGCCAACCCAATCGCTCACTCATCGCGCAGGCCAGTGCCATGCCGGTACCGACCGCCTCGCCATGCAACCAGGTGCCGTACCCCATTTCAGCTTCAATGGCATGACCAAAGGTATGCCCCAGATTCAGCGTTGCCCGCACGCCCTGCTCGGTTTCATCTGCCGCCACAATGCGCGCTTTTGCCGCACAAGAGCGATAGATCGCTTCACTGATAGCACCCGCATCATTGGCCATCAGATCCGGCATCGTCTGCTCGAGCCAGCCGAAGAAGTCGGCATCACCAATCAGCCCGTACTTGATCACCTCGGCCAGCCCAGCCGACAGTTCCCGGGGAGGTAAAGTGCCCAGAACAGTCGGGTCTATCAACACCGCTTTAGGCTGCTTGAAGGCACCAATCATATTCTTTCCCAGAGGATGATTGATGCCAGTCTTGCCACCGACGGATGAATCAACCTGGGACAACAGGGTCGTAGGCACCTGAACAAAATCGACACCACGTTGATAGGTAGCGGCGGCAAAGCCAGTCATATCGCCGATCACACCGCCGCCCAGGGCGACCAACGCCACTTTACGGCTGAGATTGTTTTCCAAAAGAAAATCGTAAATGCGGGTCAGGGTCGCCTGATTTTTATGAGCCTCACCGTCGGGGAGGACCAGAGACAACAGACGCCGGCCTGGCCTGGAAAGCCCGGCCTCGACCGCTTCAAGATACAGCGGTGCTACAACCTCATTGGTGACAATCACCACTTCGGCGTGAGGCACGCAATCGTCCCATACACGCGAATCCCGCAAGCAGTCAGGTTGAATCAGAATCGGGTAGCTGCGGTCACCCAGTTCAACGGTTAGTTTCATAGGCAGTATCCAGTGCTTTCAGTTGACGAAGGATGTCGCGCACCACAGAACGCGTACTGTGGCCATTGGTGTCGACCATTATGTGCGCTGTCGCTTCGTAAAGAGGGTTGCGCAACTGCGCCATCTGTTTGAGTACTTGGCGGGGGTTGGCATTTTGCAAGAGAGGGCGGTTTTTGTCCTTGCCGGTGCGCACCAGTTGCTGGGCAACCGATGTTTTCAGGTACACCACGACGCCGGCTGAGCGCAGCAAGGTGCGATTCTGCTCCCTCAGAATAGCGCCACCACCGGTCGCCAGAACCTGAGGAGGCTCCCTGACCAGGTCGGCCAGGACCTGGCTCTCGCGATCGCGAAAACCAGCCTCTCCTTCCAAATCGAAAATCCAGGGAATATTGGCGCCGGAGCGCTCTTCGATCTCTTTGTCGGAATCGACAAACGTCAGTCCCAGTTGCTCAGACAGCAAACGGCCGATGGTGCTTTTTCCAGCGCCCATCGGCCCGATTAAAAT
>DASSWT010000095.1:0-5873 GCA_035704555.1 Saccharospirillum sp. | reverse complement strand
GATGGTGTTAATGGTGGTGTCGGTGTAGCCCATAAAGGCCAGGGTGCCCATAAACGAAATGGGAATACCGGCGGCCACCCAGACCGCCAGGCGCGTGCGCAAGAAGATGAACAACACCAGTATGACCAGAATCATGCCGCCGATGCCGTTGGTCAGTACCAGGTTCAACTGGGCTTCGACTACCCGCCAGACTTCGTTGTAAGCATGAAAGCCGACGCCGTAGGGCAGTTCCAGAGCAAAGTCGTCCATCCACTGGTTCAGTAATTCTGCGTTCTCCAGAGTGTCTTCACCGGCGACGCGTTCGATCTCGAGCTTGATGGCCGGCAACCCCTGGTAACGCAAAATATCGGCTGAATCGAAACGTTCTTCCACGGTGGCAACCTGCGACAGCCTCACCACACCGCCGTCGGCATTCTGGGTCACGATGGCATCCTGCAAGGCCGATACCGTCCAGTCCGGGGCGTCGGTCACCAGGGCCGTGGTGTTTTCTCCAACCGTGACCGAGCCTGCAGTTGAGACCGCAAACTGGGTGCTCAGACGACTGGCCAGCGTATCAAGGGTAATGCCCAGTGAATTCAGAGCGGCCAGATCAATAGTAATGACCCGTTCCCGTCCCGGCACGCCATCAAGTTCAACGGTGGCCATGCCGCGGTTCAGCAACGACTGGCGAGCTTCATAGCCGAGCGCCGTCAGTTCACTGCGCTTTACGTCGCCGTAAATCAGCACGCTGGCAACGGGCTCGGTAAGTTCGATGGCTTCGACCTCCCTGACTTCGGCGCCATCGGGTAAGTCGAGCCCTTCGATGGCCTCTTCCAGAGCGGTTAGCCCTTCATCGGCGCTGTAGCTGTCGGAGACCCGGGCTAACAGGCTGACGCCGCCTTCGCGAGCGGTGGAACGCACGAAATCGAAACGCTGGGCATCCTGTATCGCACGATCAAGCGGTTCTGCGATGCCGGTGCGCACGGCGTCGGCATCGGCATTGGGCCAGTCGATGCTGGCACGGACGAGGGGCAGTTCCGTATCGGGGAACAGCTGTGAGCGAACCTGTTGCAGACCCCAGATGCCAGCGCCGATGACCACCATCATCAACAGGTTGGCCGCCAGCCGATGATCCAGCAGTTTTGCGTAGAAGCCGTTCATCAGTTGGTGGCTCCGGTGGTGATCGACTCTGAGGTGCCGGCGTTAAGCACCCTGACCGGAGTGCCATTGGTGGGTTGCGACAGGCGCGTGGTCAGTATGGTCGCCTCTTCGCCCAGTTCATCGCTGTCAATCAGTGCCCATTGTTCACCGTCGCGCTGCTGGTAGCCGAGAATGCTGATGGGTAGGGCCTGCAGCACCCCTTCGCTAATCTGATAGATCTGGTCACCGTAGTAGACGGCATTCTGGGGGATGGCAAAACTCTCCACCGGGGGCAGGGTCAGGCTGATTTCCAACGTTTCATTGATCAGCACCGGTATCTCTTGCGGGAGGTTCAGCGTCAGGTCCACCGACCCGGTATTGGACGTCGCCGCCAGGTTGTTCAGCGTCAACGGGTAGGCGGTACCGTTCAGCCAGGCGCTGGCTTCAATCTCGGTGCCGGTAATGTTTCTATAAATGCGCAAGGGAACCTGGGTGCGTACAAAGAGGGAGGATCGGTCGACCAGGCTTAACAGCGTTTCTCCGGCATCCACCCGAACCTGGGCGGCGGTATCGATCGAGACCACTTCGGCACTGAAGGGCGCGGTTGGGGTCAGGTCTTGCTGCTGGTCGCGCACCTGTTCCAATTCAATCCGGGCTTGCTCCAGTTGTGATTGGCGCTGGGCGGCTTCGTCATCGTAATTGGCCACCGCCAGTTGTGCATTGCGCCAGGTCTGGCGGGCAGCGGCCACATTGGTTTCATTGGAGAAGCCCTGCTGTTGAAGGTTTTGCTCCCGTTCCAGATCCCGTTCGGCAATGACCAGTGCTTCCTGGTTGAGTTTGTGTTGTCGTTCGGCAATGCGGATGCCGGCCAGTTGCTGTTCAATGGTGGCCTGCTGCTGACGCAGCGCCCAGTTGACGGCCTCTGCTTCCAGGCGCAGCAGGGGCTCACCGGCCGCCACCGATTCGCCTGAACGGACCAGAATGTCACTGACACGTGCTGCCTGGGGCGCGGTAATGGTTTCCTGGCGTTTAGCCTGGACGGTGCCGAGCAAAGGAATCTGCGGTGCATTAAGGGCTCTGGTGACTTCCAGGGCTTCGACCTGAATGGCGGAACTGTCCACGCCATCGCGCCCCCAACGTGAGCCGGTTATGCCTGCGCGCATCGACATGGCAGCGTTACCCCGGCGTTGTTCGCTTGCCGTCGTTTCCTGTGGCGCGTTCATCCAGTGATACCCGGCGAAACCAATGGCTAACAGGGCCACTACGACCAGAGCTTTTTTCCACATTCCTACAGTCCCACTTACTTAAATTAGTGTAATTGACTCGAATTTTACGCATGAATCGTGAAGCGAATGTGCACTTCCCGGTCAATGTTCGGTAAACCCGGCAGACGGGTATTCGGGGCGCTGAGGCCCTCGTGCACTGAAAGGTATGAACCTGCTGTCGCTTTACGGTAGACTGCCTCGCTCTGTTGGCAGGTTGGTGGCGCGTGCCGCCCGTCCGGATACGGTCCCTTGGTAGGGGTAGGTTCGGGTGTGATGCCTGTTATCAGTATCACCCAAATAATGTGTCCCGGTCACCCTTCGGGTGGCACCGACATCCAACATGTGGCCCATGGTAGGGGTCACCACTGAAGGAGCACCGCAATGCCTGTAATTACCCTTCCAGACGGTTCCCGGCGTTCGTTTGAACAGCCCGTCAGCATTCTGCAAATCGCGGAAGACATCGGCCCTGGCCTGGCCAAGAATGCCGTTGGCGGTCGTATCGATGGCACCCGTGTAGACCTGGTAGATGTCGTCACCCAGGATGCAGCGGTTGAGATTATCACGCCGAAAGATGAAGACGGACTGGAAATCATTCGTCACTCCTGTGCGCACTTGCTTGGTCATGCGGTTAAGCAACTGTGGCCGGATGCCCGTATGGCGATCGGTCCGACCATTGAAAACGGCTTCTATTATGACATCGATATGGAGCACCGCCTGACCGAGGAAGATCTGGTCATGCTGGAAAAGCGCATGCTGGATCTGGCCAAAACCAACTATCAGGTCGTGCGTCACAAAGTGAGCTGGCAGGAAGCGGTAGACACCTTCAAGGCACGTAACGAGCCCTACAAACTGGAAATTCTGGAGCAGAACGTTGCCCGGGATGACCGGCCCGGCTTGTACCACCATGAAGAATACATCGACATGTGTCGCGGTCCGCACGTGCCGAATATGAAGTTTTGTCACCATTTCAAACTGATGCGCATCTCCGGTGCCTACTGGCGCGGCGACAGCAACAATGCCCAGCTGCAGCGCATTTATGGCACCGCCTGGGCAGACAAGAAACAACTGAAAGCTCACCTGCATTTTCTGGAAGAAGCGGCCAAGCGCGACCATCGTAAAATTGGCAAAAAGCTCGACCTGTTTCATTTGCAGGAAGAAGCGCCGGGCATGGTGTTCTGGCACGCCAATGGCTGGACGCTGTATCAGGTGATCGAACAGTACATGCGCCAGAAGCAGCGTGAACATGGTTACCAGGAGATCAAGACGCCGCAGATCGTCGACCGGTCTCTGTGGGAAAAGTCGGGCCACTGGGACAAGTTTGGCGACGACATGTTCACCACTCACAGTGAAGCACGGGACAACGCAGTTAAGCCGATGAACTGCCCGTGCCACATTCAGGTGTTCAACCAGGGGCTGAAAAGCTACCGTGACTTGCCGCTGCGGCTGGCCGAATTTGGCAGTTGCCACCGTAATGAGGCCTCGGGCGCCTTGCACGGCATCATGCGCGTGCGCGGCTTTACCCAGGACGATGGCCACATTTTCTGCGCTGAATCCCAGATCCAGTCTGAAGTGGCCAGGTTCATTGAGATGCTGAACGAAGTGTATTACGACTTCGGCTTCGACGACGTCATTCTGAAACTGTCGACGCGCCCGGAAAAGCGCGTCGGTAACGATGAAGACTGGGATCGCGCCGAGCAGGCACTGGCCTCGGCACTGGATGCCTACGGCAAACCCTGGTCGCTGTTGCCGGGTGAGGGCGCCTTTTATGGCCCGAAAGTTGAGTTCACACTGAAAGACAGTCTCGGTCGGATGTGGCAGTGTGGTACCATCCAGGTCGATTTCTCGATGCCGGGGCGTCTGGAAGCCCAATACGTGGATGAACATGGCGACCGGCAGACGCCGGTGATGTTGCACCGGGCGACGCTGGGCAGCTTCGAACGCTTCATTGGCATCCTGATCGAGCAGCATGCAGGGGCAATGCCGCCCTGGCTGGCACCGGTTCAGGCCATGGTGTGCAACATCACCGATGCGCAGGCCGATTTCGTACAAAAAGTGCAAAATCGCTTGATTTCTGAAGGGTTTAGAGCCAAAGCCGACTTGAGAAATGAGAAGATCGGCTTTAAAATCCGCGAGCATACAATTCAGCGAGTTCCTTATTTACTGGTTATTGGTGATAAGGAAGTCGAAAACGAGGCCGTAGCGGTCCGCACCCGAGAGGGCAAAGATCTTGGTGTCATGTCCATTGACGCGTTCATCGAGATACTCAGCGCGGATAACGCCCGAAAAGGCCGTCTGGTAGAAATGGAGAGTGAGTTATAAAACGCAACGCGAAAGGTGCAAAAGCGGCGGCTAACCGTCATGTCGTAAATGAGCAGATCAAGGCGGACGAAGTCCGGCTGATCGGTTCCGGCGGTGAGCAAATCGGAGTGGTTCCCTTGCAAGAGGCCCTGCAGAAAGCGGAGCAGGAAGGCCTGGAACTGGTGCAAATTTCGAACGGCGATCCTGTAGTCTGCAAGATCATGGACCTCGGCAAGAAGCTCTACGAAGAGAAGAAAGCCAAGGCGATTGCCAAGAAGAACCAGGTGCAGGTGCAAGTCAAGGAAGTTAAATTCCGGCCGAACACCGACATCGGTGACTACAATGTCAAGCTGCGTAATCTGACTCGTTTTCTTGAGCACGGCGACAAGACCAAGGTCACGTTGCGCTTCCGGGGCCGCGAAATGGCTCACCAGGAGCTCGGTATGGAGCTTCTGGCCCGGGTCGCGACGGATCTTGAACATCTGGCGACCGTTGAACAGCGGCCCAAGATGGAAGGCCGCCAGCTGACCATGGTCATGGCGCCGATCAAGAAGAAGTAAGGCGTTTACAGGAATAATCAGCTTAACGGCTGGTTATTCCGGCAGGGTCTGGTATCCTGCGCGCGGCGACGGCTTAGAGCCGTCGTTTTTTATGGTGGGTTGAATGGCTTCTGGCCGGTTAGACCATCGTTAAAGGGGTTCAGGGTGCATAGGCATCACTGAGCGACATGGCAACCGTTAGCTCCCGATGTCGGGTTTACCAGACATCACAGGGGATGCGACACGGTTATTGGAAGTAGATCGGGAGATTGAAAATGCCTAAGATCAAGAGCAACTCTGGCGCTGCAAAGCGCTTTAAGAAGACGGCCAACGGCTTTAAGCACAAGCAGTCTTTCCGCAGCCACATCCTGACCAAGAAGAGCACCAAGCGTAAGCGTCATCTGCGCGGCACCCAGCTTGTAGCTGAGTCCGACGTAGCGCTGATCAAGCGCATGCTGCCCTACATTTAAAGGTCTGGCCTTGCTGTTACAACTGGTGAGTAACAGATGGTTGAAAAACAGCAGGCTGAAAAACAGGATTAGGAGGAAAGAAATATGGCACGTGTAAAACGTGGTGTAGTGGCTCGTCGTCGCCACAAGAAGATACTGGACCAGGCTAAAGGCTATTACGGTGCTCGTTCACGAGTTTTCCG
>DASSWT010000076.1:0-9749 GCA_035704555.1 Saccharospirillum sp. | reverse complement strand
ATTTTGTGGCCTCTTTCACATTCCTGGTGGTATTGGGGGCGCCGAAGGCAGGTTCAAGGCGGTAAACGCAGACAGCCGGGAAAGCAGCCTGTTACAATTCCCGGGTTATGAGCCCCGCCATTGCCCTGTTAACTGTCTTGTTAACAATGGCCACTGAACGGGCTTTGTGGTGCGCCGCTGGGCAAAACAAGCACCCTGACCTCTTACACACCGATGGAGCCTTACATGAAAGGAATGATGACTCGCGTGCTGCTGGCCCTGGCTTTGGTCACCGCAAGCGTTAGCAGTGCCTACGCCTTTAACTTTTTTGGTCTGTTTTCCGGCGGCGAGGGGGATAACTCGATGGAGTCCCTGCTGAGCCAGACGCCGGCTGATACCAGTCTGTTTATAGGTTGGCACAACACCACCGAAGGCCGGGATATCATGGATTCCTGGGCGCTCGCCAACCAGTCCGACATCACCGAACTGCAAACTGTACTGGCGGAGCTAGGAAGCGAAGACAGTCCCATGCTCAACCTGGCAGAAGCCTTGCTGATAGACTACAGCAAAGCCGCAACCGGCGGTTACAGTGAGTTGCTGACGCACTATGGCTTGCCCGCCGAAGGCGCCGGTGCGCTCTATCTGCATGGCGCCATGCCGGTGGCCCGTTTTGCGCTGGACGACCCCGAAGCCTTCAACGCCGTTTTGAATCAGGCCATTCTTGAATCCGGTGCGGCCCCTGTGCTGAAACAGATTGAAGGCGTGGAAGTACGCACCTGGCGGCTGACGCCCGAAGGCGATGCCGAAAGCGTCGACCTGGCCATCGCGGTCGACCAGGGCATTGCGACCATCACCCTGTTCAATCACACCGATACCGAAGCGTTGCAGGCCGAGCGGCTGGGCCTGGCGGAGATTTCCGATTCACTCGCCGAGCAGGGCGACTGGGAGGCTCTGGGTGAGCGGTATGACTACGATGAAACCCTCCGGGGTTATATCGACATCGACGGTATCGCCGAAACGCTGCTGACCGGCACCAACAGCCGTCTGCGCCGGGACCTGGAAGCGTTGATGCCCGAGGAAATTGAGCGCATGGACAGCCAACTGGCTGAAAACCAGTGCGGCCCTGAAGGTTATGCACTGGCCCGTCAAGTGCCCCGTTTTGCCTTTGGCAGCGAAAGCATCTCCGCCACTTCCGACACCCTGTCGCAGCAGATCGGCATGATCCTCGAAATGACCAACACCGATCTGACCAGTCAACTGTCGCGTTTGCCCGGCAGCCTGCCGGCCTATTCGACCGATGGCAGCGACAAGCTCCTGGCCTTCGCTCTGGGATTGGACGTTAACGCCCTGGCGCCGGTCGCCACGGCGCTGTGGTCACAACTGACCGAGACCGAATACAAGTGCCCGGCACTGGCCGAGGCGGTTGCACCGCTGCGCCAGAACAACCCGGCGATGCTGGGTATGGCAACGGCCATGGCCCAGGGCGTGAAAGGCATCGGTGCAGCGGTATACGGCATCGAAGCCGACACCAGCAGCCCGGTTGGTCTGGTCGGCTCAATACTGGTTAGCGTGAGCGCCGACAACCCCAGCGTGCTGGCCGGTCTGATCAGCTCAAGCGTACCCGGTATGGCCGGTGTAACCATTCCGTCGGACGGCACCCCAGTGCAGATGCCCACTCCGATGGTACCGCAGCCGGTTTTCGCCGCCATCAAGGGCAAGCACCTGGTGGTGTATACCGGTGATGCCGCCAAGGCACCCGCTGACGCCCTGGCCAGTGAAGCGCTCAATACGCGGGGCAGCACCGCCATCGCCTTCAATTACGAGCGCATTGGCAAGGCCGCTCTGGTAGCCATGGAATCCCCCATGGTGGCCAGCAACGCCCAAGGCATGGCAATGGCAACCGGAAGTTGCGTAGACGCCTATGCCAGCATCCTGCAAATCGCGGCTCTGCCGCTGGAAGGCAGCTACCGGGATACCTACACCGACCGGGGCTGGGAAGCCATGCTTGAGGTAGAACTCGGCAAATTGACATCCGATCCGAGTGTGCCCACCGGCACCTTCCAGTCCGAAATGCTGGACACTGATTGCACCTGGTACGACTCTGGCGTTGAAATCATCAATGCAGACGGAACCGGCCAGTTCACCGAAACGGACGAAACCGGCCAGTGCGCCCTGTACCAGGCTGACTACCGCTGGACTCAGAACGGCAACGTCATGGAGCAAACCACCACCCAGTTGCTCGCGCGCGACACCTGCGAGGCAGAGTGGGAAGAACAGCCGGAAGAAACCTTCACCTGTTCGCTGCTGGGCACCCACAACGGGTACCTCTATTGCAAATACGGCACGGGCATGGATGCATACCTGATGCGCTACGCCCAATAAGGGTGTTATTCCGACCTGCTGAAAAGCCCGGTGCCTGACACCGGGTTTTTTTTGCCTGCCCTTTTACCCACAGCTTCTGTGGATAAGCCTGTGTGCAGCCCCGGGAAAACCGCGGCCAGGCCCACCCGGCCGCCGCCTCTTAAAAAACGTTAAAAAACAAACAGTTAGTCTTACGGTAAAATCACGAAAACGTCATATACCGCCACTATCCTCCCTGCTCTTCCTCTTTCGGTTGTACGGGAGCACACCATGACCTTAAGCGCCTCATCTATCCGGCCCATGTCAAAGAGCAATGCGCGCGAACAAGCGCCCTTGCCAAAAGAATTCAAACCCGTGCTGGCTCGCCCGTGGCGACGGCTGCTGTTGTCACTTCCGGTAATCGCTTTACTGGTTGCCGGGGTACACAGCCAGTGGGAACGCCTTCTGGAAACCCTGACCGGTACGGTTATCGTGGCGACCGACATAGGCACCGACACCCAGTGGCGTGCCGACCGAACCTACCGGCTCGATACCGATATCTTTGTGCACAATGGCGCCGTATTGCGCATTGAGCCCGGCACCCTGATCAAGGGGCGGCCAGGTTCATCGTTGGTGGTTGCCCGCGACAGTCAACTGATCGCCGAAGGCACACGGGCAGCGCCCATCGTTTTCACCAGTGCGCAACCGGTCGGCGAGCGTGACCGGGGCGATTGGGGCGGTGTGGTCTTGCTTGGCGGCGACCGAACCAATGAAGCGTTCGCGCGGGTTGAGGGCGTCGACGGGCGCGACATTCGCGGCCATTTCGGCGGCCAGGTCAGTAATGGCAGTTGCGGTACCCTACGCTATGTGCGCATCGAGTACGCTGGCTATGAAGCCTTTGTCGACAACGAGTTGAACGGCCTGACCGTCGCCGGCTGTGGCCCTCAGACGACCATTGAGTATCTGCAGATTCACCGGGCACTGGATGACGGCATTGAGTTCTTTGGCGGCTCAGCCAATGCGCGATACGTGCTGATCACCGGTGCCCGGGACGACAGCCTCGACTGGGATCTGGGCTGGAATGGCAAGGTGCAGTTCCTGATCGCCCAGCAACACCCGGAGACCGGAGACCGTGCCTTTGAGGGCGACAACTCACCGGAACGCGACAACGCCCGGCCGCGTTCCGCCCCACAGATGAGCAATCTCACCCTGATTGGCACCAACCCGGACCACACCGCCATGGTGCTGCGCAGCGGGACGGCGGGCCAGTTCAGTCGCGTTGTGCTGTCCGGTTACGGTAGCAACCCGATCGATCTGCGCGACCCGTTAACAGAGGATCTGGTCGGTCGGCAATCGCTGGCGTTTAATCATCTGGTCGTAGACGGACGCAGCGCTGACGGCGCTCACTGGCAACCGGAAAACGGTGAGCAGGATAACGACGCGGGCTTCGCCGAACCGGACTATTTCAAACCGATCAGCCAGGTTACTCCTGGCGTGCTGAGCGGCCAGGCCAGTAACCCGATCACACCCGATTTCCGGCCCCGACAGGCAACCGGCACTTCGGCGGACTGGCCCAATACTGACCCCTTCTGGGACCGAACTGCCACCTACGCTGGCGCAGTTGACCCAGCCACCAACACACCCTGGTACCTCGGCTGGACTGAATTCAGTGAGCGCTAGTAACTCACCGACTATCCGTCACTAAACGGTTACTAAATTGACATCATTCAGTCACCTCCCTGTCACCTCGGTTGGTAACACTGGCACACGATTTCCGTGCAGACCAACCGACCTGACAATAAAGGATCTGATTTATGTCAAACCACACACCCGACGCTCATCTCGAACCCGACTACAACGAAAAGCCAGTCGAGTTCGACCGACTGATCAGTAAAGCCATTTCACGTCGCAGCCTGATCAAGATCGGCTCGGCCGCTGGTGCCGCGACCTTTCTGGGCGGCACCTCCAGCCTGGCCATGGCCGTCAGCCAGGCCACGACCCTGATGAGCTTCAACAACATTCCTGCCAGCACCGCCGACACCATTACCCTGCCCGCTGGCTACAGCTACGATGTCCTGATGTCCTGGGGCGACCCGGTGATGGCCGATGCCCCCCGCTTTGATCGCAGTAACGATGCTGATGCCCAGGCTGGTCAGTTTGGTGACAATACCGATGGCATGGAAATGTTCCACCTGACTTACGCCGACGGCAGCATCAACCCGGATCGCGCCGTGTTGGCGGTCAACAGCGAATACTACAACGATGAATTCATCTTCGAGCACGGTGAAGCAGCCAGGACTCTGGCTGACGTGCGCAAAGGTATCGCCGCACACGGTGTGACCCTGGTCGAAATGGAGCGTAAGCCAAATGGTCAGTGGATGTACCTGCAGGGTGCTCCGATGAACCGCCGCCTGCACGGCTACGCTGCTTTCGATCTGACGGGTCCGGCAGCAGGTTCCGAGTACGTTAAAACCTCAGCTGACCCGAGTGGCACTCGCGTTCTGGGCACTCTGAACAACTGCGGTTCCGGTCGCACCCCCTGGGGCACTTACCTCACCTGCGAAGAAAACTTCAATGGCTATTTTGGCGCGCCGGAAGGTACTGAATTGAGCGACGCGCAGCGCCGATATGGTCTCAGTGAAGAAGGCTTTGGCTACAACTGGTGGCCCCACGAAGAGCGTTTCAATCTGGCAGTAGAACCGAATGAACCCAACCGCTTTGGCTGGGTCGTCGAAATAGACCCCTATAACCCAACTTCGCGCCCCAAAAAGCGTACGGCACTCGGTCGATTCAAGCACGAAAACGCCGCCATGGACATCAATAAAGATGGCCGTGCCGTGGTTTACCTGGGTGATGATGAACGCGGCGAGTACCTGTACAAATTCGTCTCCCGCGATACTTACCGCCCGGATGACCGCGCCCATAACATGACGTTGCTTGAACAGGGCACGCTCTATGTCGCCAAATTCCACGACGAAGGCGCCGGCGAATGGCTCGAACTGAGCCATGGCAAGAACGGACTGACCCCAGCAAACGGTTTTGAAAACGAAGCCGATGTACTGGTTCGTGCACGTGCCGCAGCCACCTTTGTCGGCGCCACCACCATGGACCGCCCGGAGTGGGTGGCCTGTCACCCCTCGTCGCCCATGGTGTTCTGTGCACTGACCAACAATACCAAGCGCGGCACCACTGATCAGCAACCAGTTGGCGGCCCCAACCCCCGTGCCGAAAACCAGTATGGCCAGATCGTGCGCTGGGTACCGGAAAACCGGGACCACAGCTCACGCCGCTTTGGCTGGGATCTCTACGCCGTCGCCGGCAACCCGGCGGTGAAAACCGGTGCCTATGCCGGCAGCGACAACATCACCACCGAGAACATGTTCAACAGCCCGGACGGCCTGGTATTCGACCAGTTCGGACGGCTGTGGATACAGACCGACGGCAATTACTCGAACGAGGGTGACTTCGCCGGCCAGGGTAACAACCAGATGCTGTGTGCCGACCCGGTCACCGGTCACATTCGTCGTTTCCTGGTCGGCCCCAAAGGCAGTGAAGTAACGGGCCTGACCTTCTCGAACGATCACCGCACCATGCTGGTGGGCATTCAGCACCCGTCGGGACAGTGGCCGAATGCGGCAAGAGACGGGGTTCCACGCTCGTCCGTCATTGCCGTTCGCCGTAACGACGGCGGTATCATCGGCGCCTGACCGATAGGCTAAACGCGCCGGGTCAGCTCCTGCTTTTGGCCTGACCCGGCCGCTTCTGCTCTTATCGCCAGGCCATGGTGTTGCCTGTTATTCCTCATCCGGTTCCTTTTGCACAAACACCGTTTCGTTTGCCTGAGCATTCAGTATCGATGCCTGAACAATAGCCCCCTCTTCATTAAGAAGCACCCGACCCAGCGCACTGCCATTGACCAGACTCTGACCGGCATCACCGTTCGGGTAACGGGTTCGGATTGTCATACCCCGTCTTTTGGTAAAGGCGTTCAGGGGCGAGTATCGTCCGTAGAGCCAGGCATTGACCCGATCAAACCGGGGCAGCAAGGTCGTTGGAAAACCATTTTTCAGACCACTGCAGGTAACCTGCTGAATGTGCGGACTGCTTTTGCTGTGCCGGATGCGAATGTCATACACAAACGAATAATGAACGTCACCGCTCAAAATACCGAAGTGCAGCGGTGTCCTGGCATGCCGGAAGATGTTCAACACCACATGCGCCGCCCCCGGGTGCGCCATCCAGTTCTCGGCATCCACCGTCAGTGCCCGACCGAAAAACGTAAACACCCGCTGAATGGTTTCAATCAACTTTACCCCGAATACCGGTGCTGCCGATACCATCAGCACCGCGGGCTGATGGATCAGTTGCTGTTGCAGTTCGGTTAGCGATTCCCAGTCCATCAGGCCCGAGGGCTTGTCCGGGTTGGACTCGGAACGCCAGCGCTGAGTGCGGGTATCGAGCACCACAATGGGAGGCTGCGTTGGCACCTGATAATGCCAGTGCTCCCACTCCAGCAACTGATCGATCATCTGGTCATGGCGCTGCGGGTTGTGGCCGTCGATCTTGATCTCAACCGTGGGCTTGATGTGCTCGCGAATCAGCGGCGTCATACGCTCCGGGTCGTTTCCCCAAGCCTGGCACAGAGCGTAGCCCACCAATGCATTACCGATGATCCGTCGCGAAAAGGGGTGTCCGTAGGCAGACGCTTCCCAACCCCGGGTCAGATTCCAGTCATCGGTAATGTCGTGGTCGTCAAAAATCATGTAGGTCGGGATATGCGCCAGGGCACGCTGAACCCGGGGCAAATCTTCGACAAAGTCTTCGAGGATGCGACCTTCCCGGTCATACCGCTCCTGAAACTCGACCGCCATACAGGCCGGAGTTGAAGTGTCGATCAATGACCAGAGCCGATCGGACCAGACCAGGCAATACATGGCCAGCACTTCAGAGAGGCCGACCAGATGATTCTTGGCCGACACAGAGGTAAAAATGGGTTTGCGCGCACCGGAAATAAACCGTTTGTACAGAGCCCGGTTTTCTTCGGTTCGGGGCAGCAAAGCCTCGCGCCGATAATACGAATAAGAGGATGTCTGCAATGTGTCACTGTCGTTGACCTCAGCCCCCTCCCAGCGCTCGGACCAGAGCCCCAGCAACTCACTGGTGGCGTGGATGGCACGCAACATGGGCCCGGCAACGTCGTCGGCATAAACCTGGTCACCGGTCATCAGCAGTACGTCCGGTCGTTTCGTGCCGGGGTTGGCGGTGGCCTTGGCCAGCCGGTCGTCCAGTTGAGCCAGGGCATCGGAACCATTGTAATGCGGTTTGCGACAGGACCCGTGCAGCACTTCGTTCAGCGCTTGCGTCAACCTGATGTTGGGTCGGGTCTGGTTGGGATAAAGCAACCCTGGCGCCAGTTGCTCCAGGCGTTGAGTGTGTCCGTTCTCGGTAATCACCCAATCATACTCAATCAACTCACCCTCGTTTTGCGCTGCTTTGAGGGGAGCGTCGATCAGTACAATCCAGGCACGCGTCCCGATTCTGACAAAGTCGGCTACTTCGCCCAGCTCGACATCCAGCAGGATGGTGCCATCTCTGGCACGGATCAACTCGAACCGCCCTCCTGGTGGCCGAGTGATGACCATCCAGAACACACACCGCTCCAGGGTTACGCGGCGGACTAATGGCCCGGCAATCAGCACGGGTAATGCAGTTGGATCTGCGCTGTCGTTCTGGGTCAACTACGGCCTCGGTCTTCTATACTGCTGGGTTGTTCAGACTACCCGGTGCGGAGCCCAGGCTCCAGACCAGCGTTCGTAAACACTCTGTCATCGCCGTCGCTACCGACCCGGTTCTAAACAACCCTCAACAGCCTGCGCACCTCAGGGCAAATCAAACACCAGGGCTTCGGCATCCGCCGCTGCGGTCAGTGTCACGGTTGAGGCTTCCAGCGCAATGCCATCGCCCGGGTTCAGGCTGTGGCCCGCTACCGTTACCTGCCCCTTAACGCCATGCACATAAACCTGCTTGCCGCTGGGTTCCAGCGTCCAGTCGCGGCCACCGATAAAACGCCACAGCCGGGCATCGGAATGCACCTGCATTGCACCCGCTTCCTGCGGATGCAAAATCGCCGTGCCGCCGGGGGTGCGCGGGAAAGCCCGCTGGTCGTAGCGGGGAGCTACCTGCTGGGCGTTGGGTATCAGCCAGATCTGCAGAAAATGCAGTGGCTGGGTATCGGAGGCGTTGTATTCGCTGTGCATCACGCCAGTACCCGCACTCATGATCTGAAAATCGCCCGCCGGAATGCGTTTGATATTGCCCATGCTGTCGCGATGCTCAATCTCACCGTCCAGAACATAGGACAATATTTCCATATCGCGGTGACCGTGAGCGCCAAAGCCGGCACCGGGGTCAACCCGATCGTCATTAATAACGCGCAGCACCGACACGCCCATATGGTTCGGGTCGTAATAGTTGCCAAAGGAAAATGAATGATGGCTGTCGAGCCACCCAAGCTGAGCGCGACCGCGTTCGGCCGCTGGCCTGATGTAAGACATAAGGGATTCTCCTCACTGTTTGCCACAGGCTAAGACAAGACCGCCTGAACAGATAGCGAGGGTTTCTGCAGTGACTGCTCAAAAAAACTGAACACCCCGGAGACCGACCCCTGGCCAGTTTGTCAGATGCCGTGCCAGTCGACCTCGGGCAGCGTTTCAAACCCCGGCTTCGCAAACCAGTAGCCCTGAAACAGCTCGACACCCAGGCTGTGCAGGAACTCAAACTCCCCTTCGCACTCGATGCCTTCGGCCAGGGGACGGCAACCAATGTCGCGCAGCATCTGCACAGTGGAGCGCACGATAATTTGACGGGTTTTGTCCTGATCGATGCCCCGTATCAGCGCCATATCCAGCTTAACGATGTTCGGCTGCACCTTGGCCAGCAGGTTCAGCCCGGAATAGCCGGACCCGAAATCATCCAGCGCGGTCAGAAAGCCCTGTTTCTTGTAGTAGTCAAGAATGTTGACCAGGTGATCTTCGTCAACCACACGCTCCACTTCGGTGATTTCGAACATGATGCGTTCAATCGGAAATTGCGCTTCGTTGGCCGCGTTCAGCGTGGTGCGAATGCACAGCTCCGGCCGGTACACCGCATTGGGCAGAAAATTAATACTCAACATGCCCGGCATGTTGAGTCTGGCGGCAAGCGTAATGGCTTTCACCCGGCACGCCTGGTCAAACCGGTAACGATTGGTTTCATCGACCTGGCTGATGATGCTGTAGGCGGACTCACCCTTCAGCCCCCGCACCAGCGCTTCATAGCCGTACACTTCACGATGGGTTACATCCACCAGTGGCTGAAGCGCCATACTGAAATCGAACCCCAACAGACTGCCTTCACGACAGGCCTGACAACTCAGTGGTTGAAAATCAACG
>DASSWT010000030.1:0-13339 GCA_035704555.1 Saccharospirillum sp. | reverse complement strand
CACGACATGGGATCGAGAATTTGCGACAGCAGGTCGGGTTGAATTCCCGATACGGGTCCATAGGGATAGTACTTGTCCATAAAGATGTGACTATCGCAACTGAATGAAAAGGAGGAAGTGTCTATGAGCAGTGCACAGGACCTTTATCCAACCCGAACCGACCGGCCGTTCGAACCTTTTGAGCGCCAGGATCCGGTTATTTATTCCGCGCCTACCGAGCGTAAGAAAGGTCCGCTAAGCGAAGAGCAACTCAAGCAATATGACGAACAGGGGTTCCTGTTTTTCGAGGGGTTCTTTCCCGAGAAGGAAATGAATCATTTTCTGGAAGACCTGGAAGACTATGGTCGAGATGAAGATCTGAAAGAACTGGATCAGGTCATTATTGAACCCTATACCGATGAAATTCGGTCCATCTTCGCGATTCATAAATTGTCAGAACGGTTTGACCGCCTTACCCGGGATCCGCGGTTGCTGGATATGGCGCATCAGATTCTGGGCAGTGATGTCTATATCCACCAGTCGCGCATCAACGATAAGCCGGGCTTCACTGGTACCGGCTTCAACTGGCATTCTGATTTTGAAACCTGGCACAGCGAAGACGGCATGCCGCGCATGCGCTGTTTCAGCATGTCGATCCTGCTCAGTGAGAATAACCAGTTCAACGGGCCGTTAATGCTGATACCCGGTTCGCATCGTTGGTTTGTGCCCACTGGCGGCAAAACACCCCAGGAAAACTGGAAGGAATCGCTGAAAATGCAGACCCTGGGTGTACCCACGCGGGATAAACTGAAACAGATGACAGACGAGGGAAGCCTGGTGGCTCCCAAAGGCCCGGCCGGCTCGGTTATCCTGTTTGAGTGCAACACCTTGCACGCCTCGGCCAACAACCTGTCTCCCTGGCCGCGTCGGAACCTGTTTTTCGTCTATAACTCGATCGAGAATCAAATGGCACCACCGTTTTGCGGTAACCGGCCAAGACCCGAGTTTGTGGCCACACGCCAGGACATCAAACCCCTGGTGCCTCAGGATGATGAACCCGGATCCGAGGCTTACCAGGCCTACTATAAGCGCATGGACAAGGCGGGTTAGCACTCTCGCTGCCTTAACCCCTTGCTCAGAGGGCTCGGGCGTCTCGCCAGCGGGAAAGGCCGTTTTGTTAATATGACGTTGGCGCGGTGACCCAAGAGGAGCCTGACACTGCTACCTGAAGTGGCACCCGGGTGTCACTCCGACACCTGGCTGATCTCGATCGTGCATCGAATGGCCAGACGCTCGGCTGAGTCTCCCGCCGCATCAATCAGGTCGGCCAGATCGGCCTTTGTCTGTTGCAATTGCCGGATACGCCGGGCACCGTGTTCGTCGGTTTTTCCAAGCCGCTCTTTCTTGCTCCAGCCATCCCGCTCATGGAACTGGATTTTGTGCTCGATCAGCGCCATTAAAATAGAGCGGGCGTCGTCGGGTGAAAAGACGCCGTCGATGAGTTGATGCTGGGTTGATGGCGTGTAGTGACTCATGCTGTTCTCCTGGGTCTGTCACCGGTTTGCAGCGGCAAAGCCTTCTGCGTGTGTGTCGCGTTTACGTCAGTGGCGGGCTCAGTGTGCTGGCCAGGCGCGCCACTGGCCCTGGTCGTACCGCTCTGCCTGGTGTTCGTCGAGGCGCACCAGGTGCAGCCATTGGTTTTCGATCAACTGGCGCACGATCTCGTGTTGGTCAATAACGGCGTCGATGGCGTGTCGAGAGGCCTCAATGACGACGGTCAGCCGCAAAGGCGTGTGTTGCCAGTCTTCGCCGTTGTGCACCGATTGCAGTGGCAGGCCTATTCTCAGATCGCCGCCGTTACCCTCAAACACACCGAGTCGACCGCCCACCACGTTGTGCAGGGTTTTGTTGCCACTGCCGAAGCGGTGGTTGTCGACCGTCGAGGCAAAGTACTGCAGGTTGATCCAGTTGGCGACCACCATGGGTGCCGTCATGATCTGCGTCAGCAGTGTGCCTTCGGGGTCTTTGCGCGAGTCATAGTCGTGCAGAAAGCAACGCCCCTGCAGGTTAATGCCCCGGGTACGCGACCGGGGTGCCACGATCAACGCCGCGTTGTTGGCCAGCCCCCACTCCGGGCGTGTTTCGGCCCAGTCATCGGCGCGTGCACGTAAGGCCTTTGCCAGGACCCTGGGGTTGTCTTTCACCGACTGTAGGCCCAGAGCCGACGCCCGTTCCCGGGCGGCCTGGGTTTGCGCCTGGTTCAGCCAGGAAGTCAGCGTGGCCAGATCGCCCGCATGGCTGGCGGGTACTGCATCGAGCCCGAACAGCTCGATGTCGTCCGTGGTGGTGTTGTGCAGTCCGGCCAGAAACCAGGTCGTGTCCGGTATCTCGATGCCTTTTTCCCGCACCCGATGACGGACCTCAGGGTCGTTGAGCAGGTTGGCCAGGGTGCGTGCGTTGACATCGCCGCGCTGGCCACAGCACGCGCCGCAGTCGAGTCCGGCCCGGTGTGGGTTGTTGCGGGTCTGGCTGCCATGGCCGGTCAGCAGGACCAGGCGCGCTATGTGGCCTGTCAGGCCCATGGCGGTGAGTACCTGGTGCGCCAGTGCGGCTTGTTGTTCCACACCGCCGGCGGCCCGGGCATCCAGTACCGGCTGCAATGCCGCCGCGGCGCTGGCGCTCAGCCCGGTGGTGTTGTCGGACGCCAGCGCGGTGCTGCCCGGTAGGGTGCGTTTGACCAGTTTGGTCAGGTAGCCCAACCCCAGTGATTCGACCATCACGAAGGCCGACAACGGCAGCGACTGAAAGGTACCCCAGCGCTTGGTCGCTTGCAGTCGGGATTGACGTTGCTGCGTAATGGCCGCATCGTGTGCATCATCGCCGCTGGTGTCGGTGACTGTCAGTGCCGGGCTCAGCAAGCCAGGCAGTTGGGGTCTGCCAGCCCCGGTGCCCAGCGGCTGATAGCGAATCGGCAAGCCAAAAAAGCCGGCAAAGCCCAGCGTCTGGACCCGGGGCGATTGCGCTTCAAGGTGACGACGAAACACTTCGGAACGCACGTCGATGCAGAATGCCGCCTGGACATCGGGCTGCGGTGCGTCCGGCGCATCCCGCGGCGCTATTAACTGGCTGACCAGTCTGTGCTGGTAGCTGATCTCCTGAGCGCGTTGCCAGACCAGCAGGGGCTGGTGTTCCGTCGCGCTCTGATGCGAGCGGTGGGCATTGAACCAGGCGGTTTGCCAGTGAGACCAGACAGAACCGGTGTGGCGTTGGCCATCGTCCAGCAGGCACTCCCAACTCAGCCGGATGGCCAGCAAGTCAATCAGCGACGTGTCGTCCGTGCCGTCCAGTCGCGCCTGCCAGCGACGGTAGGCGCACCAGGCGGCCCAGCCACTGATACGCATCAGGACCGCTTGCAGGTAGGCCGGCACCTCAGACGCGGGCAAATCCAGTTGTGCCAGGGCGTGGCGGATCTGCTGGTAAGGGTCTTGCCCCAGTTGGGCGGCTTTGGCCGGCAGGTCGGGCGCTTTCATCAGCAGCGCCACACTGTGATCGTGCCGGAGCACGCTGCGCCAGCTGGCATAAAGTGGTTGAGACTGATCGGGCCGCCAGTCGGCCTGATCGGTATCGAAATAGGCCGCGCAGAACTGGGCGATCTGATGCGTGATGGTGTCGCACCAGGCCGGCTCATGCTGCAGGTCGCGCTGGGCGTCGAGGCAGTCGGCCAGCAGCGGGGCCGACGGTAGAACAGGTTCGTCCTGATCGAGCGCGCCGATCAGTTGCGGGGTGCTCAGTGTGGACGACAACGCCTGGCGGGCCTGTTCGAGCGCCTCGGGTGTGATCTCACCCGACGCCCAGGCGGCCTGATACCAGGCTGGCGGCAGTGTCATCGGCGAGCCCGCTGTGTGCGCCAGGTGGTTGGCCGCGTCGGCGAAGGGTTGATTCACATAGCCCCAATAGGGGTTGACCGCGATTAACCGGTCCAGTGGCCAGGTTGGTGCAATGCGGTCCACTGTGGCCTGGATGGCGGCATCCAGTGCCTGATCGTCGAGCGGCAGTGCGGTGGCTGACAGGCTCATAGCAGTTCTCCCGGTTGTGAAGACAGTCGGTTAACCCGAGTTTGTGCCTGAGTGGGGCTGAGTTTGGCCGGCCATATCCTAAAGGTGACCCGGGTAAAGGTTTCATCCAGATAAAAGCCGTTGTAGGCCCAGGGGTAAAAGGTGCGCGCGAAACGGCCAAGCGGGTGGCGTCGCAGCCAGAACTGCGCGCTGTACAGTCCGATGAAACACAGCACGACCCAGACCGTGAGGGCGGTAGGAACGGCCTCTACGGGTGGCACGATCGAGGCAAACATCAGGTGCCAGAGTAAGTACAGTTGAATCAGCACGATGACCTGGCCCACCCCCTGAAGCAGCAAGGCGGCTGACCGGTTCAGTTCAAACCAGAGCAGAGGCGCCAGACCCAGCGCGAGAATCATGACGGTCACTGGCGACAACGACAGCGTCGGTTCGATCCATCGCCAGACCCAGACCGACGCGGCAATGAGCAGGCCGCTGATCAGCACGGCCCAGATGCTGGCCATGGGCGAACCGCCCGGAGCCGAGGCCCCGGCGAAGTCACGCTGACGCGCCAGCTCGACCGTTTGGCCGGCACTGAGGAAGGCATGGGCTTTGTACAGGGAGTGTGCAATAAGGTGGAGCAGAGCCAGTTCATACAGGCCGAGCCCGATTTCCAGCAACATGAACCCCATTTGAGCGCAGGTTGACCAGGCCAAACGTACCTTGATGCTGATTCGGGTCATCATGACCAGACTGGCCAGCACGGCCGTGGTACTGCCGGCGACCACCAGAATCCATTGGGCGGCCGGAGCCAGGGTGATCAGGTCCGCCAGCCGGATCAGGACAAACCCGCCCATGTTCACGACGCCGGCGTGCAGCAGCGCCGACACCGGCGTGGGGGCTTCCATGACCTGAATCAGCCAGCCGTGCAGCGGTAATTGGGCGGTTTTGAGAATGGCGGCCAGGGCTATCAATGCGGCGGCCAGGTGAAGGCTGACCGGCAATGTATCCATCGAGCCGAGGGCCTGGTTCACGTCATCAAGCCACAGCGTACCGGTCGACCGGTAGATGAGGATCAGGGCGAACGCCAGGCACAGTTCGGCGCAGCGGCTGACCAGGAATTTCTTGTGGGCCACAATTTGCGCGGCTTTCCGGTTGGGGTAATGGGTCAGCAAGAAGTGCAGGCCCACACTGGTGCCTGTCCAGGCGAGCACGATGATCAGCAAATGGCGGCTCAGCAGGAGCAGGCCGACGGACGTCAGGGTGAACAACATAGCGCCGATAAAGCGGCTTTGCAGGGGGTCGCCTGTCAGGTAGCGGGAAGAAAAATGGATGATGACCCAGCCCAGCACCGATACCAGCGCCGCACCGACCAGCCCCAGCGCGTCGATACCGGTCGAGGCGTAGTGAGTGCTTCCCGCGGCGGCGGCCACCGACAACAGCGTTACCAACACACCCGCCAGGCCCGTCGTGCGCGCAATGCGCCAGTGCTGCCGGGGTTGGACGATGATCAGCAACCAGCCAATCGCATACACGGCGGGCAACAGCCAGCCAGTGGTCAGAAAGGGCATGGGTTCTCTCCTTGTGGGTGAATCCAGCGATGCAATGAGCCTATCCTGCCCTGTCATTACTGTTTTTAAAAATATATGATTTGGAAGATAACGTTCTTTTTTATGGAACTATAATCCAATGAGGCATCTGAATTTTCACCATCTGTACTACTTCTGGGTGGTCGCCAAGGAGGGGCATCTCACCCGGGCCGCCAAGCAGTTGCACGTCTCACAGTCGGCCCTGTCATCGCAGATTCGTCAGTTAGAGGAGCAGTTGGGGCACGATTTGTTCGTACGCGAAGGGCGGTCGCTTCGACTCACCGAGTTTGGCCGGGTGGTGCTGGAGTATGCCGAGAGCATCTTCAACCTGGGCAATGAGCTGCTGGCATTAACGGCCAGCGGTGAACTGCAACGTTTGCACCGGTTACGCATCGGGTCGGTTGCAACCCTGTCCCGAAATTTTCAGGAGAATTTCATGCGGCCGGTGATCGGTGAGGCCGAGGTGAAGTTGGAGATTCGCTCGGCCAGCCTGGAAGAGCTGCTTGAACTGCTCAGCATTCACAAGCTGGATCTGATTCTGTCGAATCGGGCGGTGGCGGCTGATTCATCGACTCGGTGGCGGTGTCAGCAAATAGCCGAACAGAGCGTGTGCATCGTCGGACCGCCGGGGCCGGCCGCCAAGGCATTTCGTTTTCCGGACGATCTGGCGCAGGCCAAATTGTTGTTGCCGGGCCCGAGCAGTGATATTCGCAGCCAGTTTGATGGGTTGCTGGATCAGTTTGGCGTTGAAATCGATCCCTTCGCCGAAGTTGACGACATGGCCATGTTACGACTGCTGGCCCGCGATTCCGGCGGGTTGGCGGTGGTCCCGAAAGTTGTGGTTCAGGATGAGCTCGAGAATGGGCGGCTGGAAATCTATTGGGTGCTGGACAGCATTGTCGAACGTTTTTACGCCATCACCGCCAAACGGCATTTTGAATTAGTGCCGCTAAAAACCATGCTGGAAAAGTCGCAGGCCGACTTCAAACCGTTAGCCTGACGCCCTGCCAGGGTCAGCGTCGGCGTTTCGTGAAGACCCTCCGATGCAGAATCGACGGACGGTTGTGGGCGCCCTCAGACCGGTCGCCGTTCCTCTTCCAGCCCCAGAAACTGGCCGTATTTGTTGCCGATGTACGCGTGTTCACGCATCAGCATTTCCGCCCGCACACTGTCGCCCTCGCAGATAGCCTGGACGATTAACTGGTGCTGCAGGTGCGCGATCGCCACTTTTCTGAATTCCGCGTCCAGACGCTGAGTGTCCATGATGATCGAATCGGCCGATGCAAAGGGCATGTGGTTGTTCCGGGCAATGGCATCGGCGATGGCTCGGCTGCCCGCACCGTCGAGAATGATGCTGTGAAAACGCTGGTTAATGTCCGTCCAGTCTGCGATCAGCGACTCGGTGAGCTCGCCCTTGCGAACCAGGTTTTCGCTGTCGTTCAAGCAGGCATTTAACTGCGCCCGATGAATGTCGCTGATGGGCTTTTCGGCCATGCGCCGGGCCGCCAGGCCTTCCAGTACTCCGCGAATTTCGATGCCACAAACCACGTCGGTTTGGGAAATACGGCGAACGACAAAGCCTTTTTTGCCGTTGCGCTCCAGCAGTCCCTCCTGCTCCAGCACCCGGAATGCCATGCGGACCGGTGTTCGGGAGACGCCGAGCTGCTCGGCAACCGGCAGCTCCTGCATCTTGGCACCGGGCTGGAACGCTCCGTCTCGAATGAGTCGTCGCAACTGGGAAATGACGGTCTGATTAACCTGGCTCATGTCGATGCACCTCTGTAAGAGCCGATTGCCGCGGACTGTTGTTATGATGGTGCGGACAATTCAGACGCCTACCTTACTAGATATTTGTGGATCCATAAAATTAAATTACGTTGACCATAATCAATGAAATTACTATCTTGGGATCCATAAATACAAACGTCGTCGTATGTTTCCCGATGCCATAACGACGAACAAACCGACCCGAGATCGACCTTAATAAAACCAACAATGATCACGATCACAGGAGGCTCACCATGGCCCATTCAATGCGAAACGGCGTTAAAGCCGCTGCAGCAGCGCTCGTCTTATCCAGCCCTTTTTTGTCCGTGCAGGCAGAGGAAGAACTCAAGCTGGCTCACTTTGTACCGCCCGCTCACGTGGTTACCAGTGCGGTGGTGGAACCCTTTAAATCCGGCATCGAGGCTGACTCGAACGGGGAACTGACGGTTCGGGTCTACCCGGGGGGTGAACTGGGTGCCGGACCGATGGAGCAATATGTCCGCGCGCTGCAAGGTGTTGCCGACATTACGTGGGGTCTGGCGGGGTATACCTCGTCCCAGTTTGGCAAATCCATGGTGGTGGAACTGCCCGGTGCCATTCCCGAGGGGATGACGGGCTACGACATGTTGTGGAATGCTTTTGATACCAGCCTGAAAAGCGAATTTCCAGGCACCAAGCCGCTGGCACTCTGGGTCAGTGAACCTAATGTGTTCATTATGAAGGATCATGACATTCGATCACCGTCGGATCTGAACGGGTTGAAAATCCGGGTATCTGGTAGCGTTGCGGGCGACTTCGTGAGTGAAATGGGCGGCACACCCGTGCAGATGCCTGCCGGCGAAATGTACAACGCCCTGCAAACCGGCCTGATCGACGGCATCATTACCGGTTCCAGCGCCATTACCGATTTCAAACTCGATGAGGTTGCCAACAGTTACACGCTGGGCGCACCGCTCGGTCACATCATGTTTTATCTGGTCATGAACCAGCGGCGGTATGACCGTCTGTCGCCGGAGCATCAGGCAATCATCGATCGTCACAGTGGCCGGGGTCTGTCACAAAGCGGCGAAGAAACCTGGAATGCACTGGCCGACCGCACGCTCGAGAACGTGCGTGCCGATAGCCGCAATACCGTGATTGATCTGAGTGCGGATGAAGTGGCCGAGTTCGAAACGCTGTCCGACGCGTTCCTGAACCGTCAGCTGTCGTCCAACCAGACACGGGACGTACTGAACGATATGCAGAACCGCTAAGTATTAGGGAATCGCTGTTATGTTGAGGTTTCTGCAAGTCTGGACAGACCATCTGGTCAGGGTCTCGGCTGTCATAGCTGCTCTGGCCTTGGTCGGCATCGTAATAACCATTCTGTTTGATGTGGCCGGCAGAAACCTTTTGGGGGCTCCGCTAAGGGGCACCCAGGATTTGGTACAGATGGCGCTTATCATTATCATTTTTGGATCGGTCGCCTTGGTGGACCGCAAAGACGCTAACGTTGCCGTCGACCTGCTGGAACACCAGTTTTCCCCTGGCCTTAATCTGATACTGACCGTGACAGGGCGCCTGACCGGTGCACTGATTTTCTTCGGCATCGCTTGGACCATGGTCGACAGCGCAGCCATCTCGGTGATGCTCAATTTAAGTACCAACATTCTGAACATCCCCAAAGCCCCGTTTCAATACATCATCGCTGCTTTTTCAGTGCTAGCCGGTGTATCGATGGTGCTGCGGGTGATTTTGATTTTACTCGGTCGTGACCGGGTGCTGGACACCCTGCCAGGGGATTTGTAATGAGTAATGAATTAATCGGCGGACTGGGTGTTCTGGCGTTGCTGGTGTTGTTGTTATTGCGCATACCGGTTGCGTTCGCGATCTTTGCGGTGGGCTTTGTTGGTGTCTCTGTTCTGGCCTCACCGGGTGATGCGTTTAGTCTGTTGGCCAGTGAGACCTACACCGTCGCTTCCAACGCCGAGTTGATTGTCATTCCGCTGTTTATTCTGATGGGCAACGTCGCGACTGAAACCGGCATGAGCCGCAAACTGTACGATGCGGCCTATGCGGTTATTGGTTCAATTCGCGGTGGTCTGGCGTCGGCTACAGTCGTCGGTTGTGCCGGGTTTTCCGCACTCTGTGGGTCATCGGTTGCTTCGGCGCTGACCATGGGCCGGGTTTCGATCGGGGAAATGGAACGCTTCAATTACAGCCCGAAACTTTCAACCGGTGCCGTGGCCGCAGGCGGCACCCTGGGCATTCTGATTCCACCTTCCACCGGCTTTGTCATCTATGCGATTCTGACACAGCAATCGATCGGGAAACTCTTTCTGGCCGGGGTAGTTCCAGGCCTGGTGCTGATGACGTTGTTCGTGCTGATGATCACTTTTCTGGCGTTTATTAAACCCCAGCTGGCACCGCAGGGGCCGAAAACCAACCTGCAGGAAAAGGCTCGCGGTCTGTTGGGTGCCATTCCCATTACTGTGGTGATTATGCTTACCATTGGTGGCATTTACAGCGGGTTTTTCTCACCGGTTGAAGCTGCAGCCGTCGGTGCGGGGCTGGTCATTGCCTATGGGTTCGCAACCCGAACCCTGACACCCGGTACCCTGTGGCGCTCCACACGCGGCGCGGTGATTACCACCACAACAGTGATGCTGATTCTAATTGCGGCTCACATGCTCAACCCCTTTCTGGCGCTAAGCCATATCCCTACGGCGGTCGGTGAGATGCTGATGGGGTTGGATGTGGGGCCTTACGGAATTCTGCTTTTAATACTGCTAACCTATCTGGTGCTAGGCTGTTTCCTGGAAGGCTTCGCGATGCTGGTACTGACCATGCCGATCTTCTTCCCGGTAATTACGGCGCTGGGCTTTGATCCGATCTGGTTTGGTGTACTTGTAGTGCTGACGCTTGAAATGGGGCTGATCAGTCCGCCGGTCGGTATTAACGTGTTCATCGTCAAGTCAGTGGCACCGAAGGTACCGCTCGGAGATATTTTTATTGGTGTCGCACCCTTTTGGCTGATGATGCTGGTGGCTATTGCGCTTTATGTGATGTTTCCGCAAATTGTCTTGTTTTTACCCAATAACATGATTACTTGAGAGCATTGACGGCATGACAACCGACACGACAACGTTGAATAATCTGTTGGCGGAGCACGCTATTCACCGCCTTGTGCTCGATGCCCAGCATGCGCTCGATACCCGAGAGTTCGATGATTTCGTGCAATTATTTACGCCGGAAGGTCGCCTCTATCGGCCTACTACGCCCGAGCCGCTGGTCGGGCGAGAGTCGATACGCCAGGCCTATCTGAAAAATCCACCTAACCGGCTGAATCGCCACCTAGTCACCAATCAGCTTGTAACGTTGGTGTCAGAAACAGAGGCAGACTCACTGGCCTATGTGACGCTGTATTCGAGTGAGTCGGGCGAGCTGGAATCTGAAGTATTCGGGGCGCCGGTTCACCGCAGTCTCGTTGGCGAGTACCATGACCGTTGTGTATTAACCGACGACGGCTGGCGCTTGCAGGAACGCAGAGCGCTGTTTGTACTGAATCAACCGATAGCGAGTCAGCAACCATGAAACCGACTTTACTGTTATTGCCTGGGCTGATGTGTGATCACACAGTCTATGAGCACCAGATCAACGCACTGAGCGAAGCCTGGCATTGTGTTGTTGTCGACTATGAAGACGATGACAGCCTGGTCACCATGGCCCGGCGCGTGCTCGACAACGCACCGGAATCTTTCGCCATGGCCGGCCACTCAATGGGCGGGCGCGTCGCGCTGGAAGTGATGCGCCTGGCGCCGGAAAACGTTCAGCGCCTGGCACTACTGGATACCGGCTACGCGAAACTGGCCGATGGTGAGGCGGGCGAAAAAGAAGTGAAAGGCCGGATGGCCCGGGTAAAAACCGCTCATGATCAGGGCGTAGCCGCCATGGCCCGCGACTGGGTGACCGGCATGATTCATCCAGACCGGCTGAACGACACAGCCTTGATTAACGACATCATCACCATGTTCGATCGCAAAACCCCGGCGATTTTCGAAGCCCAGATAAAAGCGTTAATCGAGCGCCCGGATGCAACGCCGGTACTGGCCAGCATCGACTGCCCGACCACCTTCATCGTCGGCCGACAGGATGCCTGGAGCACACCGGAGCAGCACGAAGCGATGGCCGATAAAGTTCGGCACAGTCGACTGGAAATCATCGAAGACGCCGGCCATATGAGTACCATGGAGCAGCCCAGGGCGATGACTGAAGCGTTCTGGCAGTGGTTGAGTTGAGGGGGCTTTGGTAGGAGGCCAGTCCTCTGGGCGACCGGTAGTAAAACCAACCGGTAAAGCAGACTATTGGCAGTGGCTTTATTCGCCGGCCGGGATTCTCCCAGGTCGCGCAGAGGACTGCCCTCCTACGGGTGTGTGCCACAGGTTGTAAAATCGTAGGCGACCGGTAGGACTACCCCAAAGGGGCATCACCGTCACCCACCGCTCGTCTCCTTAGCGAACAACTATTCCTCCGGTGCATTAAACCGGTGCATCTGACTATCCCAGCGACTGAATATCCCCAGATCATACCCATAGGTCAGGTTGATCATCAGTGGCCCCTGGGTGCGAATGCGGTCGTTTCCTTGCAGTAGCTGACTGGCAATGTCGGCCGCCAGGTCTTCATCGTCTACCCGGTTTTCGGTGAGCATGATCTGAGCGCTGGTAAATCGATTTTCAACGTCATCCCGCTGCGAGTCCACCCGGGCCATCTGCACATGGTTAACGATGTCGAGCTGCATCAGCTGGGCGGCACTGCGTTCCAGGTCTGGTAGTGGTTTGGCAATGTTGGATTGCTGAACAGCCGCCGGTAGCGCGAGCGACAGAATCAGGATAAACCCTAGCATCACTGAATGACCGAGCCAGATCGGCTCTGGCCGTTGCGGGTCGCTTTCCACGTTGGCCACGAAGGTTCGGCAGATCCAGTCGTGCGGGCCCTGACGAGTGAGACGGTTGAATACCATCAGGTAGGCGATGGATGCCAAGCCGCCGAACAACACCAGCGATACCGGGTAAATCCAGAAACTGTGCAACAGGGCGCCGGGCAAACCCGAGCCTTGCACAAAAAATGGTGTGACCAGAATCAGGCTGCGCAGCAGTGACACATCGAGTTTGATGCTTTCGTTGCGTACGTTTACGACGCGAATGGCGAGCAGCCGCTTGCCAATGGTCTGGCCATTGTTCAATTCACTGTTCAGTATTCCGAAATAGAGCAGTGCAATCACAAAACCAATGGCGCGAGCCCAGACGGACAGCTCTACAAAATAGGATTCGAATACCAGGCCCAGCACAAAACCGACCGAGACTAAAACGGCGGCATCAATGACCAGCGCGCCTACACGGCGGGACAGGCTACTTAGCCAATCGGGGGACGCTAACATGCACTCTCAACCTGAAACCAAAAAACAAGCGCTTATCATACCTGATTTGGATCGCGACGCAGGAGTGGATGCCTAACTGACTAACAAAAGGAATATTGGGAGAGTAAACCATCGCTGCAGACTAGCGGGGGGTGGCAGTGTGGCTCATGCGGGGGTATCTGAGGCATGGACTAAAACGCCTGGAGCGTTTTAGCATGAACGCAGCGAGCCCGTAGGGTGAATCCCAAGGATGGGATTCATATCCCGAAGTTAAGCCTACATGGATGTATTCACGGCGCCCCCGCATGAGCCACACTGCCACTCCTCGCAGGTTCAGGCGATGAGGTAACAAAACTCGCGGGTGACCCTGATTTTTCAGGGGCACCCGCTGAGTGGAAGATTCTGGCTAGCGTTTACTCGGCTTCGAGCAACTGCTCCAGGGTGTGCAGGGATTCCATCGCCGGCAGGCATTGCTCAACGCTGGCATTGGGTTCCCGGCCTTCTTTGATGGCTGCGAAGAACTCGCGATCCTGCAGTTCGATGCCGTTGTTCGA
>DASSWT010000027.1:0-3069 GCA_035704555.1 Saccharospirillum sp. | reverse complement strand
GCGCTGCGCCAGCCAGTACAGCGGCACAACCACTATAACTTGAGCAACGACCCACCAGGCCGGGTTTCGGTCGGTTAGGGTACCGACCCACCAGACCAGTTCGACACTCAGCAGTAGCGTCAGCAACCAGCCACCGCCCAGGTGCAGCGCGGCGATTAAACCGGGCAACAGGGGTTCCCGGCGCTCACGCAGCCACAGCAAACCGTAGAAGGCGACAAACAGCAGCGTCCAGCCGACCAGGCCGTATTCGGCGAATGGATGCGACAGCACGGCGAGGGCAGGCAGCGCAGCAAGAACCATAACCACCAATAGCCCAACCGGGGTAAATCGCAGCTCCTGCCAATCCAGTTTCCACTCCAGCCAGCCCAGTACTGCAGCGGATATAGCCAGGAAGCCCAGAACCGATACCCACTGAAGATCAGGATCGACGAAATACAGTATCTCCACCAGGCCGTTACCGAACCACCAGATCAGGCCCCATATCAGCAGTGGCACTGCCAGGTAAGGCGTAGGCACCGGCAAATTCATCCCCTCTGACCGCCGCAGAATGTAACTGCTGAACAAGCCGGCCACCGCAACAAATAAGCCACCGACAAAAACGGCATTGAACACCATCCAGTCCGAATAGCGGTCAAGCACCTCGGGGTAAAACAGAGCACCAGCGCCGATTTGCAGCGCAATGGCGAACAGGGCGCCCAGGGGTCTGTGTTGACGCAGGCTGATCCAGAGAATCGCCGCACCCTCCAATGCCCAGGCGGTGGCCACCCATTCGCCATCCAGCGCAAACGGAATCGATAGGGACGCAAACACCAGTGCCAGGGCCAGATAGGCCTCACTCAGCAAGCGATAGGCGGCACCGCCGAATCGGCGACATGCCACCGTCAGAGCACCATAAAAAACGCCCATCACCAATGCCGAAATGGCGAGGCCGTACTCGTAGGGATGGACCAGGCCAGCCTGCAACCCGAACCCGACCACCGGTACGCCGAACACCAGGGTGCCATCGACATAGCCTTTAAGCCGGGGCGGCTGGCGGCTGGCGAACAGCAGGGCAATGAGCACATAGAATAGAAAGAAGAGAATCAGAAAAGCCTGGGCACCGGGTAATTGTTCCGGGGCGTAGCGCAGTACCCCCCACAGCGTGCCAATCACAAAGGTAAACAGAAAACCGATCAGGTTAAGCACGCGCCACGCCTTGAACCAGGCCATGCCCAGAATGCCGGCATTCAATACCGTGTAGTAGCTGAACAGGACAATGTGACTGCCTTCTCCGGTTGAGGCGAGCACGGGCGCGAGAAACCCCCCGGTCACGGCCATAATAGCCAGTGCAGGGGCATTTTGCAGCACCGCCAAGGCGGCTGACACCACAACCATAGCCAACAACAATGCAAAGCCGACACTTGCCGGTACCAGTTGGAACAGGCGCAGGGCGGTAAAGGCGGTGATGTACAGAATACCGATACCACCGCCCTGGAGTACCAGGGCATAAACACCCCGGGAGCGGCGCAGCCACCAACCAAGTCCAAGCAACACCAGCCCGAGCGCGGCAACAAAGAACACCTTCAGTTCCACCGGAAGAGCGCCCTGGGCGTTGGCGTAGCGCAACAGAAAGGCGACACCAAAGAACAGCACGATCACGCCCACGCGGACGATCAGGTTGCCCTCGGTAAAATAGCGTTTAACCCGGTCGAAGGCGGTATCCAGAAAGGAAGGTTTGTCGCGACGAGGGCGGGGTGGGGCGTTTCTCCAGGGGGTGTCAGTTGCTGCCGGCTCGGGCTCACGGTCAACAGGTAACGGCTCGGCAGGTTGTTGTACCGTATCTGCAGCGACGGTCGCCATTGCCTCTGGTTGCCAGCCACCGTGCGCCGTTGGTTCTGGCGTTTCCTGTTGTTCCGCTGGCGGAGCTGCTTGCCAGCCCTCCGCTGAAGGCGCATCTTCGACTGAACTGTCGCTGAGCCGCTGTTCCAGTGTTTTAACGGTTTTTTCCAGCCGGCGAATCCGGCTCCACAAATATACCAGCCCAATGACCAGCAACACCCATAATCCCATAACCGGCGGTTCCCTTTGGTTCGGTGCAAAGCCGCATCCTATAACATCCGGTGGACCCAGCGGAAGCCGGGGTAATCGTGGCAACAACTGGCCGTCGCCAAGGCCCTTGGTTACGGAGTGCCGGAACCGGTATACTGCCGCCTTTTCTCAGGGCATAAGAGACACCATGGCTATGACTAAGATTCGCACCCGTATCGCTCCGTCGCCAACCGGCGACCCGCACGTTGGCACGGCCTACATTGCCTTGTTCAACCGTGCCTTCGCCAAGAGCCAGGGCGGTGAATTCATTTTACGCATCGAGGACACAGACCAGGTGCGTTCAACGCCGGAGTCCGAAGCCGCGATTCTCAGCTCCTTGAACTGGCTGGGGCTCAGCTGGGATGAAGGCCCGGATTGTGGCGGCCCACATGGCCCTTACCGGCAAAGTGATCGTAAGGCGATCTATCAGGATCACGCCCAGACCCTGCTCGACAACGGCCATGCGTTCCATTGTTTTTGCACATCAGAGCGCCTTGAAGAGATGCGCAAACACCAGCAGGAAACCGGTCAGTCGGGGTACGACGGCCATTGCCTGAAGCTCAGCGCAGAAGAAGTAAAGACACGTCTGGACGCCGGAGAAGCATCGGTCGTGCGGATGAAAGTCCCCGAGACCGGGCAGTGCGAAGTCGCTGATTTGCTGCGCGACCCGATCGAAATCGAATGGTCACAGATCGACATGCAAGTGCTGCTCAAATCCGATGGCATGCCTACTTACCACCTGGCCTGTGTGGTGGATGACCACCTGATGGAGATCAGCCATGTATTGCGCGGCGAGGAGTGGATTTCCTCAACGCCGAAGCAGATTCTGCTGTACCAGTATTTTGGCTGGGAGCCGCCAGTGTTTTGTCATTTGCCGCTGTTGCGCAATGCCGACAAATCAAAACTGAGCAAGCGCAAGAACCCGACCTCGATCGATTATTACCACAGCCTGGGCATCCTCCCGGAAGCGCTGATCAACTTCCTCGGCATGATGGGCTGGAC
>DASSWT010000318.1:0-3941 GCA_035704555.1 Saccharospirillum sp. | reverse complement strand
CGCATGGCGTGGTTTCATGCCGCCGTTGCCACAGACATAGAGGTTCCAGCCGTGTTCGGTGGCAATCACACCGATGTCCTTGCTTTGTGCCTCGGCGCATTCGCGGGTGCAACCGGAGACCGCAAATTTCAGCTTGTGCGGTGCACGCAGGCCCTTGTAGCGGTTCTCCAGTAATATGGCCATGCCGACACTGTCTTGCTGGCCATAACGGCACCAGGTGCTGCCAACGCAGGATTTCACCGTCCGTACCGACTTGCCGTAGGCCTGGCCGGTTTCAAACCCGGCATCGATCAGCCGCTTCCAGATGGCCGGTAACTGATGCAACTGGGCGCCGAACAAATCGACACGCTGACCACCAGTGATCTTGGTATAGAGGTCGTACTCTTTGGCGACTTCGCCGATCACAATCAGTTTGTCGGCGGTGATTTCGCCGCCGGCGATGCGTGGTACTACCGAATAAGTTCCATCTTTCTGCATGTTGGCCAGAAAGGTGTCGTTGGTGTCCTGCAGTTTGACGTGGGCCGGTTCCAGCACGCCTTCATTCCAGCAACTGGCGAGAATGGAAGCCACTGTGGGTTTGCAAATGTCACACCCGAGACCCTGGCCATGCTCATGAATCAAAGCGTCGAAGGTTTTGATCTGCCCGACCTGCACCAGATGGAACAGTTCCTGGCGGGTATAGCGAAAGTGTTCGCACAACGAATGGTCAACTTCCACGCCACGAGCTGCCAGCGTCGCATCGACCACCTGTTTCAGCATGGCGGCGCAACCCCCACAGCCGCTGCTGGCTTGGGTTTCGGCCTTTACCTCGCCCAGCGAACAACAGCCGCCGTCAATGGCGCCGATGACATCGCCCTTGGTAACGTTGAGGCAGGAACACAGGGTGGCAGTATCCGGCAACGCATCGACGCCCAACTGAGGCGCGCCTTCGCTGCTTGGTAAAATCAGGCTGTCCGGTTCTTTCGGCAGCGTAATGTCGTTCAGATAATACTGCAGCAGTGTGTCGTACAGGCTGTTGTCGCCGACCAGAATGGCGCCGAGCAGGCGAGTGCCATCGGCACTGGTCACCAGCTTGCGATAAACACCAGAACGCTCGTTGCTGTAGCGATAGGTCAGGGCACCGGCCGTGCGGGCATGAGCATCCCCAATCGCGCCGACGTCTACCCCGAGCAATTTCAGTTTGGTGCTCATATCGGCCCCGGTGAACGACGCATCACCACCGGTGAGGTGAGCTGCCGCTGTTTCGGCCATACGGTAACCTGGCGCCACCAAACCGAAGATGGCGTTGTTCCACAAGGCAACTTCGCCGACGGCATAGATGGCCGGGTCGGAAGTCTGGCACTGGTTGTTGATGGCAACGCCGCCACGCTCCCCGAGCGTCAGGCCAGCGTCGCGCGCCAACGCATCCTGGGGGCGAATGCCGGCGGAAAACACCACCACGTCAGTGACCAGGGGGTCACCCTCGGCAAAGGTCAGAACGGTACGGCCCTGGTCGTCGGTGGTAATGGATTTTGTAGCGGTGTTGACGTGCACCTGAACACCCAGCGCCTGAATTTTATCGCGCAGCAGGGTGCCCGCGTCAGCGTCGAGCTGTACCGGCATCAGTTGCGGGGCGAACTCGATAACATGGGTATCGAGCCCCAAAGATTTGAGGGCATTGGCGGCTTCAAGGCCGAGCAAACCGCCACCGATCACCACGCCGACGCTGCCATCACTGGCCGCATTGCGAATGGCGTCCAGATCATCCAGCGTTCTGTAAACCAGGCAGGAAGGCAGGTCGTGCCCGGGAATTGGGGGCACGAACGGGTAAGAGCCCGTGGCCAGAATCAGTGCGTCGTAGGGCAGTACCGAGCCATCCGCCAGGACGACGTTTTTGGCATCACGGTCGATGCGTTGCGCGGCGACACCCAAATGGGTATGTATGCCCCGGCTGTCGTACTCTTCGCAGGTTCCCAGCGCCAGATCAGCGTGGGTCTTGCCCTGAAAGTATTCGGACAGATGCACCCGGTCGTATGCGCTGTAGGCTTCTTCGCCAACAATGTGTACTGCCCAGTCGCCGCTATCACCGTCGGCTTCCAGGAAACTCATGGCGGCATGGTGGCCCACCATGCCGTTGCCGATGATCACCAGGTGGCGCTGAGTCTTTGTATTCGTCGATGATTGCAGGGTCATGGTGTTCTCCTAAGCCGCTCTGACGTTGCCCAGCATCACGGCGCGGGCATCGTTAATGGGGGTCTGTTGGTCAATCAGGCGTTGATAAAATTCAAGATGCGAGCGGATGCCGATCATCTCGGTACCGATAAGCCGGTCGTGCAGAAAATGCAGCCGCCGACACTGGTTCAGGCCCGGTGCATCCAGGGTGAGGTGTTGTGCGTCGGGGTGGTCGATGCGCCCGTGTGAGACCACATCGAGACCGGAAATTTTCAAACGGGTGGTGCTTTGCTGTGGCGACCAGTGTGCGGGCTCACCACAGAGCACGGAGGCCAGTACTTCGGCCTGCTGGTAAGCCGGTGCGACCAGACCAAAGGTCTCGCCATTGAATTCCGCGCACTCGCCCAGCGCAAAAACGCGCGGGTGACTGGTGCGCATCTGGTCGTCGATCAGAATGCCGCGGTTCACGGCCAGGCCCGCGTCTTCGGCGAGCTGACGATTCGGTGCAATGCCGGCAGCGGCGATCAGTACATCGGCGTTCAGCGTTTCACCGCCGCTCAACTGAACCGACGTCAGCACCGGGTCGGCATTAATGTGGCTCAGTTCGTTGGACAGGTGCAGTTGAATGCCCGCCTGTCTGGCCGCCCGGGCCAGATACGCGGCCGTCGGTGCCGACAGCTGCCGGTTCATCAGATGGCTGTTGCGGTGCACCAGACTGACGTTATGGCCCAGAGCGCGCAGGCCCCAGGCCGCTTCCAGACCAAGCAGGCCACCGCCGACCACAACCACAGAACGGTTCGCAGGCAGCGCCTTCAGCCAATGGCCGTCGGCTTTGCTGCGAAACGCCCGAATGGCAGGCTGTGGCTGAAACGGCAGGTCCGGAAACCGGGGCAGGGCGCCAGTGGCCAGCACGGCGGTATCAAAGGCCAGGGTGCGGCCGGATGTCAGCGTGACCTGGCCGCTCGGGTCCAGAGATTCAACGGCATCCTTGTTGACCCGATAGATGCGGTGCTCCCGGTACCAGGTGTCGGAGACCAGATCCATACTGGCCTCGCTGACCTCTCCGGCCAGCCAGGGTGTCAGCTGAATGCGGTTGTAACCGACACCGCCTTCATCACCGATGACGGTCAGGGAGCCTTCATAGCCCCGCTCGACCAGCTGTTGCAACAGCCGGGTGGCCGCCATGCCATGCCCGATGATCAGTAAACGCTCCTGCTTCATATGGCCCCTCGCCAGTCCCGGCCGGTTTCGGCCAGGCAAAAAAAGACGCTCTTGGGTTACCCCAAGAGCGCCAATGCTCGATACGCAAATCACAGTGTAAGGCCATCTCATTTCAGAGAACTGGCAAGCCAGACTCTGATATGTGATGACTGGGTTCTATATAGCGAAGGGCGTGCCAACTTTGAAAACCGTGAAAATTCAGGCAGTTAGGCGACTTTTGTACGAGTGGTCATGGTTTTTTGCACCAAGACCGGCCAGGGAGGCTATGGTGTGTTCGGTGTTGGGGCATTGTGGCGTCTGTTATTCGTCTTCCCGGGCCAAACGCACAATCTGGTCACCCTCGGTAACCACAACCATGGGTTGGCAACAGACTTCACAGTCTTCCGTATATTCCTGGCTGTCTTCGGTGGGATCGACGATCAGATGAATAATGGCGTCACAATAGGGGCAACGCAGATCCACCAGTTCAGTGGACAGATGATCAAGTGACATAGTGGCCTCCGAGGCGTGGCTCGACGATACAACAGAAAGTAGTGCATGCCTCACCAGCCTGCACGGCTTTACTTGGA
>DASSWT010000282.1:0-5158 GCA_035704555.1 Saccharospirillum sp. | reverse complement strand
CTGGGCAACAGCACCGACCGAAATCGACAATCGTGAAAACAGATCGGCTGCCTTGGGGAACTGGCCGAGAATCTGATCGGCCAGTTGCTCGGGCCGAAGCGGTGAAGAGCGCCGCGCAATGAATTCCCGTGCTTTATCCGGCGAGGCAAAAAAGCTGAGGGCGAAATATAGACTGTCGAGTTCTGAACGCAGTTCCGCTGGCACCAACTTCAGCCACAGCGGCCGGGCATGAATGAAACCGGCTTCAAAGCCGAGACTCCAGTCATTCATCCGGTGGCCGGGTTTGATCTGATTAACCGCATCCATACCGGCGGTATCCGGAATCGGGTAATCCTGTTTTTCGCAGGCCTGTTCAATGTGGCGTTGCAACGACAACACTGCATTCAGGGCGTTCGAGGCCGGTTCGATGTGGCCGAACAGCGGCAACACATCGCCCAGCCAATCACTTGCCGAGACCGGTACCGGTGCCTGGCTAATGGCAAAGAAAAAACCGTTTAGCCCATCCAGGCTCGGCGGTACCGGCCCCTCGGCATTTTCCGCAGGCAGATTGGCCACCACCCAGTCGCGGGCGTCCTGGTAACTCAGGCTTTTGATATCGAGTGATTCAGTCATGCTTCGCCTGTTTTGAAAAAGCAGCTTGCTGGGCATCGCTGGCTTCGGTCTGGTAGTTGGCTTTCCATTGCTCGTAGGGCATGCCGTAGACAATCTCACGAGCGCTGTCTTTGTCGATGTCGACGCCCTTTTCCTGTGCCGCTTCCTGATACCAGCGCGACAGGCAATTGCGACAAAAACCGGCCAGATTCATCATATCGATGTTTTGCACATCGGTGCGTTCCTGCAAATGCTGCACTAAACGGCGAAACGCCGCTGCTTCCAGTTCTGTGGAGGTAGGGTCTTGCATGGGATTAACTCCTGAATCACCGGCGATTAGCCGCCGGCTTTTTTTACCGTATAGCCTTGCTGGCTTAACTCGGTCACCAGCAGGTCGCGCTGGTCACCCTGTATCTCGATTATGCCGTCTTTGACAGTGCCGCCGGTGCCACACTTTGCTTTGAGCTTTTTGGCCAGAGCTTTCAGGTCTTTCTCCGCCAGCGGAATACCGCGAATCAGGGTTACGCCCTTGCCTTTGCGTCCCTTGGTCTCGCGGCTAATGCGAACAATGCCATCACCCTCGGGAATCGTATCCTGGGATTTGCACTGACACTGAGTCCGGGGTTGCTGGCAGTCCGGGCAAGTGCGCCCCGATTCGGTGCTGTATACCAGAGCCATGGTTGCCTCTTCAAAGGGTTCAAAATCGCTGCCCAGTTTACCATAGCCACCGCCTGAAACTCAGGCGGTGCTGACGTTCTCGCTGGCAATCTGGCGCAGCGCCTGAACAAATACCTCGGCGGGCTGACCGCCGGTGATGGCGTATTTGCCGTTGACGATAAAGGTCGGCACTGAGCTAACGCCCATTTGCTGATAATGCCCCTCTTCGGACCGCACCGCCTGTTCAAATTGGTCGGAAGCGAGCACCGCCGCTGCACTGTCCCGGTCGAGCCCGGCTTTTTCAACCGCCTGCAACAACACATCGGGGTCGTTCACATTGGTACGCTCGGTGAAATAGGCTTCAAACAGCGCCAGTTTCAATGCCGTTTGCTGCCCGCTGTCTTTCGCCCAGTGCAACAAGCGGTGGCAGTTAAAGGTGTTCTGGGTGCGCATGTCGTCGGTGAAATTAAAGGTAAAGCCGACCTGTTCTCCGGCGTCGGTGATGCGCATGCGGTTTTCCTCGCTCTGCTCATAGCTCATGCCGTATTTCGCCATGATGTGCTCGCGCCAGTTTTCACCCTCGGCCGGTGCATCCGGCCTCAGTTCAAAGGCGTGCCAGGCGAGATCTGCTTCGATTTCGCCGTCGAGCGACTCCAGTGCTTGCTCTAAGTTTTTGTAGCCAATGACGCACCAGGGGCAGGCCACATCGGAGACCACATCGATCGTTAGATTCTTCATATCACTCTCTTTAATTCGGTACGCAGCGTTTCAACGCTATTTAGTCTGCCCAGTGTTCAATGACGGTTTTAGCCAGCCGGTGGCCGCTTCGCCAGGCGCCTTCAAGCCGGTCACCCTGAGTCCAGTCACCGGCAAGACCGATGGCCAGATTGGCATCGAAGGCTTCATTCAGCTGGGTTTCAGAACCCGAACGCGCGTACAGCCAACGGTGCTTGAAGCGGTCGGTAACCGGCGGCAGATCGGTCTGGCCCAGGCGACGCAAGGCAGCCAGGCATTGTTGTTCGAGCAGGCTGTCTGAAGCATCCAGGTGGTTGGCCGACCACTGAGCGGTAAAATGGGCCACCCAGGTTTCGGGCTCGGCGGCGCGCCCCGGCTTGCTGCTGTCGCGGGCGAGCCAGTTGACCACCCCGGCTTTGACAAAGGCCGCATCCGCTTTAATTCCGGTCGGTTCGCTGAAGGTTATCGCCACTGCCCAACAGGGCAGCATGGCGGTAGTGCCGCGCAACGGTACCTCAAGCTGAGAGCCTTGCGGCAGCAGGGCCAGTGACTGGGCCAGCGGTGCCGTCAACAAGACCGCATCGAACTGACCGTATTGCTCGCCCTGGTCATCCCACAAACGCCACTGTTTACCAACCCGCTCCAGCCGATCAACCCGGGTTTGGGTAAACAGATCAAGACCTTCACTCAGACCCTGAACCATGGCGTTCATCGTCGGCACCCCGACGTACCGGGTTTGCTCATCGGGCGACTCATGCAAACCCTCCCGGTCCAGTACAACCGGAGATACCGGCCAGGGCGCAACCCAGCCGCGGGCCAGCCACTGATCGACTTCCGCCTGAAACTCGGGGTCTCGAACGGTAAAGTATTGCGCGCCATGGTCCGCCTGCCAGCCGTCGCGACGTCGCGTCGCCAGCCGGCCACCACGGCCGCGGCTTTTCTCGAAAACCTGACACCGGTGTCCGGCCTGTTCGAGCTCACGCGCCAACGTCATGCCCGACAAACCGGCACCCACGACTGCAAACACTGCCATGATGACACTCCTGACTTAATCTTCGTTTTACCGGAAACGGTCAATTCGGGGGGCTGCCAACTCTGCTGCGGTTGGCTAACTGCACCCAGAGCCCCCTTTAATTACCTTTAACTCAAGTTTCGGGGTTCGGTTCACCTGAGAGGCGTTGGCCCGCACCGGATACCGGGTAGGCCTCTGTGGGGTCGGCGTAGATCCTTCCATGGAGCCTAGACCGCAGCATCCCTGCTGCGGACTACCCCACAGAGGCCTACCCGGCACCCGGTGCTAGTCTCTTGAGCGAACTCCGAAACTTGTGCTTTAAGAATCTGCTTGGTTACTTACTATGGGGTCCACTTGGGCCAACCGCAAACCCGTTAACAAAAGAAAATGACCAACACCGGTTCCGGCTGCACAGCCTCTTGACCAAATGCGTTACAATGTATCTTACTTGGCATCGGCGTTGCCGGATCACCTTTTAATTGGACCCTTTGACCCAACCTTTACGCCAACTCTTTACACCAACTTAGGTCCTAACAGTCGGGTCGACCAACAGACCCCCTACCGGGTAGCAGAGATACAATGAGCATCGAACAACGCGCCACTGTCACTATTCCTCTGGGTGAAGCCTCGGTGCCCACCCGCTTCGTCAGCTTCAATGCCCTCAGTGACAACAAGGAGCATCTGGCCATTCTTTATGGCACCCCTGAACAGGATGATACGCCTCTGGTGCGTCTGCACAGTGAATGCCTCACCGGTGATGTCTTTGGCTCGCAGCGTTGCGATTGCGGTGAACAGTTGCATGAAGCACAACGACTTCTGGCCGATCAGGGTGGTGTCTTACTCTACTTGAGACAGGAAGGTCGTGGCATCGGCCTTTACAATAAACTGGATGCCTATGCCCTTCAGGATCAGGGTATTGATACCTACACCGCCAATGAAATGCTCGGTTTCGCCCACGACATGCGGGACTTCAAACCCGCTGCCGATATGCTGAAGGCGCTCGGCATTACCCGCATCCGTTTGTTGTCGAACAACCCGCACAAGGCCAGTCAGCTGGAAGAATTCGGCATCGAAGTCGTTGACCGCCAGGACACCGGTGTTTACGTCAACCGGCACAATGCGGCCTACCTGAAAGCCAAGGTCGACCAGCAAGCGCACAGCATCCTGCTCGATCAGGCCAAAAAACCGGCGTCTACCGACCAGTAACCAGCCTGTGCATAACCCCGGTATAAGATATGAATGAGATGGGTACTATCTGGGGATAATCATTCAGACATTTCCAGATAACGCCAGACTACGGGGCTGTGTCGTCATTTCTCTGGGGATATTTCTGTGCGTTATATCTGTTGATAACATCAGATGTTTTCGGAATGAACCCCGTCGACTGCCATTGCGTATCCTCTCGCTCTCATAGCGCTGGAACGCTTCACCTTATGTCCCGAACACCCCGGTCAGTGGCAAAGCAAAACTTGCCCGAAAAAGTCTGCCTGGTATGCCAGCGACCCTTTAGCTGGCGAAAGAAATGGGCCGATTGTTGGGATTCCGTCAAATATTGCAGTGAACGTTGCCGAAGATCCCGAAAAAATCACATCAATACCGACTGACGGCGGCGAATACTGGACCTTGCCTCAGCCCCGTGACACTCTAAATCCTTTGAAAACGGGTCAGGATTCAGCGCATGCAATATCTCGAAGAATGGTTAACAGCAAGCGATAGTCACGCCATCCCGGTCAAGGTCTGGCGCCCCCGTGCACCCAAAGCCATACTGGTCATCGCTCATGGCATGGCCGAACATGCCAGCCGCTATGCCCCTCTGGCCGATTGGCTAAACGACCGCGATATCGCCGTGGTTGCCGTTGAACATCGCGGCCACAGTGACGACTGCCCCGAGGCCGATCTCGGCCACTACGCCGATCAGGATGGCTGGAACAAGGTGATTACCGACCTCGACCAGGTCGTCGACTATGCCCGTTCACTGGAACCGGACGCCCCTCTGACTCTCTTCGGTCACAGCATGGGGTCCTTTATCGCCCAGGCTTATGTTCAGCGCTTTGGTGACAAGCTGCAGGGGCTGGTTCTCTGTGCCACCAACCGCATCAACCGGCCGCAATTGATGGTCTCCAAACTGCTGGTCGACGCGATCAAAGCCGTAAAAGGCCCACG
>DASSWT010000280.1:0-2077 GCA_035704555.1 Saccharospirillum sp. | reverse complement strand
GGAGGCCTTCAGTAAGGTGGTTTCCGGGTCGTCCCATTGGTACGTCGTGCCATTGAAGCGGCACACCAGTCCGTCGGGGCAGTGTGCATACAGATCGGGGTATTGTTCTGGCAGGTACTTGCCAAACGTCTGTGCGATTTCCAACTGGGCAGCGTGGGACTCGGGCAATTGGCTATACACTCGTTCGCCAAGTTCCGACCAGAGCGACTGTTTTAACGCCGTCTGCTCGGCCAGTTTTTCGTCCGGCAGCATCCATTCGTCAGGCTCCAGACTGTGCAGCCCCATAGCCAGCAGATTCTTGTGTTCCTGAAACGCGTAATACGCCAGTGACATAATGACCTTTCTTACCTTTCTTGGTGGCCTATTCGAACCGTTACCAGCAGAACGAAAACCGGATTCAGAACGGCCACACCCACAGAATAACCGGAACTGAAATGGCAATAACCAGAACCGACATCGGCAGCCCTAGTCGCCAGTAGTCACCGAACTTGTAACCACCGGGTTCCATGACCAGCGTGTTCGACTGATGACCGATGGGTGTTAAGAAAGCACAGGAAGCCGCGATGGCCACGGCCATTAGCATGGGGTCGGCTGATACCTCCATACCGGCAGCAAGCTTGATAGCAACCGGAGCAGCCAGTACCGCAGCGGCCGCGTTGTTGATTACATTGGAGAGCAGCATTACCGCCAGCATTAACACCAGTAAGGTGGCCGCCGGCGGGATCGACTGGCCGAGGGCGAGCAGACCGTCGGCGATTAGCTGGGAACCGCCCGTGGTATCGAGCGCCTCCCCGATCGGGATCATCGCCGCCAGTAGAATGATAACGGGCAGGTCAATGCTGTCGTAAATTTCCCCGGGTGGTACCAGCCGGGTTAGCACCATGGTCAGGGCTGCGGTTACCAGGGCAACAGAGGCAGGCAGAACTTCAAAGCCGATAAGCGCCAGGGCTATGGCGAACAAGCCACTGGCCATCCAGACTTTGTCGGGCGTAAACAGACGCAAGCCACGTGACGCCAGCGGCAAACAACCGAGGTCGTTCAGTACCGGTTGTATCCGGTCTTTATGAGCCTGCACCAAGAGGATATCCCCACCTGCAAAGCGAATCTCGCCGAGCCGCTGCTTCAGGCGTTGCCCCTGACGGGCGACCGCCAGAATGTTCACGCTGTAGCGCTCACGCAAACCCAGAGCAGACGCCGACCGGTTGATCAGTGTTGACCCCTGAGTGACGATGGCTTCGGTGAGCGTTAGTTCGTCTCGTTTATCTGATTTTTCGGACGACTTTTCGTCATCTTTGGCAGAAGACGATTCATCACTGGAGGGTTCCCTGGGGGCTTGTTCGCTTTCTTCTGTTTCGTCCGGTTCCGGGGCGAGACTGAGCCCGGTAGCCTTGACCAGGGTTTTCAAGCTGTCGGAATCGGCTTCGACCAACAGTATGTCGTCTGCGCGCAATACCTTGTAGATCGACGGCATTTCTGTGAGCTGATCGTCGCGCACCAGGCCCACGACCAGAACATCGGCTTCGTCTCGCACCGAATCGACCAGATCATGCAGTGACCGGCCGACATAGTCGGTGCCTTCCGGCAAGGTCAGTTCGGTAAGATAGGCGCTGACTTCAAACAGCTCACCCGAGTTTGGATTTTCACGTTTGGGGGTAAACCGCCAGCCAATCAGGGCAATGAACAGCACACCCATGACCGTGATGGACAGCCCAACGGGCAGAAAATCGAACATGCCAAAGGCGTTGCCGTCGATCTCTCTGCGATAGGTGGCGATAATAATGTTCGGCGGTGTGCCAATCATGGTGAGCGTACCGCCAAGCAGCGAACCAAAGGCCAGCGGCATCAACAGATAGGAAGGCGACCGCCCGCTCTGGCGAGCCATCCAGATAGCCACCGGCATAAACAACGCCAGCGCCCCCACGTTGTTCATAAACCCGGAGCACAGCGCCACTATGCCAGTCAGCGTTGCCACCTGAACCCAGGGTTTGTCACCCACCTGCGTCAACTTGCGGGCAATGGCATCCACCACCCCGGCATTCAACAACCCCCGGCTGATCACCAGCACCGCAGCCACGGT
>DASSWT010000193.1:0-9081 GCA_035704555.1 Saccharospirillum sp. | reverse complement strand
GCTGGATTTCCGCATTCGCGTTATGGGCAACCCAAGCTATCTGCAAAACCCCAACATCGCCGAACAGGTAAGAGCGGCATTACTGTTCGGCATACGCAGCGCCCACCTGTGGCACCAGTTGGGTGGCCGTCGCTGGCATATTGTAGTTAAGCGTTCAAAACTGCACGATACCACTGAACAGTTGCTCTCGAGGATATAGGCAAACCTTTCGGCACCTTTAAACTCAGGTTTCGGAGTTAGCAATATATTAGCGATGGGTGGTAGGGCTGCTTCTGTGGGGGTATCTGAGGCATGGATGCCGAAGTTAAGCCTACATGGATGTATTCACGGCGCCCCCGCAGAAGCAGCCCTACCGCCTGTCGCGGGCTCAAGGCGATGCAGGCGACCCCAACTCCGAAAACGCATTCGTGCCCTAAGCATTGGCCTGTCTGGCAGCTGACCGGTATAATCGCCCGCCTTCACGCATGCACCGACGGGAACCAGGCACCATGGAATTAAACGCGCTCACCGCGATCTCCCCTATCGATGGCCGATACGGCTCTAAAACCGAAGCCCTTCGCACCGTTTTCAGCGAGTACGGCCTGATTAAAGCACGGGTCACCGTTGAAGTGCGCTGGCTGCAGCAACTGGCCAGCCACGCTGGCGTCACCGAGCTGGCGCCCTTCTCAGCAGAGGCGAACGCCTTTCTAGATGACATTATCGATCAGTTCTCACTCGCAGACGCCGAAGCCATTAAAGCCATAGAGCGCACCACCAATCACGACGTTAAAGCCATTGAGTACTTCCTGAAGACCAAGCTAGGCGAGCGGGAAGAACTGAGCAAGGTCACCGAATTCGTTCATTTTGCCTGCACCTCGGAAGACATCAACAACCTTTCTCATGCCTTAATGCTCAAGACCGGCATTACCGAGGTATTGCTGCCTCAAATGCGAGCTATCCGGGACGACATTGCGGCACTGGCCAAAACCCACGCCAACCAGCCCATGCTCAGCCGAACGCATGGCCAAACCGCCTCACCCACCACCCTGGGCAAGGAAATGGCGAACGTAGCGCACCGGCTGGGACGTCAGATCCGGCAGGTGGAATCAGTGGAGTACCTGGGCAAAATTAACGGTGCAGTGGGCAACTACAACGCTCATTTGTCTGCCTACCCGAACATTGACTGGGCAGCCAATGCCGATGCCTTCATCACCTCCCTGGGCCTGACACTGAACCCCTACACCACCCAGATTGAACCGCACGACTACATGGCCGAACTGTTTGACGCCATTGCCCGGTACAACACCATTCTGATCGATTTCGATCGGGATATCTGGGGCTACATTTCGCTGGGCTATTTCAAACAACGCACCATCGCCGGCGAAGTGGGCAGTTCAACCATGCCGCACAAGGTGAACCCCATCGATTTCGAAAACTCAGAGGGCAATTTGGGCCTGGCAAACGCCATTCTGGCCCATCTGACGGCGAAACTGCCCATTTCCCGCTGGCAGCGGGACCTGACCGACTCGACGGTTCTGCGCTCCATGGGCGTAGGCCTGGCACACAGCCTGATCGCCTATCAGGCTACTCAGAAAGGCATCAGCAAGCTGGAAGCCAACCCGGATCGCCTGAATCAGGATTTGAACCAGGCCTGGGAAGTCATGGCCGAGGCCATTCAAACGGTAATGCGTCGCTATGGTATTGAAGAGCCCTACGAAAAACTGAAGGCCTTCACCCGCGGCAAAGCCATCACCGAACCGATGATGCAGGACTTCGTCAACCAGCTCGACCTGCCCGACGCTGCCAAAAAATCGCTGCTGGCCATGACACCGACCACCTATCTGGGTAATGCGGCCGAACAAGCCAACGCGATCGATACATTTTAACGCCGGGTTCTAACACCCGTCGGTCAGGCCTGATTCTTCCGGCCTGACCGCCCTATCCTTGTACAATCGCCGCTTTGCTGCAAAACTGACGGGGCAATGGCGGCTCCGTTCCAAGCAGTCTCACTTCTTATCAGACTCAGGTGACTCCCATGGATATGCTCGGTGGCCTCAGCGGTCAGGATTTTCTGAGCCAGTACTGGCAAAAGACGCCCTACCTGGTGCGTCAGGCGTTTACCGATCTGTTTGAAATCAGCGGCGATGAACTGGCGGGTCTGGCTACAGAACCTGAGGTAGAATCCCGCCTGGTAACGGCCAATGACTGGACCTTGCGCCACGGCCCCTTCTTTGAAGAGGACTTTGCCAACCTACCCGAAAAAGACTGGACTCTGCTGGTTCAGGCCGTGGACCACTGGGTTCCTGAAATCGCCGCCTTGTTTGATGCCTTCAGCTTTATACCGTCGTGGCGCATGGACGACGTGATGGTGTCCTATGCCACACCCGGCGGCGGCGTCGGGCCGCATTTTGACCATTATGATGTGTTTCTGATTCAGGTATCCGGAGAGCGGGAGTGGCGCATTGGCCAGTCCTGTACCGAGGCCGATGACCGCCGCGACGACACCGACCTGAGCATACTCGCCCACTTCGAGGAACAGGAGCGCTGGGTACTCAAGCCCGGTGACATGCTCTATGTTCCGCCCGGTATCGCTCACTGGGGCACGGCCCTCAGCAGCGATTGCATTACCTATTCCATCGGTTTCCGGGCGCCCAGCCAGGCCGAAACCCTGGTCGATTTTGCACAATTTGTTGCAAACAATTGCTCGGATTTTGACCGCTATCAGGACGCAGACCTCGAAGCCCGCGAAGACAGCCATATCATTACCGGAGCTGATGTAGATCGCATTCAGCGCATGCTGCAAACACTGGCACAGGACCGTGACGCCATGGCTCGCTGGTTTGGAAGCTACATGACCCAGCCCAAATACGGCGACGCCCCGCTGGAAGAGCCAGCGCTGAGCCAGGCCGATATCGCTCGCCAGTTACAACGCCAGCCATTAATTCGCAATGACGCAATCAGGCTCGCTTACCAGCCTGGCACCCTCTTTGTGGATGGCGAAGCCATCGACACCGACTTGCCCGCCGATGGCCTGCGCTGGCTGTGTGAGCAAAAGCAAATCAGCGCATCGGATCTTGGCAGCCAGGACAATGCGGCACGACTGTCTATACTGACATCACTGGTCGGCCACGACGCCTTCTACTTCGACGACGAATAACGCGGGAGCGGTAACCCTTGCGTCAAACCAGACTGATCGCCCCAGGCGGTCGCAGTAGCCTGACCCCTGACTTAGCCTCTGGCCTTTGTCGGTCATTGCTTGCGCTCCTATTACTGCTGGCAGTGGCGACGACGGCACGGGCTGCCGATCTCTACATCTACCTGACGCCCTCTGGCGACCGCGTGGTGACCAACCGGCCGGTATCGTTGCCCGGTTATGTACTCGAACACAGTGGCCTGAATGCCCGCAATGCCGGCCAGCGACTCAGAGACCCGGGCGGGCTTAGAGGCCGGGCTGAAATCGAGCAGCACATCAACACGGCCGCCAGCCAGTATCAGTTGGATGCTGATCTGATCCGTGCGGTTATCCGCCAGGAATCCAATTTTCAGGTCAATGCGCGATCACACAAGGGCGCTATGGGTCTGATGCAGTTAATGCCCGCAACAGCAGCTCAGTACCAGGTAAGCAACATCACCGATCCGCGAGAGAACATTCACGCCGGCACCGCCCACCTCAAATATCTGCTGCAACGCTACCGGAATCTGGACCTGGCACTGGCGGCTTACAACGCGGGCGAGACCGCGGTAGCAAGGTACCAGGGCATTCCCCCCTATCCGGAAACCCAAGCCTATGTGTCGGCCGTTAAGCGCTGGTACAGGGGGTATCAATAACTCAGACGGAGGGATCTGGGAGGGGCGTGCTAGCAAGCACATTAAAAAGTGGGAAGGTCAATAACTGGCTGTTCACTCAATGAACAACCATGTCCTCATCGTCCGTTGCTTCGGCTTCTTCACCGGATTCAATTTCCGTGGCAACCTGGACGCCCGCTGAAATCATGGCACGGGCAACATCCAGCCGCTGCTCTTTCAGACGCTCTTTGGCTTCATCAGAAAACCGGATGACCAGCAAGGGGTCATCGTTGGAATCGGCACGGCGCAGTGCCACTTCGCCGTTAGCCAGCTCGATAATTTCCCAGTACATAAAACCCCTAGCCCAGTTTTAGACTGCGCCCGGTCGTGACTGTATTCAATCCCACGGCGCTTTCATACTGGCTCAAGTTAAAGATGCAAAACCCTGATCAACTGTGGTCGCTTTGTGCTCTTACATCGTCGACCCATTGTTGCAGCTCAACCAGGCAACTGCGGTAATATTTTGTTGGTTCTTGGTTATCGTCAGACACCAGCGATATGCGGTTTGGATCGGCTTTTTTGACGCCTTCCTGGACCAAACCCGACGACCAATGGGTCAGATCGCGATGCAGCCGCTGCATCCAGTGACCTGGCTGTTCCAGGCCTGCCTGGACCGACTTCAGCTCCCAGGCTTCGGGCCGGGCCTGGCGCCAGAGGTTCAGCAGCTCGTTCAGTGGCGTTTCCGGTGCCAGCTTCACCCCGTAGGACTCTGCTGCCTCACATACTGCCGCCATCCAGGCTCGGTAGGCCAGCACTTCAAAGGCCGACTCACACGCCTGGCGCTGGGCCGTGGCCGCGCTCTGCTCTGACAAATCGAGCATTAACCGGGCCTGGTACAGCAATGTATTGGTAAGGCCGCGCCGGTTCATGGCTTAGTAATTCATCCGAAAACCAATGTTGAAGGTGTTGTCGATGCGGCTGGGGCCACCTGAGGTATCGTGATAATAGCCAGCGATATCATGCCAGCCAACGAAAACCCGCGCCTGCGGCAACACCTTGTAGGTCACCCGGGCAATCACTTCCTGAAAGGCGACAACATCGCCAAAACTGAGGATATCGGGTGCGTAATACAGCTGGGCTTCAGTACCCAGGCCGTTCATGAAATCCGGCTGCCAGCGCAGAAAACCACCGACGCCCAGCGCAAAGCCCGGTTCGCCGGCATCAAACAGAAAGCCCTTGAACCCGATGCCACCAATCATTTCCCGGTTGGCCATGGTTGCATCGACCGCGTTAAAACCGGCACTGAAGGCATAGGCCTGGTTATCTTCGCTGTAGGCCAGACCAGTGGTGATATGCGCGCCAGAACCGACCCGAACGGCCTCATGCTCAAGTCTGACCGAAGTGTTGGACAGCGCGATGTCCAGCGAACCACCCGCCTGAGCGCCCAATGGAATCAATACGGCACAGACTGCGAGCCAGGTCTTGAAGGTCATTTCATTACTCCAGAATTGGGATTGAGAGGCATTGTACTGAATTCTAGCGGTGCCGACACCAAACAACGGGCCACACTGTGGCCCGTTGCAAGTTTTGGAGTTACTACTGGAATGGCCCGATCCGATTCTTCGAACCAAAGCCCGCCCTAGCGGGACAAATCCAGCAACAACTTGTTGAGTCGACCGACAAAGCCTGCGGCGTCTTTGGGGTGTGACCCTTCTGCCAGACGGGCCTGCTCCAGCAGGATATTGGCCAGATCGGCAAAGCGATCTTCGCTGGCTTCCTGCTCAAGCCGCTGCACCAGCGGATGCTCGGGGTTCAGTTCAAAGATCGGCTTGGTCTCCGGCACGGCCTGACCGGCGGCCTCCATGATGCGGCGCATCTGAGCCCCCATGTCATTGTCGCCAACAACGATACAGGCTGGCGACTCGACCAGGCGGTGGGTCATGCGAACCTCTTCCACGTCGTTCTCGAGCAGCTTTTTCAGACGCTCTAGTAGAGGCTTATGGTCATCGTTGGCTTTCTGCTGGGCTTCTTTCTCTTCTTCCGTTTCAACGCCGCTCAGGTCGAGGCCACCGCGCGCCACATCGACCAGGGATTTGCCGTCAAATTCACGCAAATAGCCCATCAGCCATTCGTCGATCCGGTCGCTCATCAGCAGCACTTCAATGCCCTTTTTGCGGAAGACTTCCAGGTGCGGGCTGTTTTTGGCGGTCTGATGGCTGTCTGCAGCGACGTAGTAGATCTTGTCCTGCCCGTCTTTCATCCGGCTGACGTAATCATCCAGCGACTGGGTTTGCGCTGCTTCACCGGTATGGGTGGTGGCAAAGCGCAATAGCTTGGCAATTTTATCGTTATTGCCAGCGTCTTCCGCCGGGCCTTCCTTCAATACCTGGCCGAACTCATCCCAGAAGGTCTGGTACCCTTCAGGATCTTTCTTGGCCAGTTTGGCCAGCATATCCAGAACGCGCTTGGTCAGTGCCGAGCGCATGCTGTCGATGGCATCATCGCTTTGCAGGATTTCACGGCTGACGTTCAGCGGCAAGTCGTTGGAATCAACAATGCCCTTGGTAAAGCGCAGGTACATCGGCAGGAACTGCTCGACATCGTCCATAATGAACACGCGCTGCACATAGAGCTTCAACCCGCGAATGCGTTCCCGGTTCCAGATGTCATAAGGCGCTTTCTTGGGAATGTACAGCAGGCTGGTGTAATCGAGCTTGCCTTCAACCTTGTTGTGGCTCCAGGTCAGGGGGTCGCCAAAGTCGTGCGATATATGACGATACAACTCTTTGTATTCATCATCGGAAATCTCGCTGCGCGGGCGGGTCCACAGCGCTTTGGCACTGTTGACGGTTTCCCATTCAACCTTGGCCTCTTCCGCTTTTTCGTCTTCCGCGTCGTCGTAATTCTCTTTCAACATCTGCACCGGAATGGCGATGTGATCGGAGTATTTGCGAATCAGATTACGCAACCGCCAGCCGTCGGCAAACTCGGTTTCTTCTGGCTTCAGGTGCAGCACAATGCGTGTGCCGCGCTCTGGCAGTGTGACGTCGGCAAGGCTGAATTCACCCTCGCCTTCACTGCGCCAGTGCACACCGGCATCGGCTGGCGTACCAGCACGACGTGTATAGACATCAACGGCGTTGGCGACAATAAAAGATGAGTAGAAACCCACCCCGAACTGCCCGATCAGCTGGCTGTCTTTGCGTTCATCACCGGTTAGGTTCTGCAGAAACTCAGCCGTACCGGATTTGGCGATGGTACCCAGATTGGCGATGACATCTTCACGGGCCATACCAATGCCGTTATCGGTCAGCGTAACCGTGCCGGCTTCTTTGTCGTACTCGACCCGAATGTGCAGATCACTGTCTTCAGCCAGCAGCGAATCATCCTTCAGTGCCTGAAAACGCAGCTTGTCGCAGGCATCGGACGCATTGGAGATCAGCTCACGCAGGAAAATCTCCTTGTTGGAGTACAGGGAGTGGATCATCAAATGCAGAAGTTGCTTGACTTCTGTCTGAAAACTGAGCGTTTCTTGTTGGGTTTCAGACATGGAATTCACCTCAAATCAAAGACTTAGCTTATGGTCCCTCCTATTTATGGGCCTTGTGATGCATTTCAAGCACCGGCACGATCATTTCCTGCTACAGACTTTCCACACAGGCGGCGCTGGTGCACACTTATGCCTTAGTTCCGGAGTTCGGTTGTACATTGGTGCCAAGAGTCCGTGTCAGGCACCAGGGATACCTATCCGGGGTCGGCATAAAACCGTCCATGGGGCCTAGACTGCAGCATCCATGCTGCAGACTACCCCGGATAGGTATCCCCGGCACCTGACACTCAATTGGTTGCTAACTCCAGAACCCAGGTAATAACTCAAGTTTCGGAGTTAGCAATTGACTAGCGGCGGGTGGTAGGGCTGCTTTTGCGGGGGTATCTGAGGCATGGATGCCGAAGTTAAGCCTACATGGATGTATTCACGGCGCCCCCGCAGGAGCGGCCCTGCCATCCGCCGCGGGTTCAAGGCGGTGTAGCCTATTTGAACTCCGAAACTTGAGTTATAACCGAACGCCATCGGTTCGGGGCTACAAAATACCGCCCTTTACCGACCGAGCACACTTCAATGCCTGTATACTAACAAGGAAGCACCCTCAGGATGTCGACGCCAACACCTCATGCTCCCGTTCGCAAGCGCGAAATCTTTGGCTGGGCGATGTATGACTTCGCCAACAGCAGCTATACCACCGTCGTAGTCAGTTTTATTTACAGTGCTTTTTTTATTTCCTATATCGTTCCGCCCGAACTCGACCACCTGAAAAACTCCTTCTGGGCCGCCAGTGTGGCGATTTCCACCGGCCTGGCGATCATTCTGGCGCCACTGGTTGGTGTAATTTGTGACTACAGCGGCCGCAAGAAGCGTTATCTGGCCTGGTGTACCTGGGTTTCGGTGCTGGCAACCGGCGGCTTGTTCTTCGTGGAGCCCGGCTCGGTCTGGCTCGGCATGGCGTTTCTGATATGTAGCAACACCGCCTGGATGCTCTCAGAAAGTTTTATTGCCAGCTTCCTGACCGAGTTGGCAAACAAGGACAACATGGGCCGGATTTCCGGGGTTGGCTGGGGGATTGGCTACATCGGCGGGCTGCTGAGCCTGCTGATCATCATTGTGGTGGTGACCGAAAGCGCCAGCTCCAATCTTTCGCTTTATATCGACCAGAACCAACTGGCTATGGTCGTCGTCGCGCTGTTTTACGGGCTCGGCGCCCTGCCAACGTTCATTTTCGTCAAAGAACGGGCTGAACCCATGCCCGGGTTCGAACACGCCCGCTTTTCCGTGTTGTTAAAAGCGGCGGGCGCGCGATTGCTGGCCATGCGCAGCATCATTGCCGACTACCCGGTACTGTTTCGGTTTTTCATTGCCTTCATGGTGTACATGGCCGGTGTATCGGTTGTGGTTAAATTCTTCGGCATCTATGCCCAGGAAGAAATAGGCATTCGCGGTACCCAGCTGCTCATTATCGGCGCCACGCTGCAGATTGCCTCAATGATAGGCGCACTCGGTTTCGGCTTTATTGAAGACACACTGGGTTCCAAAAACACCCTGCTTCTGACACTGGGCTGGTGGCTGCTGGGCCTGCTGGGCATTTATTATCTGGATGTTCTGGTCGCACTGACGGGAATGAGCGTCTCTACGCTCTTTGTAGTGGTCGCCTTTGTGGCGGGCAGTGCCATGGGTGCTACTCAGAGCGCCAGCCGGGCCGTAGTCGGCTTGCTGGCAAACCCACAGGATTCTGCCCTATTGTTTGGTCTCTGGGGTACCTT
>DASSWT010000187.1:0-3099 GCA_035704555.1 Saccharospirillum sp. | reverse complement strand
AAACACGTCGGCCACGCGCTTTTGCTTTTCGCCTGTCGCGACCGTCTGATACCCGAAATGCGTGGTGTCTTCGGGCGTGCCGTTGCCGGATGAGGCTGTGTCTTTCTCTGACATGGAATCTCCGCGGGCCGGTCTGACAGTAAAAGTCGACCAGACCACCGTAAAATGGGTCGTCCCTGAAAACTCAAGTCTCAGAGTGTTGCCTTTGGTCCGTGTCAGCCACCCGGTATGCCTATCCGGGGTCGGCGTGAACCCATCCATGGGGCCTAGGCCGCAACATCCATGTTGCGGACTACCCCGGATAGGCACACCGGGCAGCTAACACTCGGCTGGGTGCAAACTCCGAAAAATTATCAAGGCCGTGTTAATAAGACAGTGCCGCTATTGTAGCGAGTTAGACCGGCCGGGGCGACTGGTGGTGTTGCCGTGGTTCCTGTTAGCGGGCGACCTTTGCTAGACTCGGCCTTCCTAACCGATGTTCCCGGAGCCCGACTGTGCGTCAATTCCCCCAGACCCGCCTGCGCCGCCTGCGTGCGCACGACTTCTCGCGCCGCCTGGTGCGTGAGCACCGCCTTAGTGTCGATGACCTGATCTATCCGGTGTTTGTGCTTGAAGGTGAAAAGCAGCGTGAGGCCGTGCCTTCGATGCCAGGCGTCGAGCGGTTGTCAGTCGACCTGCTGGTTGAAGCAGCGGCCGACTGGGTGGCACTGGGTATTCCCATGCTGGCGTTGTTTCCGGTGGTGCCCGCCGACAAGAAATCGTTGCTGGCCGAAGAAGCCTTTAATGCCGACGGCCTGGCGCAACGCGCTACCCGGGCGCTAAAGGCGGCCTATCCGGAGCTCGGCATCATGTGCGATGTCGCGCTGGACCCGTTCACCACGCACGGGCAGGACGGCATCATTGATGACAGTGGCTATGTATTGAACGATGTCACTGTGGAAACCCTGGTTCAACAGGCAGTTTCACAGGCGGAAGCTGGTGCCGATGTCGTGGCACCCAGTGACATGATGGACGGCCGCATCGGTGCCATTCGTCAGGCGCTGGAAGCGGCCGGGCAGATTAACACCCAGATCATGGCTTATTCGGCCAAGTATGCCTCCAGCTATTATGGTCCCTTCCGCGATGCCGTTGGCTCGGCGGGCAACCTGGGCAAAAGCAACAAGGCCAGCTACCAGATGGACCCCGCCAACAGCGATGAGGCTTTACACGAAGTTGCGCTGGATCTGCAGGAAGGGGCTGATATGGTGATGGTCAAGCCTGGCATGCCGTATCTCGACATCGTGCATCGGGTAAAAACCGAGCTGCAGGTGCCCACCTTTGCCTATCAGGTCAGTGGTGAATACGCCATGCACCAGGCGGCGGCACAGAATGGCTGGCTGGACCTGGATGCGGTGATGATGGAAAGCCTGATCGCCTTCAAACGAGCCGGAGCCGATGGCATTCTGACCTATTTTGCGGTTGCTGCGGCCCAAAAACTGGCCATAAACGGCACATAACGTCGATTGGGCCTTAAAATCAGTGATTGGGGCTTGAAATGTGAACGAGCCGCAGTCACTTTGGAGAAAACGGACTGTACCGGTTACCTTTGACCACAGTCCAATAGACAGAAGCCGGATTCCTGAGGTAGGCTGCCTGTCGAATCACGATTTTCGCATTTACCCCTATTCCTAATCAGCCAAGAGAACGGTACAGAACCTAATGAGCGAACACATTAAAAACGTCTCTGATGACAGCTTCGAAACCGACGTACTGGGCAACGACAAGCCCGTACTGGTCGACTACTGGGCCGAATGGTGTGGCCCCTGCAAAATGATCGCTCCGGTTCTGGAAGAAGTGGCCACTGAATACGCCGACAACATGGTCGTGGCCAAGCTGAACATTGACGAAAACCCGAATACGCCGCCAAAATACGGCATTCGTGGCATCCCGACGCTGATGATGTTCCGCGGCGGTGAAGTGGTGGCGACCAAGGTCGGCGCCCTGTCCAAGACCCAATTGATCGAGTTTATCCAGGGCAACCTGTGATAGAGTGTTCGAGTCGGTAACCCCGGCCCTGAATACCGCCGGGGTGGGCTGAAACTTTTCTGGACACCCCTGCCGACTCGGCCTATAGTGCCCTAAACCTGTTTTATCTACGCTTCCAACCACGTCTCCGGGCGGCCTGCCCGATCATCTTCCCAAGACTAATAAAACCGCAAACCCTATGAACCTGAGTGACTTAAAAACCAAACCAGTGCCCGAGCTCTTGGAAATTGCCAAGGGAATGGGACTCGATAACCTGAACCGGTCTCGTAAACAAGATCTGATTTTCACCGTTCTCAAACGTCACGCTAAAAGCGGCGAAGACATCTGGGGCGATGGTGTGTTGGAGATTTTACAGGACGGGTTCGGCTTCCTGCGCTCGGCCACAGCCTCCTACCTGGCCGGCCCTGATGACATCTATGTGTCCCCCAGCCAGATTCGACGTTTCAATCTGCGCACCGGCGACACCGTCTCGGGTAAAATCCGGCCGCCGAAAGAGGGTGAGCGCTATTTCGCCCTGCTCAAAGTCGACAAGATCAACTACGAGCCGCTGGAAAGCACCCGCAACAAGATTCTGTTCGAAAACCTGACGCCGCTGTTCCCGGAAGAGCGCCTGGTGCTCGAGTCCGGCAATGGCTCGACCGAAGATCTGGCGAACCGCATTCTCGATCTGGTCTCGCCCATCGGTAAAGGTCAGCGTGGCTTGATTGTATCGCCACCGAAGGCCGGTAAAACCCTGATGCTGCAGCACGTGGCCCAGGCGATTACCCGCAACAACCCGGAAACGCACCTGATCGTTCTGCTGATTGATGAGCGCCCGGAAGAAGTAACCGACATGCAGCGCTCGGTACGCGGCGAAGTCATCGCCTCGACCTTCGACGAGCCACCGGCCCGTCACGTTCAGGTCGCGGAAATGGTGATCGAGAAGGCCAAGCGCCTGGTCGAACACAAGCAGGATGTTGTCATCCTGCTCGACTCCATTACCCGTTTGGCCCGCGCCTACAACACCATCGTACCGAGCTCTGGCAAGGTACTGACCGGTGGTGTCGACGCCCACGCCCTGGAACGCCCGAAGCG
>DASSWT010000166.1:0-3909 GCA_035704555.1 Saccharospirillum sp. | reverse complement strand
CCAGTAACGACAACTCGCGATTGATAAAATGCTCGTGCGTGATCGGTTCGGCCATGTCCCACCTCTGATTCAATGACGATCAGTGTATGACAAAACTGTTGCAGAGATGTGACAGACGGCGGGATTTACGCTTTTCGTTCTAATTGGCCTGGGAGGATCGCGTTCGTACCGACCACCGGGTAGCTCTGGTCGGGGTCGGCGTGAATCCGTCCATGGAGCCTAGGCCGCAACATCCCTGTTGCGGACTTCCCCGACCAGAGCTACCCGGCAGTCGGTACAAGGCTAGGTGCCTACTTTCACTATGAAAAAATTCTTTTGGTTAAATGCCTGCGGTTACTCCGTCGGCAGATACACACCATTGGCAACATTATTCAGATGGATCTGAACTTTCTGCCGTTCCTTCATGGCTTCCAGCCCCTGGTTAAACGCTTCGGTCAGCGCTTCGCCTCGGGGCTTCGGGTGAAGATCAGGCGGTAGGGCCAGGTTTCGATGGGGGTTGGGTCGTAGGTGATGTCGTTCTGCCGGTCGGCGAAGTCCTGCTGCAGAATGTGCAGGCCGACCAGTTTGTCCATGGCGTAGGCGTCTATCCGTTGTGACAGGAGTTTTGAGAAATTCTGTTGCTCGGTGGAAACAAGCTCCATCTCCACATCGGCCCCGGCGGCTCGGGCGGCGTCGAACCAGGGGTAACTGGCACTGCGCAGCCCGCCAAATCGCTTGTTGTTGAGGTCTTCGAACTCCTGCCAGATAAGCGGGTTGTCCTTGTGGTAGAAGAATACCGCCTCGCCTTCCAGAACGACGTCTGAAAACAGAAAGCTGGTTTCTCTTTACCGCGTCTTCACCCACAGAATGGAGGCGTCGTATTGGCCGCTTTCGACATATACCAGCACCCGGGCCCAGGGCAGAAAGTCGACCTCCACATCCATTCCGCTGGCCTGAAACGCTTCCTCAACGATGTGTGCAGCCACACCATAATGCAGGGCATTTTCAGACAACTCGCCGACCGCGATGCGCACCGTTTCCTGAGCATGCAGGGGTATACTGCACGCCAGTGTGACCAAGCCGAGCAGTACATTCCGTACTGAGACCATTACTTCGTCCTGCCAATTGGGCCAAGATAGTCAAAGGATAGCCTACCGTTTATCAGCCTACCGATTATTGTTCTCAGCACCGGCAACCCACCGTTCTGGCGGCTTAGTCTGCCTACAAGGGCCACGCCATCAGGCGTTAAACGCGAGTGCCTGGGCCGTAACCGTGGTGTTTTTACGCTTCGCGTATTCCAGCCATTTCATGGCGACGTTGAGCTCTTTTATGATGGTGGCCGCCTCAATCACCGTACCGTCTTCGAATTCGATGGTTTCGGTGGTATGGCCGTCGCTGATGAGCGTCAGGTCGTAGCCTCGTTCCAGCGCAGCATGGGCCGTCGCACGGATGCACCAGTTGGACGCAGCCCCGGCCAGAACCAGGTGCGATACCCCCAGGTCCTTCAGTACCGCTTCCAGCTCGGTTTGCTCGAACGATGAATTAAAGTGTTTGTTAACGCGGGCATCGCCTTGCGCAGGCACCAGCTCAGGCACCAATTGCCAGAGTGTGCTGTTTTGCTGCAGTTCTTCATCAGAATGCTGAACCCAGATAACGGGCACGCCTTCAGCACGGGCGCGGCTTACCGCCAGGGCAACATTCCCGGTAATGCGTGCGGCGTCCCAGGCGTTAGCCAACACACCCACCTGCATGTCTACAACGACAAGCGCGGTGTTGTTACCTTTCGGATCTATGGTCATCCCTAGCACCTCGTTACGTAATGGAAACCGACAAGACTGGCGCCTAGTGGTCCATGCGTGAAGTTCTGTTACTAAGGAACGACGCCATCAAGTTCAGAGCGAGGCGGAAAACCGCCGGAATAGCACCGTTATTTCAAGGTTTGACAACGAAGCTCTGGGCTTGATGGCAAAGTGCACAGTGACAGAACTTTCCGCATGGACCACTAGATTACGACTGAAAGGCACAGCTGTCCAAGCCCTGTTATGCGACATGTCGCATTCGGAAATCAGTTGACAGCACACCCTCAAAGGCCTCATATTAAAAACCGGACAGCCGGTATGTTTTGACAATAAAAGGACGTTGATCATGATGCTATTTGAACGGGAATACCCCATTCCCGGCGCCTTCAAGGAGGTGTTGGGTGCCAGGCAAAGTGCGGCTGCCTTGCTGTGTATTGCACTCGTTACTGCGCTGGCAGCGGTCTTCTGGAGCCAGGTTCCAAGACCGGAAGGGGTGCCCTTTGGGTTGATACGGTGGGTTCTTGCCTGGTTGCTGATGCTCGATATCGCCGCTGGGGCCGTTGCCAACTTCACCCCTGGCACCAACGCTTTCTATGCGCAACGCCCGGCCTGGCGCTGGGGGTTTATTGCCATTCACCTTCACTTGTTGGCAATAGGCTGGTTGCTCGGTTTACCCCTGACACCACTGCTGTGGGTTTGGGCTTTCACCATTATCTCTGCGTGTCTGGTTAACCTTTATTACGACCGGTCCTGGCAACCCGTTCTGGCGGGCAGCCTCCTCTGTGTTGGCGTTCTAGTGATAACCAGGCTGTCGCTACCACCCTGGCAACTGTCGCTGGCCCTGTTGTTCATGATTAAGGTACTTTACGCCTTTGCGGTGAATCACTATCCGGAACGGGAGGCTCGCGCCCTGTGACGTCAACAACCATCGGGCCCCTGGCCAACCCGGATCAGGCCGCTGTCAGTGCCTTGCTGAGTAACGCCTTTGCCGCAGACCCGGCGTACCAGTACTTCCTGGAAAGCTGCGCGCCGGCCGACCGGGACCGCTACCGAGATCATCTGGTGCGGTTTATCGTCAGCTACCACTGCCGGTCGGGTATGCCGGTTTGGGGGGTTACTCACCAGGGCGTGCTGGTTGCCTGTGCTCTGCTGGAAGTACCAGCCCCGGGTTGGCAACGAGCCATTGCCGTGCTCACAACGCTGCCCTCGCTGATCGGCCGGGTTCCCTGGTCATGTGTGACGCGTATGAACCGTTACGCTCTGCACAGTCGCCAAGGCCTGCCGACGACCTTCCGTTACTTTCTGGTCAAAGTCGGGGTCGCACCCGGCCAGCAAGGCCAGGGGTTTGGTAAACAGCTGATCCAGGCCCTGGCTGACTATTGTCTTCAGCTAGGTGAAACGCTGGCACTGGATACCGAGAACCCGGCGAACGTACCCATGTACCAGCACCTCGGCTTTCACCTGTACGACGAACGAAAGCTGGATACGCTACGCATTTACCGACTGCACCTGCCACCGGAGTAACATTAACACCATGAAAACCAACCGGGATGCCCTACTGCTGATTGCCTTTCGGCTGTTTTTGAAAAACGGCTATGAGCAGACCAGTATGCAAGATCTGGTGGCTACCAGTGGCTTGTCAAAAGGCGCATTTCACCACTACTTTCCGCGCAAAGCCGATCTGTTGAATGCCTGCATTGAGCATTACTTCGGTCGTTTTCTGCCCGATATGAACCCAAGCTCACATCAGCATTTTGAGGATCTGGTTCTGGACGGCGCCAGACAATATGCTCAGCTGGTGGACGAATTGACGAGACTGGATATTCCACTTGCGGCGTACCAGCGTTTTGTCTGGTCACTGCTGCCAGAGCACAGCGAGGCGTTTATCGAACGACAGCGGAAAATCGAAAACCGGCTCACCCAACTGGCCGAACAGGACCTGGCTCAACGGCGGCTAAAATCAACCAACACCGCCCGCACGTTGGCCGTGCAGGCCATGGCGTTGACGGAAGGGCTGGGCGTTTTGTGGGCCGCCAACCCCCCGAAAAAGAAGGCCACTCCTCAAGCGTTATTCGAACAAACCTGCAAAGCCTGGCTGAATGACTTGAGCTGATCGGGCCGTTACTCCGCC
>DASSWT010000120.1:0-2134 GCA_035704555.1 Saccharospirillum sp. | reverse complement strand
GGTTGATCATGCCCCGGGTCTGATCAGTCAGGGGGCAATGCAGGCTCAGTACATCGGCCAGCGACAGGGCGGTTTCGAAGGCGGTATAACCTGGTCTGACGGTCTCTGCTCCGGGCCGTTCGGCATAAATCACCGAGAGCCCCAGAGCCTGTGCCCGGGTGGCGACGGCCGTGCCCAGATCGCCCTTGCCAACGATGACTAAACGCTTGCCACTCAGGGTATTGATCGGGGCGATGCGGTTGCAGAAGAACGGGCTCTGGCTCCACCCTTTGTTGTCGGCGTCCCTCAGGTAGGCCTTCAGGTTTCGGGCCAGCGCTAGCATGACCATGATGCAATGCTCGCCAACTGCGTCAACGGCGTAGCCGGTGGCGTTGAATACCGCTATGCCACGGTCCCTGCAGACGTCCAGGTCAACATTGTTTGTGCCGGTGGCCGTCACGCCGATGCACTTGAGGTCGGGCAACTGAGCCAGCAAGGGCGCATCCAGCACAACCTTGTTGACCAGGGCGATATCGGCCTGCTGCAAGCGTTCAAGGCGCTGTTCAGGCGAGGTTTTATCGAAGGTTTGCCAATCGGTAACGATGTCTGGCGGTGTCAGCGTCTGTTCGTCGGGGAAGGTGGCGGCGTCCAGAAATACGGCTTTCATGAGGGCTCCCTAAGCGTTGGCCTGCACGGCGGTCAGGGCGATGGTGTAAATGATGTCGTCGACCGTCGCGCCACGCGACAGGTCGTTCACCGGCTTGCTCAGACCCTGCAGCATGGGGCCTATGCTGACCACATTGGCACTGCGCTGAACTGCCTTGTAGGTAGTGTTGCCGGTATTGAGATCCGGGAAAATAAAGACGGTGGCTTTGCCGGCCACTTTGCTGGCGGGCGCCTTACTGCTGGCGACCGAGGGAGTCGAGGCCGCGTCGTATTGCAACGGGCCGTCGATTAACAGGTCCGGGCGTTTTGCCTGGGCCAGTTTTGTAGCGGCCCGCACTTTTTCGACATCGTCGCCCGAGCCCGATTCACCGGTCGAATAGCTGATCATCGCGATGCGCGGTTCAATGCCGAAGGCCAGTGCCGACTCGCCGGACTGGATGGCGATGTCTGCCAGTTGCTCGGCATTCGGGTCCGGGTTGACCGCACAGTCGCCGTAGACCACGGCCTGGTCAGGCAGCAGCATAAAGAACACCGAGGACACCAGGCTGGCGCCGGCTTTGGTTTTAATCAGTTGCAGCGCAGGACGAATGGTATTGGCGGTTGTGTGCACGGCGCCCGAGACCAGGCCATCGACATTGCCTTCGGCCAGCATCATGGTGGCCAGTACCACGGTATCTTCCAGTTGCGCTTCGGCCATGGGGGCGGTCAGTCCTTTGTGCTGACGCAGCGCGACCATGGGTTGAATGTAATGCGGACGAGCCAGGTCCGGGTCGATGATTTCAAGGTCGTCGGGCAGTGTCAGATTCCGGCTGGCCGCTACCCGTTCAATGTCTTCGCGCCTGCCGAGTAATACACAATCGGCAATGCCCCGTTGCTGGCAGACAATGGCGGCCTGCACGGTTCTGGGTTCATCGCCCTCAGGCAGCACGATGCGTTTTTTGGCCAGACGGGCCCGCCCGACGAGCAGGTGGCGGAACGCCGGTGGCGACATTCTCGGTTCGATGTTGATTCGGGCGCGTTGGGCCAGCCAGTCGCCGTCCAGTTCGGCGGCAACGGCGTTCATGACCGCCTCCATGCGCTCGACGTCGTCTACCGGGACTTCGGTGTTCATGGCGCTCAGGCGTTGCGCGGTCACAAAGGTATTGGAGGCCACTTCCATCATCGGCAGCCCGGTGGCGAAGGCGGCCTGACACAAATTGATCAGCTCGTTATCGAGTTTCAGGCCTCCGGTCAGCACCAGTCCGGCCAGCGGCACTCCGTTCAGTGCAGCCATGCAACTGGCGAGCACAATGTCTTCGCGGTCACCCGGGGTGACCACCAGCGTTCCGGCTTTCAGGGTATGCAGCATGTTGCGCATGGTGCGCGCACAGACGGTAATGGCCTCTACGCGACGTGACTCCTGCTCGCCGCGATTCAGCCAGGTCGCGCCCAGATGATCCGCCACATCACGGGCCCGGGGCGCGACCAGTCGCGGGTTCCAGCGAATCCC
>DASSWT010000223.1:0-6237 GCA_035704555.1 Saccharospirillum sp. | reverse complement strand
AATTCCATTGTGCAGTTGGAACACGAAGCAGGGAAACCACGTAATCCGTTCATTAATGCCGGAGCCATCGCTGTGGTGGATGCCATCATGATGGGGCACGAACCCAAGGAAGTGCTGGCAGAATTACTGAACTTTGTACGTTTCCTGGCGAACGATGACAGCCTGTATTTCGATCATGAAGTGGCGGCGTCGGAGCTTGAGCACAAGCACCGCAATGCGTCGCTGGCGCACTTTATGAAAGCCTTCGGGCGGTTGCATCACGAGGTGGATAAAGTCATCGGCACTTACTTTCACCAGTGCGCACTGGCTATGAATTGCATCCAGCTGGCGCAGTCGGGTTTGTATCTGGTATCGGATGGTTTGAACCAGGCGACCGGCACCCGGGTGGTATCGGCGCAGCGCGCCCGGCGAATCAATTCACTGATGATGATGTGCGGGCATTACGATGGCTCGGGTGAGTTTGCGTTCCGCGTCGGCTTGCCGGGCAAGAGTGGGGTTGGGGGTGGCATTCTGGCCATTGCCCCCGGGAAGGCGTCCATCGCGGTTTGGTCGCCCGGGCTGGATAAAATCGGTAACAGTTTGCTGGGTACGCGCGCTCTGGAAATGCTGGTGCAGGAGACTGGTTGGTCGGTATTTGGGCATTAGCGTGGGCAAAGGGCGCATCCTTACGCTTCACTTGCGCATTGTTTACACCAAGTGTGATGAGGATATCAGGAAGTGCCTCGCCCGGGGTCTACACTGGTTCTTCAATGTTACCTGGCTTTGCGCAGGGAACCCGGAAACCTAACAGCCACCCGCAACCGAGTGATCGGTCCGGGTTTTCAGATGCGTAATCGTTGTCGCATGTCGTCGTGACCCTGCAATGCCTTCTACCCGGTGCGGTTCGTTTTGGAGCCCCCGAATGCGATGTTTTTTCAGTCTCCTCCCTGTTTTTTTGTTGCTGCCAGCCCAGGCTGAAATAACGAGTACAACCACCTTTCAGGTAGGTGCTCAGGTTCAGTCCGGCTGTCGGGTTCAGGCAGATGATCTGCGTTTTCCCGCTCTGGATGAAGCCGATGTAGAACGGCTCAATACGTCGGGCTCTCTTAATATTCATTGCACGCGCGGCACTTATGTTGGGTTGATGCTCGACCAGGGCCAGAATGCTCACCCGGAAACCGGTGTGCGCCAGCTTGCCGGTGAAGAGCCGCAGGCGGTTCTCGGTTATCGTCTGCAGCATCAAAAAGCGGAGACCGCCCCCAAAGAGACAGACTGGGATAACGACCTTCCGATGCTGGTCAGTGATGGCATCCAGCAAGTGCTGACCCTCTACGGCGAGCTGACCGAAGCCCCACAAGCGTCCCGCTTTCTCTCCGATACGTTAACCATCACTCTGGTGTACTGATGCGCCGTTTTGCTTTGCTCGTTTTGAGTGGCTGCCTGGCATCGCTTTGTATGGGCGCGGGGTTGCAGGTCACGCCGATTCTGCAGGAAATTCCCATCGGCGAGACGACGGCCTTATACCAGGTGCGCAACACCGGCGAGACGTCGGTGACGGTTCAGGTGAGTGCCCAGGCCTGGCAGCAGGAAAACGGAAAACGGGTTACTGTTGATACCGAGAGTATTCAGACCAACCCGCCGCTGATATCGCTGGAGCCCGGTCAGGATGAGTGGGTGCGGGTGGCGTTAACCACCGAGCGGAGCGAACAGGAACAGGCGTTCCGGGTGTACTTCAGCCAGGTGCCGGAAACGGCCCAAACCCTGCACCCGGGCGTAAGAACGTTAATAAAGCTTGATACGCCGTTGTTCTTCCAGGCCCGGGAGCCGAAGACCGATCTCCAGTGGGCATTGGAACAGGATGCGCAGGGCTGGCATTTACAGGTACATAACGCCGGCACGCGTTTTAGCCACCTTACGCAGTTGGCGGTGGAGACCGAAGGCGGCCGACGCCTGCCCATCGCGGAAGGTGTACATTACATTCTGCCTGGGGCGTCGCAATCCTGGTTGCTGGATCTGACGGATGTTGAAGCACAGGGCGGGCTTTCGCTGCAGATGATGTCGGGTGGCCAGGTTCAGTTTCAACCTTTGAATACCGAATAACCGGATGATGAAGGGGCTCATCGGGTGGCGCGGAATCCTGCTGTTCGGGGTGCTTGGTTTCGTGTCGGCAGCGGCGGAAATTCTGCCAACGGGTGCAGAGGACGACGAAGCCCGCCAACGAGACCTCAGAGTTCAGCTGATGCAACAGGAAGAGGACGTTTGGGTTCTGCCGCTGTCGGATCTTACCGCATTCGGCTGGGCACTGCCGGATGAAGCAACGTTGCCGGTGTTCGAGCAGGACGGCCGTCGTTATGTACCTGTTACCGCTCTGCCCGAAGCACTTGCGCTTGTTAATGAGCGCGACGGGTATGCCAGTTTTCAGACGGAGGAGTTAACCGCTGTAGGTGAAGAAGAGGTCAGTGAGTGGTCGGTCCCCATTTCGCTGAACAGCCAGGAAGTCAGCGAGCGCTACCCTGTGGTGCGCGACGCGGGGCAGTATTATTTGCCGGCACAAACGGTGGAAGCCCTGGGCCTTTCCCCAACGGCCATCGAGCCCAACCCGGCGGGTCATTATTCATTGCATGAGCTGACAGAAGGTTTTTACTGGCTGGACGTAACCCAACCGAAACTGACGCTGTGGATGCCCACCAGCCACTTCAAACCCTACCGGATAGAACGCAAAAGAGCAGACCCTCTGGTGCCGCAACGGGGCTATTCGTTTCTGCTCGATTATCGGTTAACCGAGGGCATCGATGAAGACGATGAACGATGGCGCACCGGCTTTTTCGACGCAGCGGTCAGCCTGGGCACGGCCTATTGCGAAACCCAGCATCAATACCGGTCCACCACAGAACGGTTAACCCGCCAGGGAAGTCGTTGCGTGTTGGACCGCCCGCGTTCAATGCTGTCTGTCACGCTGGGGGATACCTTTACCTCCAACTCGGTGCTCGGGCAAAGCGTTGCTTATGGCGGGGTGCAGGTGGGCACCAATACCAAACTGGCGCCATCCTGGGTGACCCGGCCACGGCCCTCGTTGCGAGGCGCGGTGCTAACACCGGCGATGCTGGAAGTCTGGATCAACCAGAACCTGGTTGCCCAGGAGCAATTGCCACCCGGTGAGTTCGAACTCTACGACCTGCCTGCTGCCAGTGGCGTCAGCGATATTCTCAGCCGTATTGAAGACAGCACCGGCATGCCCATTACCCAACGTTTTGCGTTTTATTCGGATTCCTCGTTGCTTGCCAGTGGGCTTAGTGAGTGGTCGCTCTCCTACGGGCATCGTCGGGCGGGTGTGATAGACGGCCAAATTCAGTACGACGAGTTTCCCTTCGCCCTGGTGACCGGTCGTTACGGGTTAACCAACCGGCTGACCTTTGGCGCGCGGGCGGAGCTGTTCGAGACCGGGCGCGTTGGCGGTGGCACCAGTTACTGGGGGCTTGGCCCACTCGGCATGCTGGATGTTGGTGGTGCGTTGAGCATCAACGAAGAGACTCAGCAAGCCGGTTCAACCTGGCAGTGGGGGCTGAGCCGTCGAGCGAGTAAGGTGTCGTTCCGCTATCAGGAGCAACGTACCGATGACGAATTTATTCAATTCGGCAGCACAGTCCCCAACCGGTTGCCGGAGGTGGAAAAACAACTGACGTTTGGTTGGTCGGTTCGCAAGGGTGTGTCTCTGTCGTTGGGGCGGCTGGAACGGGATTACCGGTCCCGCGCCGACTACCTGGCCAACAATGCCACCCTGGGTTTGAGCTGGGCCGGCCGGGGCTCGGTGCGGCTCTCTGCATTGGATGTGATCGAGCCGCAACCACGGCGACAATACAACCTCAGCTTCACGCTGAGGCTCGGGCCAGGCCGCTCGATGATGGCCGGAATGTCCGGTGAGGAGCTGGAAAATCGCGGTGTGACTTATCAGTACAACTCCCCCGGTGACGGTGGCTATGGGTATCGGGTTCATGCCGGTTCCCGGGGCGAGGTGAAGGTGCAGGATGCCGAACTGAAGCTGGATGGCAGGCTGGCAACGCTGCGTTTGAATGGCGAACGACGGGATGGCGAACTCAGTGGGTCGGCCGAATTAAGTGGCGCTCTGGTGGTCAACGAGGCGGGCGCCTTCCTGAGCCGGAACCCGGCGGGCAGTTACGCCCTGGTCGACGCTGGCGTTCCCGATGTTCGGGTTTACCGGAACAACCGATTGGTAGGGGAGACCGACAACAGCGGTCGGCTGCTGGTCTCGGGTTTGAAACCCTACACCAAAAACCGTCTGCGTTTGGCGAGCGAAGACCTGCCGTTGGCCGCCAGCCTGGCCGAGCCCGATGTGCAACTGGTGCCGGGTAACCGACAGGTATTAACCGCGCGTTTCGACGTCACGGTCGACCGTAAAATCACGGCCTACCTGGTTGGCACGGATGATAACCCCCTGCCTGCCGGAACCACCGTACGGCTTAAAGGATTGCCCGAAGCGCTTACCGTGGGCCACGAAGGCTTGCTCTACACCGATGTTGGCTTGCGCTCTTACATGGTTGGCCAGGCTCGCCTGGGGGATCAGCAAGTTTGTGAATTTGAACTGCAACTGAGCGGGGTGGAAGCCTACCCTGCGGACCTGGGAACGATACGATGCGAACCTATAGAACCTGGCTAACGTTAATAAAATGCCTCGGCATGCTTGCCTTGAGCAGCCTGGCCACAGGTGCGGCTGCTTGCACCGTCAGTGCCACACCGCTGGCGTTTGGCAACATCGATCCTTTGTCGGGCGAGTCGACAGAAAGCGTCGGCAGCCTTACCGTGGAATGCCCTGAAAGCACGGCCTATACCCTGAGCGTTACGCCCGGAAAAGGCACCTATAACCAGCGGCTGATGAGTGCCGGAGAGCTTACCCTGGCTTACAACCTTTATGTCGATCAGGAGCATTCGATTATTTTTGGGGACGGCACCGGCGATACCCGGGTTGTAACCGGCGAGGGCCTGGTCACCGAACATGTGGTTTACGGCAAAGTGCCAAACCAGCCCAGGGCTTACCCCGGGAATTATACTGACGACATCGTGGTTACGGTTTCTTATTAACTCAAGTTTCGGAGTTCGGCCCCGCTAGGTGGCATTGGTCCGCACTGGCCACCGGGTTTGCCTCTGAGGGGTCGGCGTCAATCCATCCATGGAGCCTAGGCCGCAGCATCCATGCTGCGGACTCCCCCTCAGAGGCAAACCCGGCATCCACTGCTCGCATTGTGCGAACTCCGAAACTTGAGTTATTAACCCACTATGCAGAATGGACTAGAGCACCAAACTCACAATCAACGCCACCAATAACACCGCGCTCACCCCCTGCCACAGTAACACTGGGTCTCGCTCCGCCAGTGGCAACGCCCGGTCTGGCATTAACCTCGGGTTCGGGGTTTTCATATCCCCAATCCATTCAGACAGGGCGTCGTAGCGTCGCCTTGGGTCGAGTTGCAGTGCTTTTTTCAGGGCGCCATCCAGCCAGACCGGAACCAGAGGGTTGTGTTCGTAGGCGGGTGTGTAGGTCAGCCTGGCGAAGGAGGTTGGCGAGGCGGCGGTTTCGTATTTTTCGCCGTAAGGGTGTTTGCCGGTGAGCATTTCGTAAGCCACTACAGCTACCGAAAACTGTTCCGAACGCTCCGATCCCTTACCGTTCAAAGCGTATTCGGGGGCACTGTATCGGGCCGTGCCCAGCGCGCGTTCACGCTCGATCGGTACCTGAATTTCCTGAATGCCCGGTATCCAGCAGGAGCCGAAATCGACCAGGGTGACGTAGTCGTTGTTGTCGATCAGCAGGTTGTCGGGTTTGATGTCCTGATGCAGCGTTTCCTTGCGGTGCAGGGCGCGAACGGCTTTGACTATTTGCTCGACGATGGCGACCACCCGGTTGATGTCTGGCCGGGTGTGGTCGCGAATCCAATCCGACAGCGGTACACCGGGTATGAATTCGGTCAGGTAATAGAGGCAGGTCGGTGGTTGTGGCGGGTCGACCTTGCGCACCACATGCGGGCTCTGGATGCGCGCGGCCATCCAGTCTTCGAGTAGAAAGCGTTCGATGTAGGCCGGGTCGTCATCGAAATTGACCGAGGGCGTTTTCATCACCAGGTCGGTGTTTGGCTGGTCGGCATGACGAACCCGGTAGGCCTGGCTGCGTGTGCTTTCGTGCAGAATGCCTTGAACGGTGTAGCCGTCGAGTGTTTGGCCGACCGACAGCGGTGGCGGAAAAGG
>DASSWT010000073.1:0-7250 GCA_035704555.1 Saccharospirillum sp. | reverse complement strand
TCCCACCCCGAGCGGTCTGTGGCGGGAAATACATCAGCTCTACCAGATTGCCTCGGCATTCAATCTGCATACCACACCGATTGAAGAGTCCGAGCAGGGCAAACGCTCCAACATTCAGGAGGTTTACCTCAGAGCTGTACTACTCGGCACCAGCCAACCCAACCAATTGCTGCAGCGCGAACTGACCGATGTGTACGCCGCGCTGCCGCGCTGGACACCCCTGCTCGACATCGACGATGTTGCTGATGAAAAATCAGTGCTGGTCATCAATCCGGAAACCGACCAGCCACCCCAATACAGCTACCTGATCAAACAGGCCAATTATTCCGAGTACCTGGGTATCAACACTCTGCCGCTGGTCCGGCCACTTCACGATGAGCTGAAACGGGCCGAGGCCACGGCCGGGGCCGACGACAAGGCGCCCAGCCGAATACTGCCGCAGGATTTCAATCAGGCCCTGCTGGAGCATCTGGTTCAGTCCTGGGGCGGCATGAAACAACGGGCGTTCTCACGCACCCAGTCCAGTGGCAAGGTGTCGCTCACCGTTGGGCTGACGGCAACTCACTTCCACATGTCCGGCGGTGTCGGTTTTTATTCGCAGCTTTACGGCCAGTCGGCCAATGCGGAAAACCCCTTCATAGGCGCGGTAAGTTCGCGCTTTGCAGCGTTCGAAACCAAGGCGGTTCAGTCCCAGAAAGATGTCTGGGAGGATTCATTCGATGCCGGGCAGCGGCTCATCCCCAATAACGAAGAGGAACCCATCGACTTCCCGCAAGACGCCCAGGAAGACCACCCCAGTTATTCAGGCCTGCTGGTGAACGTCAGCCCGCGTGGCTACTGCATTCAATGGACCGACAAAGCCGCCAGCAACCTGAAAACCGGTGAAGTCGTGGCAGTTAAGGAAGAGAAACTGCAGCACTGGAACCTCGGCGTGGTTCGCTGGCTGCGCCAGAGCAAAGAAAGCGGCACCCAGATGGGGGTCGAGCTGATCGCCCCCAACAGCCAGCCCTGTGGGATACGCCAACTGCACAAAACCGGCGCCCACGGCGACTACTTGCGCGGCCTGTTCATTCCGGAAATCCGCGCCATCGGTCAGGACGCCTCGGTACTGACACCGCGCCTGCCGTTTCAGGTGGGCAACAAGGTGACCATCAATATTTCCGGTAACGAGGGCAAGTACCAGCTGACCAAGCGTATTTTGAGCACCGGGATTCTCAGCCAGTTCCAGGTGCGCAAGGTCGCTCACAAACCGACCGAGCCAGATCGCAGCCAGGCGATCGGCACTGACGACAGCTTCGAGAGCCTGTGGCGGCAACTCTGACCGGGTTCCGGCGGTTGGCCTCCCCAGGCACACGCCAGGGCTTGCACGGGCGCTGAAAGCGAGACGACGCTCTCAGCCTGAACCGGCCATTCCAAAAAATGCAGCGCGTGACTGTCAAGATCGACCGTTCGTCACTATACTCAGACCCCTAGTCTAGAAAATTTGTCGCGATAGTTGATTTATGTCTGAAAGTAACGCAAGCGCGCTCCGACTTCTGGTTATCCACGATACTCAAAGTGAGGCTGAACCTCTGCTCAGCACCTTGCGCAATGCGGGTCAGGCGGTTCGTTCCCACTTTATTGCCAGCCTGAACGAGCTGGAGACGGTGCTGTCGGAGCAACACTGGGATATGTTACTGGTCAAGCTCGAAACCCAGACGGTCGACCCGTCGGAAGCGGTCGCCACCATTCAGCGGGCCGGCAAAGACATTCCCATTCTGGCACTAATAGACACCTACGATGCCGACCGCATCGGCGAGGCTCTGGAAACTGGCCTGACCGATGTTCTGGTCGAAGGCGAAGAACAGCATCTGATCAGCGCGGTAAAACGGGAAAAAGCCGCCCTGAAAGCCCGCCGTGAGTTGCGCGAAACCCGCGCCAGCCTGCAGGAAACCGAAAAACGCTGCCAACTGCTGCTCGACAGCTCGGTCGATGCCATCGCTTACGTTCACGAAGGCATGCACATCTACGCCAACGAGGCCTACCAGAACCTCTTCGGTTACGACGACCTCGAAGAGCTGCAAAGCACACCGATCATGGACCTGATCGCCCGCCAGGACCTCGACAAACTCAAGAGCTCCCTGAAAACCTATCGCGATGGCACAACCGGCGAGCTCACCTGCGTTGCCGAACACGTCAATGGCGAGTCATTCAACATTCGCATGACGCTGTCGGGGGCGAGCTATGAAGGCGAGCCCTGCACCCAGCTGGTCATTCGCCGCAACGATGCCGATAACGAAGAACTGCAGGCCAAGATCAAGGAAATCAGCACTCAGGACCTGGTGACCGGCCTCTACAATCGCCAACACTTCACCGACGCCCTGAAAACCGCGTACCAGCAAGTACTGAAGACCAATGCCAGCCAGATTGTATTGCACATCGGCATTGTTAACTTCAGTGACCTGAAAACCAAAGCCGGCATCGCCGGTACTGACGTCATTCTGAAGGAACTGGCCGAGGTCTATGCCAAGCACCAGCCCGAAGGTTCATTGCTGGCGCGCTACGGCGACGACAGCTTTGCCTTGTTGCTGGCCAGCGGCAATATCGACACCATCAAGGCCGATGCCATCAAAGCCCGCAAGGAAATCGCCGATCATTTGTTTGAAGTCGACGGTCGCACCCTGCCAGTTGAAGTAGCCTTCGGTATCGCTCATATCGATGAGCGCTGCCAGAATGGTCAGGATGCCCTGAGCCATGCGCATCAGGCCTACACCCGGGCAGTGCAGGAACAAACCGGCGTCCAGTACTACGATAAATCCGACATCGCCAACCTCTCCGACGACAACATGGCGGGCAAGGTTGAGCATGCGCTTGAGAACGACGGTTTCCGCATCCTGTTTCAGCCCATCATCAGCCTCAGGGGCGACAGCCGTGAGCATTACGATGTTCTGTTACGCCTGGTCGACAAAGACGGCACCGATGTGCTGCCGGAAGACTTCCTGCCGCTGATTGAAGCCCGCAACCAGGGTGCCAAACTCGACCGCTGGGTCGTGCTGAACACCATCAAGACGCTGGCCGACCATCGCAAGCGGGGCCACAACACCCAGGTGTTCATTCACCTCACACCGAGCTCGATTCAGGACCCGACCTTCCTCCCCTGGGTCAACAGCGCCTTGAAAGCCGCCAAACTGCCGGGCGATGCCCTGACTTTCCAGATCACCGAAGAACAGGCGCAAAGCTATCTGAAAGTCGCCAAATCCTTCAGCAAAGGGCTGGCGCTGCTTAAGTGCAAACTGGCACTGACGCACTTTGGCCTGATTGAAAGCGGTCTGTCGGTCACCCGCCATCTGGACATCGACTACATTCGCGTCGATGGCAGCTTTATTGAAGAGCTGTCCAAGAACGACAAGGCCATGGCGCCGCTGGAAACCCTGGTCAGCGCCATTCACAAGCAGGACATCAACTCCATTGTGCCGCAAATTGAAAGTGCGGAGATCCTGGCATCCCTCTGGGAACTGGGTGTGAACTACATTCAGGGCTATTACGTCCAGGCACCGCTGACCGGCATGGACTACGAGTTCGATGCCAACGACGAAGAAGAGGCGGTCTGATCGCCACAGTCTAGGTCGCTGCGGCTTGGAGGCATTGGCCCGCGTCGGCTACCGGTTGCGCCCCTGTGGGGTCGGCGTAAATCCTTCCATGGAGCCTAGACCGCAGCATCCATGCTGCGGACTCCCCCACAGGGGCACAACCGGCACCCGCCGCTAGTCTTCTAAACAAACTCCGAACCTTGAGTAAGCATCAGACTGCGTTGGATGGGATGATGACTCAGTGAATATCCTGATCCCGAAAGCCAAGCAGATACAGCACCGCATCCAGCCCCAGGGTGGATATCGCATGGCGTGCGCTCTCCCGCACTATGGGTTTAGCGCGAAAGGCTATGCCCAAGCCAGCTTGACTTAGCATCGGCAAATCATTAGCACCATCCCCAACCGCGATCGTCTGCTCCAACTGAATGCCTTCCCGCTGGGCCAGCTCGTGCAACAGCTCAGCCTTGCGAGCGCCATCAACTATCGCGCCTTTTACCTCGCCGGTCACCCGGCCATCGGCAATTTCCAGTTCATTGGCATAGACATAATCAATGCCGAGTCGCTGCTGCAGATAGTGCCCGAAATAGGTGAAACCGCCCGACAGAATCGCCGTTTTGAAGCCATAGGCTCGCAGGGTGCGAATCAGGCGCTCGGCACCTTCGGTGATCGGCAACCGGGCTGCAATGCCCGCCAGTACCGACTCATCCAGCCCTTTCAGCAACGCCATGCGCTGTCGGAAACTCTGCTGGAAATCGAGCTCGCCGGACATGGCCCGCTCGGTAATGGCCGCCACCTGATCGCCAACCCCCGCCGCCCGGGCCAGTTCGTCGATGACTTCGGTTTCGATCAGCGTCGAATCCATATCGAAGCACACCAGGCGACGATTGCGCCGGTAGACGGAGTCCTGCTGAAAGGCGACGTCGATGTCGAGCTGACTGCTGATGTCCAGAAACGCCAGTCGCAGGGCATCGGCATTGCTTGGCTGCCCGCGCAACGTCAGTTCAATGCAGGCTTTACCGCTGTCGGCGGGTGCATCCAGCGGTATGCGCCCGGTCAGGCGGGTGATGTCCTGAATGTTCAGGCCCTGCTCGCTGACCACGGTAGACACCCGGGCCAGTTGCTGGGCGGTGATGCGACGCGCCAGCAGGGTCAGCACATAACGGTCTTTACCCTGCTGCCCGACCCAGTCGGTATAGGCCGGCTCTTCAACCGGTGTGAAGCGGGCATGAATGCCCAGCTCATGGGCTTTAAACAGAATTTCCTTGAGCACGCCAGAGGTGTCGGCGCCATCGGGCAGTTGCAGCAACATGCCCAGTGACACCTGGTCGTGAATGACTGACTGACCCATGTCGAGGAGTATGACGCCAAACTCTGCCAGCGTCGTGGTGAGCTCGGCGGTCAGACCCATGCGGTCGTGACCACTCACCTTTAACATTAAAATGGAACTCACCAGGCACGGCTCCGGTCGGTGGGATTACTCGCCTTTCAGCTTGGCCAACTCGGCCAGCGCCTGGTCGGTTACTGTTTGCAGCTCAACGATCAGGTCTTCGGTTTCATGGGTGGACATGGCGCGAACCCGATCCGGACCCATCATAAACAGGCCTTTCTTGATCTGACTCAGTTGGGCGTGCAACTGCTCTACCGCATTACTCATGATCTTTCCTCATTGATTGGGACGGGGTACAGGCTGTGCCGGGATTCACTGACCCGCGGGTTCTTTATAGCCCGAAATACCGCTACCATAGCCGCCTTGAGCGCAACCGGCAGTGCCCCGCATGCAATAGGGGTTCACCGCTGAATACGCCGCGGCTGCCACCATGGTGACAGGCCGCGGTATTGTATCGACTGGGACGCCGCGGAACAATTAACACTGGCCCCGGACTTATTTCATCACCAGAGCATTCTGAAACCCTGTATGACGGCTGAAACTCACACTCCCCAGGCTCAACCGGATGCCCGCCTCGCGGCCAACCGTTCGGTATTACGACATTGGCATCGCTGGCTATGGCAACCGCTGACCGGGTTCAGCGTCGTACTGGTGGTACTGGTCAACCTCATGCTCTGGTTATTCTGGTATCAGCCCGCCAGTGAAGCCCTGGCGCAGGCAGGGCAACGGCTCGGCGAGAGCCTGGCCCGAACCCTGGCATTCGACATTGCCGCACCCTTGCAACGCGGTGACCGGCTCGCCATCAGCCTGCTGCTCAACCGCACCGCCGAAGAACCCTTGGTAGTCAACGCCAGCCTGAATTCGACCAGCCAGAACATCACCCTGACGTCCCGCCCGGGAGGCCGCACTCCAGAGGGTATCGAGCGCTTCAGTCACCCGGTGTATTTTGAATCGGACCTGCTCGGTAACGTCGAAGTTCAGCTGAGCGATCAACCGCTGCGCTCCTGGGAGCAGCGCGCGTACCGGGCCTGGTTTCTGTTTAATCTGTTGCTGCTGGTGTTGGCCGCAGGCCTGATCGCCTGGCGTACCCGCCTGCAAGATCAGGCAACCCACAAACTCGCCGCACAGCTGAGCGAGCAGATACCCGAATGGCGGGACGCCTTCAGCGGGCCGCCCGAACATCAGATCCGTATGCTGGTCCAGCGCCTGAGCAACGCTCTGGACCGCAATGCCCAGGTGCTGCGCACCCTGGCAACCTCGACCGATTCCGCCGAGGCCGAGCGCCTGCTGGAGCAAACTCACCTGGTCGGCGAAAAAGGGGCCTATTGCGATGTCGCCCTGCTCAATGTCCAATGCCATAACTGGGATTCCCTGACACGCCACTACGACGCCCATCAGCTACAGGGGCTCTGGGCGCGCTATGAGCATCTGATCACCCAGGTTGGCGAGCTCTACGGTGGGGTGCTGTTGCCCGAAGGTTTCACCCTGGTGTTCGGCCTGGTCGACGATGAGCACTACGCGATGAACGCCGTCTGCGCGGCCCGGGTACTGCAAATGGCAGCGGAGCAACTGCACCGCCAGTCGAGCCGGAAACAGCCAAGCTTTGGCTATTCCCTCAGTGCTGGTCCGGCCTTTGTATCCAGAACCACCAAACACGGCATTCCGCTGCCACTGGTCGCCGGCGATGCGTCCCAGTGGCTGCAACAGGTCAGCGCCCTGCAACCCCGGGATACGCTCTACCTGGCCGAACCCATGCTGCAGGATGCCGAACTGAACCGCAGTGTCGAGGTGTCGCTGGTGCGCGATATCACTCTGTCTGATGGCTCCCGCCTCGAAGTCTGGGAGCTGGATGCCATTATCGGCAATCAGGATCAGTTGCTGCGGTCTCAGGCGCGAACCTTATTGGAGGCGCAATGAAGTCCGTGCCTGCAGCCTGGCTGTGGGCAGGGCTGATTCTGGTGTTCACCTTCACGCTGTTCGCCAGTCTGGCGACCGGGCCAACCACTCTGCCCTGGCTGACGCTGCTCAAGCATCTGTTTACCGGCCCCGGTGACGAGCTCCCCGGGCTGATTCTCTGGCAGATCCGAATCCCCCGCATGCTGCTGGCGCTCTGTGTCGGCGCACTGCTGGCCGGGTGCGGCGTTCTGATTCAGGGGTTGTTCCGCAATCCCCTGGCAGAGCCGGGTCTGATGGGTGTATCGAGCGGTGCCACCCTGATGGTGGTCATCGTTCTGGTCATGGCCAGTAACCTGCCCAATGAGCTGCCCGGCTTTCTGCGCCCCTTCTTACTGCCT
>DASSWT010000014.1:0-6232 GCA_035704555.1 Saccharospirillum sp. | reverse complement strand
AGAACGGCCCGGTTCAGGCGGTTGGCGCGCACAATAATGTGCTCGATCTGGCTGGCATCGTAGTTGAACAGGGCGTTGATGACCGTGGCAAACGACATGGCCGTTTGCCCCAGGGCGATGCTGGCCAGGGTGGTTGCCAGTAACAGCGCCAGGCACAGGGTCAGCCCCAGTGCCTTGACCGGCAGTGTCGACAGCACGGCGAGTCCTCTGGGTTAGTCGAGACCGTAGTGTTCAAACACGCTGTCGACCATGCGCTCGGCAGCAATAGGGCCACCGCCCATGTTCCAGTCCACCTCGTTGACCCGGTAGACCTGGTCATTCTGCACCGCGCTCAGGGTGTCCCACAGGGGGTGGGAGGTCCAGCTGTTGAAGTTCTCCATCACCGTCGGGTCGGTTTCTGTCATGAACATGAAGAACACATCGGCGTTCATGCTGGGAATGCTTTCCTTGGAGGTCAGCTTCACGCCCCAGATGTCTTCCTGGTGGCCAGCCGGGCGTTCAAACCCCAGTTCGTTCAGGATGTTTCCAGCGAAGCTTGAGTAGTAAATACGGGCGTGGTCATTACGAAAGTTGAGCAATGCCACTTCCTGCGGCCAGGCTACGTCAGACTCGGTCACCTGGGTTTGAAACGACTGAATGCGCGCATCCCACTGGTCATGCCACTCGGCCGCTGCGTCGGTTTTACCGGTTGCCTGTGCGACCAGATCGAGCGTTTCCTTGAACTGAAACACCGTCTCGTGCATCACGGTTGGAGCAATTTGGGTTAACTGGTCGTAGATTTTTTCATGGCGCATTTTGGCGCCGATGATGACATCCGGGTTCAGTGCAGCAATGGCCTCCAGGTTGGGCTGGGTTTCAAGACCAACATGGGTCACCCCGGCCAGATCATCGCGCAGGTAGTGGTACATGGGTTGCTCGACCCAGGAGTCAACGACACCCACTGGGGTAATGCCAAGAGCCACCGCAGCGTCATTGGCACCCTGGTAGAGCGTGACCACGCGTTGTGCCGGTGCATCCAGTTCAGCGGTGCCCATGGCGTGGGGTATGGTGATGGATTCGGCGTTGGCGAATGACAATGATGCAGCCAGTATCAGCCCGAGCAGGGCGGTGGGAGTAAGACGATGTGCCACAGGCAACTCCTGAGATAAGTTAGGGGTTGCTGATAGTATTGATAGTTGTTCTTATTATCAACCGCATCTTGTGCAGGCGATCGCAGAATCGGTTGTGGTTCAGGAATGTGATCAATTTAACGAAAACCTAGCTTGCAAATGATAATTATTATCATTAATATGGATTTCGAAGGTCGATTCAGTGTTGAGCTTCGGGGGAGGGAGCACGGTCCTGAACCGAAGTACAGGGAAGTCGACTCGTTAACGCCTTTGTTCACCCTCTGTCGCAAAGGCGTTGGCTGAGTGCCAACAAGGTTGTTGAACACGCTGAATGGTTTCCAGCCGGGATTTTTCCCCTCCAATGTTAAATCCTGGCTGGTTTTTTAGTTAAGCGACACCCTTCACAAAGGAGCCCGATATCATCATGGAACTTCGCAGCAAACTGTGGGCATTGATGGTAACCACGCTGTTGTTCACTCTGGCCTTATCCCTCAACCCATCCAGTATGGCTATCTTCGCCGGGTTATAACCCGGCGACGCTTCGGTATTGTTCAGTTCATCGCCACCAACCGGTCCAGACGTTCCAGATCGTTTATCACTCGCCACTGGCCACCGCCTTCCATTACTCGCTTCTGCCAGGCAGCCAGACGGTTCTCATAGTCGCGCGGGTCGATGTTGTCCCGGGTCAGCTTGGTGACGTTCAACGCGACGACTTCGATGCCGGCGACATCAATTGGAAAATCGCGCACATGACCTTCCGGTAAATCCTCTTCCAGATCGCTGAATACCAGAATGGTTTTTTCATCGGCATCCGTTTCATTCAGAAAATCAATCGCTTGCAACACACCGCCGGTAATGTCGGTATGGGCACTGCCTTTGACCAGTTCTGAGGTGAAGGTCTGCACATGATGCTGGAACAGACGCTTCTGGTCGTTGGCGGTACTGGGCCGTATATCAAAGGTGGCCTTGGCGATGATGTCCTCTTCGTTAAAGCTGGCGCTGTCGATGCGCGCCAGCGCCAGGGAATCACCGCTATCCAGAGTCGCCAGCAGGTAGTTCATGATGGTCTCGGCCTTGTCGAGTTGCTCGGTGTAGGTGCCCGAGGTGTCGATCAGCATATAGACCGCCCGGCTTTTGATTGGCGACTCTCCACAACCGGCCAGAAGGCCCGTGCTGAGCAGTGCCGTGATCAGCAGCAGGGTCATGATGTGACGGCTGAGTCTGGCGGAATCGGTAACGAGTTTCATGGGGTTACCTCCTGTGTGTCGGTGAGTACGGGTTCAACCTTGGTGCTCCGGCTGCGCTTGGATTTATTCGCGGCCGTCGGGGCATCGTCGGTATCCGTTGTGGTCTTGGCGGACGCAGAGGCGTCGCTTAGATCCGGCGCTGTGGAGCGGTGGCGAATCAGCCGTTCAACACCCAGCGGCACCATGATGATCAGGTCATAAAGGTGCGCCAGTATTTTGCAGGCATGATTGGCGAGGTTGCCGACCAAACGCAGTGCTACCGCAACCGTGCGCAATACACCGACGACAACCATTCCGAGCACACTGCGCAGTGAATGAATGAAAGACTCCAGCGGGATGGCAACAAAGGCGAGTGCGAATGGCAGGATAAAGCCCATCACCATCTGACCGATCGATGGAATCCAGCGGAACTGTGCTTCAACCACACCGACACCAGCCAGTGACTGTTGCAGGGCAGCACGGTCCAGCGCCAGCAGGTCACGCATGTAAGCCAACGAGGCTTCAATGGTGGCGAGAATGGTCAGCAGGGTGAGGGTGACCACAATCATTCGCCGACGCATGCGATCGTCCATGCTGCCGATGACCGGAAACAAATGGGTGATGCGCAACGATTCCAGCAGGAACAAGCCCATCGCAATTTCAATCAGAATGATCACCAGCGCCGCGATATCAGACATGCGCATTGAGCCGATGGTTGCGGTGCCGCCTACCATTTCGGACATGGGCAGGGCAATCAGCTGGAAGTTAATCAAGCCACCCAGAGTCGCGATGATCAGCACCAGTCCGGAAATGAGGAACTGGGTCAGTGAAGACGAAAGCAATGAATTGGCCGCGGCGTCTTCGTTGTTGCGGATCGATTCATAGCGATCCATCTGCCCGTCGATCATGCAGGTGCGTTCTTCCAGGCTGTCGAGCGTAGTCTCGACCTTGCCCATGGTGGTTTTCAGGGTGCGCCACTGCGGGTGCATTTTGGCCAGATGCCCGTGACGTTCCAGCGTGGCTTTCTGAAAGGCTTTCAGGGTTTCTTCATGCGAGTCTTCAATCGCATCTTTAATGTTATCGAGAATCTTGTTCAGCGCCGGGTCGGCACTTTTGGGCAGTGCAGATATAGTGTCGACGACATCTGACCAGGCCGGTGGCAGCGGTGCCGACAATGAACTGGCCTGATAATCGGCCTCAATTTTTTCGATGGCATCGGCCAGGGTGCGGTGCAGGCTGGGGTAGTGCGCCAGATCCCGCGCGACCAGGGTACTGACCCGGGTGAACTCGCGTTCAATGGCTTTTTCAGAAGCGGTTCGACCCAGCGCCATCAGCACATCGCGGTTGCGCTGGCTGAGCCGGTGCTCCAGCTTCAAGACAGAACGCGAGGCCAGACGCAGTGCGGTAAAGACCGCGCGGCCGGTAGTGGAAAACAAGTGATGCGCCTGCTGGCGCCCGAGATAGAGCACAGTAACGAGTAAAACCAGCCAGATCGCGGCCGAGATGGCGGCGGAATCAGACCAGACAGTGAGCAGTTGTTGAAACATCGCAAAACCTCCGTTGAGTTGACAGGAGGGAGTGTCGGGCAAGGCGGTGAAAATTCTGTGAGTTTAGTGGGGATGGTCCGCGGCGGATGCCGGGGAAGCCCTTGTGGGGTCGGCGTGAACCCTTCCTTGGGGCCTAGACCGCAACATCCATGTTGCGGACTTCCCCACAAGGGCTCCCCCGACACCCGCCGCTCGTTTCTCCGGCGAACTCTGAACTTCAGTACTCCTGACGACTCCTGACAGAACGTTGTCAGTAGCCTCGGAGCATACTGGGTATCAGCCATCGGAATCCGATAGTGACACCGGTGTCAGGACCATGAACGAGGTGTCTGCCTTGGGCAGGATGGATGGGCCGGACCCCGATTATTCAGAGCCGCCTAATGGTTTCTCAACAGAAGGAAAGTGATCATGAACCCTATTCTGAACCTGAATGAAATTGAACTTCATCCACGCCCGGCTGAATACGCTGCGCCCGGAGAAGCCGCCGAGCGTTTTGATGCGCGCCTTGGTGAACTGAGCCGGCCATTGGGTGCCCGTTTGCTGGGCTACAATGTCACTCTGATACCGCCGGGCAAGCGCGCTTTTCCGTTTCACAGCCATCAGCAAAATGAAGAGATGTTCTATATCATCGAGGGGCGGGGCGAGCTCCGGCTTGGTGCGCAAAGTTACCCGGTGCGTTCCGGTGATGTTATTGCCTGCCCGCCGGGTGGTGTTGAAAGTGCTCATCAACTGATTAATACCGGTGACCAGGATTTGCGATTTCTGGCCGTTAGCACCCAGATAGCGTCGGAAGTCTGTGAATATCCGGATTCGGGCAAGTTCGCGATCAGTACTGAAGTGACTCATGCAAACGGAGGTGAGTCGAGTGTCTTTCGGTTTGTCGGTCGCTTGGAAAACAGTCTGGATTACTGGGATGATGAATAGGGCAATTTGCCACGGGTGAGGCTTGTCCAGGGAGAGTTTTGATGCGTCGAGCTGATCGGTTGTTCCAGATTATCCAGTACCTGCAGGGCCGGCGGTTAACCACGGCCCGGCAACTGGCCGATAAGCTGGAAGTTTCCGAGCGCACGATCTACCGCGACATTCAGGACCTGATGGCTTCTGGCGTGCCCATCGACGGCGAGGCTGGTGTGGGCTACGTGCTGCGCGGTGGTTTTCATCTGCCCCCGCTGATGTTCACACCGGAAGAGATGCAGGCGTTGATTGTCGGGGTGCGGATGATTGACGCCTGGGGTGGCGAGAAGCTTTCGGCGGCCGCCACTGAGGCCCTGGTGAAGATCGAAACGGTCTTGCCGCCCCGGCTTAAAGCCACGCTGCGCAACCCGCGTATTTATGCGCCGGTGTTTCCCGACAGCAAAGACCTTGCACCGCGACTCGACGTGCTAAGCGCGGCCGTGAATGACCGGCACAAGCTGCGGCTGCGGTATCATCGCGAAGACAGGACACCGTCTGAACGGGTGGTCTGGCCTTTGGGGCTGGTCTTCTGGGGCAGCGTCTGGACGCTGATGACCTGGTGTGAGTTGCGTACCGATTTTCGGATGTTCCGGGTGGACCGCATTGTCGAGTGCGAGGTGCTGGACGAGGAATTCGAGGAAACCACCCGAATCTCCCTGCAGCAGATTCTCAGACAAAATGAGTTGGCCTAGTCAAGGCTTTCGGTTTAATTCATCAAATTAATCCAAAATGGTTTAAATATGAAAAATAAACCTATTTGGTTGATTTATTGGTTCGGTTATCTAAACTATCACCATGAACCGACTGATTGTAATAGCCGACATCGTTGCCTCCAGAGACATTGCCGACCGGGCTGCCGTTCAGCGCGACCTCAAAGCGGCTCTGGATGGCTTGAACCGGCAAACCGATGGCCTGCTCTCACCCTATACCATCACCCTGGGCGATGAGTTTCAGGCGGTGCTGAGTACGGCTGGCCGGGTCTTTACCGATATGCTGGCCATTCGGGCGGCGGTTTACCCCGTTCGGCTGCGCTTTGCCGTATCGATTGGCCACCTGGCTACGCCCATCAATCCGGACCAGGCTATCGGTATGGATGGCCCCGCCTTTCACGCCGCCCGGGAAAGCATCGAACAGCTTAAACAGGGAGACCATCACTTGGCTCTGGCCGGTGAACTTCCGGGCCAGCCACAGGACCTGATGCACAGCACCCTGAATTTACTCGACCGCCAATGGCAAAGCTGGCAGGCCAACCGCCTGGTGATCTTGCACCGCCTGCTGCAGGGCGATACCGTAGCGACGCTGGCTACATTACTGAAGATCAGTGAACAGGCGGTCTATAAGAATATTCGCCAGGGCGGGCTGGACGATGTAACGGAGAGCATCCAAACCCTAACCC
>DASSWT010000003.1:0-21215 GCA_035704555.1 Saccharospirillum sp. | reverse complement strand
TCCCGCTCATGGCGGTCTTTCATGCGCAGCATCAGGCCGTCCATAGCGTCGAAACGGCCACTTTCCTGCCACAGCTCAGCCGGCTGGATAGAAGGCATCAGCACTTCCTGAGCCCCGGAGCGGTCCATTTCCTCGCGCACGATTCGCTCGACCTTGCGCAATACCCGCAAGCCAGTCGGCAACCAGGTGTACAGGCCGGAGGCCAGCTTGCGGATCATGCCGGCCCGCAGCATCAGTTTATGGCTGACAACAACGGCATCGGCCGGGGTTTCCTTGACGGTGGCGATCAGATACTTGCTTGCGCGCATTGGAGATCTCTGGGTTGCAATGAATGTTGGCCGCGTATTGTAGGGACAATACGCCTGAAGGTGTAGTGGTGCCCTTATAACTCAAGTTTTGGAGTTCGCGGTTGGCTATGTTGCCAGTCGTCCGCACCGGCCACCAGGTAGGGCTATCGAGGGTCGGCGTAAACCCATCCATGGGGCCTGGACCGCAGCATCCTTGCTGCGGACCACCCTCGATAGCCCTACCTGGCATCCGGTACTAATTCTTTGCTAGCGAACTCCAAAACTTGAGTTATAAGTACAAGCCCAAGTTTCGGAGTTGGCAACCAACTGAGTGTCAGGTGCCGGGTAACCCTATCTGGGGAAGTCTGAGGCATGGATGCCGAAGTCTAGGCCCCAGGGATGGGTTAACGCCGGCCCCAGGTAGGGTTACCCGGTGCCTGACACGGACTCTTGGTACAAGCCCTCAGGCTACCACTCGCCCTGGTTGGGCATTGATGCCCAGGGTTCCAAGCTGGGTAGGGCGTCGCCTTTTTGTAGTAGCTCTATCGAGATGTTGTCCGGGCTGCGCACAAAGGCCATGTGGCCGTCGCGGGGCGGGCGCAGAATGGCTACGCCGTTGTCTTGCAGGTGCTGGCATAGGGCGTAGATGTCGTCGACGCGATAGGCCAGGTGGCCAAAGTTTCGGCCGCCGCCGAGCACTTCATCCGACTCCCAGTTGTAGGTCAGCTCGATTTCCGGTTCACCGGGTTCGGTGGCCAGAAACACCAGGGTGAACTTGCCGGCGGGTACGTCTTTGCGGCGAATTTCCTGCAGGCCGAGCAGGTCGCAGTAGAAATGCAGTGAGGCGTCGAGGTCGGTGACGCGAATCATGGTGTGCAAATACTTCAAGGTGATTCTCCATCCGCGGTGGCTTTGAAGGGTAGGGCTTCGATCATTTGCTGGCGGTAGTGTGCCACCATTTCTGCCTCCTCGTCACAAAAGCGCTGCACCGCGTTTCTGAAGTCCGGATGAGCCAGCCAGTGGAAAGAGTGGGTCAGCGTTGGCTCAAAGCCCCGTGCTACCTTGTGTTCGCCTTGTGTTCCCGGATCGAAACGCTGCAGGCCGTTGCGAATGCAATAGTCGATGCCCTGGTAATAGCAGGTTTCAAAGTGCAGGTTGTTGTACTCGGCCAGGCACCCCCAGTAACGACCGTAGAGCGTGGTGTTGTCGCGAAAGCAGAGGGCACCGGCCACGGCTTCGTCGCCTTCATAGGCCATGAAGAGCACCAGGGTCTCCGGTTGACGGGCCAATAATTGCTCAAAGAACGCCCGGTTCAGGTAACCCTGGCGGCCTCGCTTCAGGTAGGTCGCGTGGTAAAACACATAAAACCGATGCAGCGTTTCAAGGCTGATGTCGGTGCCTTCGAAGCAGCGTAAGGTGAGACTCTGGTCAGCAATGGAGCGCCGTTCCTTGCGGGTGTTTTTGCGCTTGCGGGAGCTGAAACGGTCCAAAAAGTCGTCGAAATCCCGGTAATTACGGTTTTTCCAGTGAAACTGGACATCCCGGCGCTCGGCCCAGCCGGTCTGGCGCCAGAGTTCCGTGGTTTCGGTATCCGGAAACAGCAGGTGTGCACCGCTGTAAACCTGATCCCGAACCCTGTCTTCAATCGCGCCCGCCAGGGTTGTCACCTGGTTCGCGGTTAGTGGTTGGGTTGCGCGCGGCCCCTGAGATGGCGTGTAGGGGATTGCCGCCACCAGCTTCGGGTAGTAGGGCAGGCCGTGCTGCTCGTAGGCATGCGCCCAGGACCAGTCAAAAACGTACTCGCCCCAGGAGTGCGTCTTGGCGTACAGGGGCATCCATAGGGTCTGGTCGCCCTCATTGAGGCTCAGATGTTCCGGCTGCCAGCCTGAGTTTTCGCTGCAGACGCCGGTTTGCTCAAGAGTCGATAAAAACGAAGTCCGCAGGAACGGGTTTTGCTGAGCGGCAACATCAGCAGCCCAGTGGGAGTGCCAGGTAACGGTTGGCATAATCGGTTTCCAAAAAACGTCCGGTTATTATAGGGACAGCCAGGCAGGTTCCAAGGTTAGCCGCTAGCGCATTGCGTAGGGTAGAATGGTCTGTCGAAGGAGGACATCATGTTTGAACTGGATTATCGACTGCAAAATGATTGTGTGGAAGTGGGCTCGCTGATGGTCAGCCGCATTCTACTGATGAAAGACGCCAACTATCCCTGGCTGATTCTGGTGCCCCAGCGTGAGGGCATCAGCGAAATTTATCAGTTGGATGTCGACGATCAGGAACAGTTGGTCTGGGAAAGCTCTTTTGTGGCCGAGCGGCTGATGGCCACCTACGACGGCGACAAAATGAATATCGCAGCACTTGGCAATGTGGTGCCGCAACTGCATATTCACCATGTGATGCGCAAACAGGATGACGCCGCCTGGCCTAACCCCGTTTGGGGTGCTGTGCCGCCCAAAGCATATAGCCGGCATGCGCTGCGACACCGGGTCGAGCAGTTACAGGCGGCGTTTGAAACCTCAACGTTCAAGCCCGCTGAATTACCGCCAGCCTGAACGGTCGAAGTAAACTGGCCTGCTGTCATTGAAGGTTCACGAAACTGTCAGGTAGATGACATCTGCAACTGAATAATAAGGCTCTGAACGATGGAGGTTTATTATGAAATGGTTGCAGACGATTCAGCATCTCGACATCCAGACGTTTAACTGGTGCATGGCACGGCGTCGGCGCGAACAGTTGACGGCGCTCAGCCGGGCAGTGTCCAGAACCGCCGATGGCTGGATGTACCTGTTGTTCTTTGCGTTCTACGCCCTGGTGCAGCGCGACTCTGGCCTGGCCCTGGCGACACTGGCGTTCTGGGCCTTTGGTGTTGAGCGCTGTATCTACTGGGTGTTGAAAAACACCTGTCGTCGCAATCGGCCGCAACAGGCGCTGGCCGAATTCACCAGTTTTATCATCCCTTCTGATAAATTCAGTTTTCCATCCGGTCACACCTCCGGAGCCTTTCTGTTTACGTTTCTGGTGGCCAGTCAGCTTCCGGCATTGCTACCGTTCCTGCTGTTGTGGTCAGCCGGAGTAGCTGGTTCTCGTATTTTCCTCGGGGTTCACTTTCCGACCGATACGCTGGTTGGTGCTTGCCTGGGTAGCCTGGTGGGCTACGCCATGCTTGGCTTATTCACGATGCAGGGGTGGCTGTGATGAAGGTTTTATACGGTGTTCAGGGAACCGGCAACGGGCACATTACCCGTGCGCGGGTGATGGCTGAAGCGATGGCCTCACGGGGCATTGAAGTTGATTGGGTTTTTTCGGGCCGCGAGCGCCATAAGATGTTCGATATGGAACGGTTCGGTGACTTTCATTGCTTTCGCGGGCTGACCTTTCAGGTACACAACGGCAAAATCGATATGCGCCGCACCATGAACGATGCCTCCATGAGTGAGCTCTGGCGCGATATTCGTACGCTCTCTCCGGAGCAATACGACCTGGTTCTGACCGACTTTGAACCGGTTGTCGCCTGGGCCGCCCGGCGTCGCGGCGTACCTTGCATAGGTGTCGGGCACCAGTATGCCTTCGCGCACGATATTCCCAAGGCCGGACACTCCGTTGTCTCCGAGGCAATCATGCGCTGGTTTGCGCCGGTGACACTCGGGTTGGGTGTGCACTGGCACCATTTTAACAGTGAAATACTGCCGCCCATTATCGAACCCATCAGCCAGCCTGAGCCGGGTGATCTGGATACGGCGCTGATCTATTTGCCGTTTGAGAACAGCCAGCACATTATCGATTTACTGGCGCCGCTGAAACGAAACCGGTTTGTGATGCACTGTGGCGACCTCGAGCCCGGTCAGTATGGCAATGTGACCGTGCGGGGCTTCAGTCGTGACGGGTTCAAGGTGTCGCTGCACCAGTGCGGCTCCGTCATTTGCAACGCGGGCTTTGAACTGACCAGTGAAGCGCTGGCGCTGGGCAAGCGAATTCTGGTAAAGCCCCTGCATGGTCAAATGGAACAATCCTCCAATGCCGCCGCTCTTGAACAGCTGGGGTTGGGGCAGGTGATGCCCGAACTTAGCGCCACCGCCATTGCGTATTTCCTGGCTACCGGAGAGCGCCAGCTGGTGAATTACCCGAACGTTGCCGAGGCCATCGTCGACTGGTTACAGCAATACCCGACTCGACCGGTGTCCGAGCTGGTTTCCAGTCTGTGGCAAGACGTTCAATTCAGTTCCCCCCAGACTATTCAGGCCGCTTAAACCGCCCCCTTCCGCAGGTCAGCAAGGTTGCTTCGATACGACCACCATTGCTGGCTCTGCGGGCCGTTCGTCCACCAGTGTTGACAATTTTCCGGCTTCTGGCCGGTGCCTTACCCATTGTTGTGCCGACAGGTTCAGAGGTACAAAAGAGGTCACAAAACAGTGTCGCAGGAACAGCGACCGTCGACCTCAGATGACGTTGTTCCCGATCCCCAAACACAATAAAGACAAGGGTAAATACAATGGCGAAGGCAAGCCGCTATGTGGCGCATCAGCCCGACGCGCAGGGGCATGTGGCCTGGCAACCTGATGAGCACGCAATCTGGCAACGGCTGGTCCGGCGTCAGAAAAAAGCCATTCCCGGTAAGGCCTGTGACGAATACCTGGCCGGACTGGCCCACCTGAACCTGCCGGAAGACCGGGTGCCTCAACTGGCAGAGATTGATGCCGTACTGACCCCGGCGACCGGCTGGAAAACGGCGCCGGTTCCGGCGCTGATCGACTTTTCCGAATTCTTTCGGTTGCTGGCCAGCCGGCAGTTTCCGGTCGCGACCTTTATCCGGTCTGAACAGGAACTCGATTACCTGCAAGAGCCGGACATTTTTCACGAGATATTCGGCCATTGCCCGATGCTGACGCACCAGGCCTTTGCCGATTTTACCCAGCTGTACGGCGAACTGGGACTGAATGCCTCAAAGGAAGACCGCGTATTCCTGGCCAGAATGTACTGGTTTACGGTCGAGTTCGGGTTGTTGCAATCGGGTGATAACAGAGCCATTTACGGTGGCGGTATACTGTCATCACCGGGCGAAACCGATTATGCCTTTAACAGCGCGGTGCCCGAGCGGTTGCCGTTCGACTTGGTCTCAGTATTGCGCACCCCTTATCGCATCGACATCATGCAGCCGGTCTACTACTGTCTGGAATCGGTAGATCAGCTCTATGACATTGCCCGCATGGATATCATGGGCGCCGTTCAGGATGCGAAGCGGCTGGGCTTGTTTGCCCCGCGGTTTGAGCAAAAGAAGGCGGTGTAGACGGGTAACAGACTTACATCTCAAGCCGCGGAGTTCGGGTTGACTATGTGGCAAGGGTTCGCACCGACCACCTGGGATGCACCTGTGGGGTCGGCGTAAATCCGTCCATGGAGCCTAGGCCGCAGCATCCCTGCTGCGGACTTCCCCACAGGAGCACCCCAGGTAGCCGCTGCTTACTGTTCAGCAAACTCCGAAACTTGAGAAGCATCAACATAAATAACTAAGGAGATACCATGAGTCTTGCAGCAGAACACTGTGAGGCCTGCCGGGCCGGAGCGCCCCAGGTTTCAGACGATGAATTGGCGGAATTGATTAAAGACATTCCTGACTGGCAGCCGATCACCCGTGACGGCATGTTGCAGTTGCAACGCAGTTTCAAGTTTAAAACATTCCGGGACGCTCTGGATTTTACCAACCAGGTTGGGGAGTTGGCTGAATCCGAGGGCCATCACCCGGAAATTGTTACCGAGTGGGGTAAAACAACGGTTACCTGGTGGACCCACAAAATCAAAGGCCTGCATCGCAACGATTTTATATGTGCGGCCAAAACCAATGCGCTGGCGAATGCTCAGTGAAAGCCGCGATGGGGCGCTGCAAGCGCCCCTGGTTGTGAGTGAATAGGCCTGTAAAGAACAGTTGACAAGAGCCCGCATCTGCGGCAGCTTAGGCCTCCGGCAAGATCACCGTACAGACGGTAGCTAACGGAGAGCGGCATGCGGCTTAGAATTGAATGCGAAGAACGTCTTGGTATCTGTGCCGAGGTGCTTGATATCCTGGTGAATCACCAGATCGACCTGCGCGGTATCGAGATCGATCCCAGTGGCGAGATATACCTGAATTTTCCCACCGTTGAATTCGACGAATTTCAGCATTTAATGCCTGAGATTCGTCTGATTCCCGGCATCCACGATGTCTCGATGATTCCCTACATGCCCACCGAGCGTGAGCAGCAGGAACTGCGAACCCTGTTGAAAACCCTGCCTGAGCCGGTGATCTCAATCGACAGCAAAGGTTACGTGGTCATCGCCAACGAGGCGGCGCTGGATATCCTGCAACTGCCGGATGCTGATGTAGTCCACAAGCCGCTTAAGAACTGGGTGAAAGGCTTTAATTTCAATAAATGGCTGGGTGGCAAGAAACCGGCCACCGAATCGACCCACATGCAGTTAAAAGGTCGTACTTTTCTGGCCGATATTTACCCGATCTGGTTACCCGGTGAAGGCCCTGAAAGTGGTGAAACCCTGTTTGCCGGCGGTGTAATCACCTTCAAGTCGCCGGAGCGGCTCGGTCGCCAGATGACCGCCTATCACCAGCAGACTGGTGAGTTCGAAATGCTGATCGCCGAAAGCCAGTCGATGAAGCGCGTGATTCGCCAGGCCAAGCGGATGTCCGGGCTGGATGCACCACTGCTGATCACTGGTGAAACCGGTACCGGCAAGGAATTACTGGCCAAATCCTGCCACCAGCACAGCTTACGCAAAGACAAACCCTTTCTGGTGCTCAACTGCGCGGCCTTGCCGGACAACGTGGCGGAAAGCGAGCTGTTTGGCTATGCCGCAGGCGCGTTCGAAGGCGCTACCCAGGCCAAGAAGGGCATTCTGGAGCTGGCTGAGGGCGGAACTGTATTCCTGGACGAAATTGGCGATATGTCGAAGGTGCTGCAAAGCAAATTTCTGCGCCTGCTGCAGGACGGTACCTATCGACGCGTAGGCGACGAGAAGGAATACCGTGCCGATGTACGCATCATCTGTTCGACCCAGAAAGACCTGCTGAACATGGGCCATAAAGGCGAATTCCGGGAAGACCTCTATTACCGCCTGAATGTGCTGACATTGCATATCCCGCCGCTGCGGGATCGAAAATCCGATGTGCTACCGATGGCGGAGCGATTTATTGCCCGCTTTGCCGAACCCCAGCGGCGCCGTATAAAGTTGTCGAGAGCCTGTCAGAATGCGCTGCAACAGTACCCGTGGCCCGGCAACGTTCGCCAGATGGAGAACGCTCTGTTGCGAGCGGTTTCTCTGGCCGAAGGCGACATACTGGAGCCCGAACATCTGCAATTACCGAGTTTTACCAGTGGCTGGGGCTATGCAGAAGAAAACTTCGACGGCTCCCTCGACGAGGCAATGAAACGCTTCGAATCAGACTTGTTGCGACGGCTGTACCCGGCCTACCCAAGCAGCCGGCAACTGGGCAAAAAACTCGGTGTCTCGCACACAGCCATTGCCAACAAGCTGCGCGAATACGGCATCGGCAAACACGCCAAGCGTTAAGCGCTTTATTGAACTGAGTGGTCATGGCCCGCGTCGGCTACCGGTGGCACCTCTGCGGGGTCGGCGTGAACCCGTCCATGGGGCCTAGACCGCATGATATGAATCCCCTCCATGGGATTCACCCTTCGGGCTCGCTTCGCTCATGCTAAAACGCTCCTGGCGTTTTAGTCCATGTTGCGGACTCCCCCGCAGAGGTACCACCGGCATCCGTCGCTCGTAACGTGCGAACTCTGGTTCGCACTCTGTATCAGAAAGCGTCCATTCAGATAGGGTGGTATAGACAGCGTGGCTCTGTAACTTCTTGATATAAATAGACTTATTGGCCTCTGTAAAAAACGTCCGCCAGACTTTACGGAAATGGCTGACACCGCACTTCAACTAACCTGATGGCACTCACTGGCGTTCTGCCCCGGGTCGGTTCACAGTTTCTCCAGCTTAAAACAGCGCGCACCGTCCCTCGTCGCCGACGTGGGAACAGCGCTGATAATAAAAACAGATTTTGTCTTAACTGGAGATACGCACCATGACCGATATGCAGGTACAAGGCACCGCCAACCCGCTGGCCACCGACGGTTTCGAATTTGTCGAATACACCGCGCCAGACGCCCAGGGTATTCAGAATCTGAAAGATCTGTTTATTGGCCTCGGTTTTACCGAAGTGGCCAAGCATAAGAACAAAAACGTCTGGCTGTACCGCCAGGGCGATATCAATTTTGTCGTGAACGCAGAACCCAACTCCCACGCTGAGAACTTTGCTCACCAGCACGGTGCTAGTGTGAATGGCATGGCCTGGCGAGTAAAAAATGCGGCCAAGGCGATGGACCATGCGGTTGCAGCAGGGGCCAAACCATTTACCGGTAAAATTGGCCCGATGGAACTCAATATCCCGGGTGTATTTGGTATTGGCGAAAGCACGCTCTATTTTGTGGATCGTTATGACGGCTCGTCGATTTACGACATCGATTTTGAGTTCTACCCTGGCTGGGAAGAAAAAGTCGCAGAGAACAGCGTTGGTCTGGAATTTGTCGATCACCTGACGCACAACGTTCAGCGCGGCAACATGGGTGTTTGGGCCAGCTTCTATGAACGCATTGGTAATTTCCGTGAGATTCGTTACTTCGATATCGAAGGTAAATTGACAGGGCTGGTATCAAAAGCCATGACTTCGCCCTGCGGCAAGATTCGTATTCCGATCAATGAGTCGAGCGATGATAAATCGCAGATCGAAGAATATCTGCGTGAATACAAAGGTGAAGGCATCCAGCACATTGCCCTGGCAACATCAGACATCTATGAGACCGTGCGCACCATGCGCGAGCGCGGCATGAAATTCATGTCAACGCCGGATACCTATTACGACAAGATCGATGAGCGCGTAAAAGGCCACCAGGAACCCGTCGACCAGCTGCGTGATTTGCGCATCCTTATCGACGGCGCTCCGGAAGATTCCGGTATTTTATTGCAGATTTTTACCAATACCGTTATTGGCCCAGTGTTTTTTGAAATCATTCAGCGCAAAGGCAATGAAGGCTTCGGTGAAGGTAACTTCAAGGCCTTGTTTGAATCGATCGAGGAAGATCAGATTCGCCGTGGTGTGATCAAGGGCGACTGATTAAAAGAAAGACGGGCCAGAGTTCTGGCCCGATATTCATTCTATAAGAAAGCTGATCACACAGGTTGATTGGTGTGCTCAGCTTTTTTCCGCCGCTTCCTGAGCTTTGCTCAGTACTCCACGCAGCAATCGCAACTCTTTCGCCGTGGGGCGTGCTCGACGATAAAGAGCCTTGAGATGGTCCAATGCTTGGCCGGGCGCTTTGGTGTTGGTGAATCCAATCTCATTCAGTGTTTGCGCCAGGTGATCGTAAAACTGGTTCAGATCCTCGTTCAATGGATATTCTTCTTCGACTTGCGGTAAATGATTTTGCCGCTGGCTTGCCTTGAATACCTCGTAACAAACCAACTGCACCGCCTGACTAAGATTGAGCACTGGGTAAGCCGGGTTGGCATCTATATTCAGTTGGGCGTGGCACTGCTGAATATCATCGTTGTGCAGACCCATGCGCTCACGGCCAAACACGATGGCCACAGGTGCCTGTTGTTGCAACGTAACGGCTTCCTCGGCGCATTGCTCGGCAGAGTAGGCGGGTAGCCGTATGCTGCGATCGCGGGCGCTGGTGCCTACCACCAACACACAATCACTGATGGCTTCTGCCAGCGAGGTCACTACACGGGCATTGTCCAGAACATCCGTTGCCTGGCCCGCGCGGCTGTAGGCTTCGTCACTCGGAAAATCGACTGGATTCACCAGCACCAGGTCAGACAAACCCATGTTTTTCATGGCCCGCGCGACAGCGCCGATGTTGCCGGGATGCCAGGTCTGGATCAGGATGATACGAATGTTTAAAGCCATGGCGAGTGTGCGCCCTCTGAAATCAAGGACGCGCAGTTTACCTGAAAAGGCGGGGGAGGGTCAGGCCGTCACAGCCTAAAAAGCCTGGGTTTGGTAGGGCGTCAGTTGTACGCCCGCGATGCGCCACTGATCTTCACTGTTCAGGCGCATGGCGTAGTAGGCCATGTATTCGTCGCCTTCACTGTCGCGAAGCCAGATCGGCTGAATCCAGGCATCGCCGCCGTCCCGGGCCTCTTCAAAACGCATGACAGTAAAGTCGATCAGCGGGCGATAGCCTTGCTGGACCATGCGGTAAAAGCGTTCTGGAGAGCCAAACTGGCGTTTGATGCCCGCATCGGCGAAGCCGTAGGCGGTATTGGCATCACCATTTTGCAACGCGCCTAGTTGCTGGGTGATTAGCGGTTGAAATTGTTCGGGTGGGGTGGTGTCTTCTGCCAGGGCGGCGGTGGCCAGGCCCAGAGCAATAATTGCGATTCCAATCCAGCGTTTCATGTCACGCTCCCCCTCTGATCAGTATTTGTACAACTGGATACGCAGGGAAAGGATAGCTGGTTTTAAATTACGAGCATTTTATTTCTAACAGTTTTAGTTCAACCACTGGGCTAGTATTGGCTGCCGGGTAAGCTTGTACGGGGTAGTCCGCAGCAGGGACTAAAACGCCGGGAGCGTTTTAGCACGAGCTCAGCGAGCCCGAAGGGTGAATCCCATGGAAGGGATTCATATCCTGCGGTCTAGGCTCCATGGAAGGATTGAGTGGGCAGCATTCCGCCCGACCCCGTACAAGCTTATCCGGTGGCCGATACGGATTTCTGTCTCACTTTCGCTTGGCAGGCAACTCTCGGGTTCTAGCGGCGATGACCGCGTTGTCCCGAATCTGGAGGATCTCGATCAGGTAGTTGTCTATCTTGATGCTCAGATTGGCATCGGGAATGTCTTCAATGTGTTCCAGAATCAGGCCATTCAGGGTTTTGGGGCCATCGATGGGCAGCTCCCAGCCCAGTGCCCGGTTGATTTCCCGAATGTTGGCGGTGCCGTCGATTACGTAGGAGCCATCCCGCTGGGGGTGAATCTCCTTGCTGCTGTTGGCGAAGTCTGTTGTGAACTCACCGACAATCTCTTCCAGCAAGTCTTCCAGCGTTACCAGGCCCTGAATGTCACCGTATTCATCGACGACCAGGCCCATGCGTAGCTGTTGTGCCTGAAAGTTAAGCAACTGAGTGTGCAGCGGGGTGTTTTCCGGCACGAAATAGGGGTCTTTGGCGGCCTTGGTGAGCATGACCTTGCTCGGCTCATCGGCGTACAGGAATTCAGCGGCATCGCGGATGTGCATAATGCCGATGACCTTGTCCAGGTCGCCCTTATAGAGCGGGAAACGGGTGTATTCAGTGCGACGGATCTGGTCGGCAATGGTGTCGATGTCGTTTTCCATATCGATGCCCGACACCTCGTTACGGGGCACCATGATGTCGTTCACACTGACGTTTTCCAGCTCCAGAATGCCCAGCAGCATGTTCTGGCGCTGCGCCGGCAGGCTGTCGCCAGACTCGTTCACTATGGTCTTCAACTCTTCCGCCGACAAGGCTTCCTGACCGGCGTGCGAATGGCCTACGCGCATCAGCCAGAATATCGCCTTCACAATCAGGTTAACCAGCCAGATGGCCGGCTTCAGAATGATTAGGAACGGACCCAATACATAAGAGGCTGGAAAAGCGATTTTCTCAGGGTAACGCTGGGCCAGGGTTTTTGGGGTCACTTCCGAAAAAATCAGTACCACCAGCGTCAGCGTGACCGTGGATACGCCCAGAGCCAGGTCCGGGTGTTGGGGCAACAGTCGAATCGCGATGATGGTCGCCAGTGACGCAGCCGCAATATTGACCAGATTATTGCCGATCAGAATGGCACTGATCAGCCGGTCGGGGGTATCGAGAAGACGACGTGCCTGGGTGGCGCCGCGGTGGCCTTCATTGGCAAGGTGTTTGAGGCGATAACGGTTCAGAGACAGCATACTGGTCTCTGAACTTGAAAAAAAAGCAGAGAATAGCAGCAGCAGGCCCAGCATAAGAAACAGCAGGCCTATGGGCAGTTCGTTCAAGGTGGGGAACCTAAATTACCAAATAAGTGTGCTTTTTAGCGGTGGGAGGGGTTCAGTGTCAAGGAATAACCGGAATTGGCGCACATTTTAACCCTACCCATAGCGGTGGAGCAGGTATTCCAGCACGAATTTGGAGCCGAAAAAGGCCAGCATCAGAAAAATGAAACCGAACACCGTCAGCCTGCTGGCCAGCGCACCGCGCCAGCCGAGGTGAAAATGGCCAAACAACAGAACGGCAAAAAACAACCAGGCCACAAAAGTGAGCACAGTTTTGTGCACCAGATCCTGAGTCAGCAGGTTATCGACAAAAAGCCCGCCCGAGATCATCGCAGCGGTCAGCAGAACAAAGCCGATCATCAGCCATTCAAACAACAAACGTTCCATGGTCTGCAAGGGCGGCAGGAAACGGTTTAACCGGCCGTCCAGGTTATGTTCATGCAATTGCCGGTTCTGAATGCCGAGCAGCAGGGCGATCAGGGTTGCGATGGTAATCACGCTGTATGCCAGCATTGACAGGAACGCATGCAACACCACACCGGGTTTATAGAGCCTGGGTGCATAGACCTCGGGCGTCAGCGCGACCACAATCATTATCAGCGCGGCGGCGGGTAAAACAAACGCAAAAAAGCTGTGCAGCGGCTTGGACCAGCCACTGATCAGTAACACCGTGACGATAAAGAAAGTAATGACCGAGGCCGCATTGGTCAGGCTGATCTGCAGCGCTCCCATCACGATCACTTCAGAGGCCAGCGTCGACAGGTGGGCTATAACGGCCACAGCGGCCGGCCAGAATACCCAGGCGCGAGCGGGCAGTTCCACCCGGTAGAGGCCGCGCAAGGCGATGGCGCCACTGACAATGTATCCAAAGACGGCTAGCCAGATCAGCATTCGGGTTCCTTGAGTTGGGTCGTATAAAGCCCGGTCTGGGCCGGGCGGACGAGTGTCGCATAAATGATAGCGATTCCCAACCGGAGTGTGATGTCCGGACGGTCGCAAAGCCATCATAGAGACCGGCGCGTCGCACTGTTATACTGCCCCGATTCTCACTTGCACGGAAGTCATGATGTTTAAAAGCCTGTCCGAACGTCTGTCCCAGACGCTGAAACAGATCTCCGGTCAGTCCAAACTGACGGAAGACAACATCAAGGCCACCTTGCGCGAAGTGCGCATGGCCTTGCTGGAAGCCGATGTCGCCCTGCCGGTCGTCAAAGCCTTTATTGACCGGGTGCGTGATCGCGCCGTTGGTCAGGAAGTCAGCAATGCCCTTAATCCGGGCCAGCAGTTCCTGAAAGTCGTCCAGTCTGAACTGGTCGAGGTGATGGGCGCCCAGGGCGAGCCGCTGGACCTGAACACCCAGCCACCTGCGGTGATCCTAATGGCCGGTCTGCAGGGTGCGGGTAAAACCACCACGGTCGCCAAGCTGGCGCGCTACCTGATCGAGCGCGACAAGAAAAAGGTCATGGTCGTCTCTGCCGACGTTTACCGTCCTGCGGCCATTAAACAGCTCGAAACCCTGGCCGGTGAAGTCGGCGCCGTGTTTTTCCCGAGTGATGTGTCCCAGAAGCCCGTTGCCATCGCCGAAGCGGCTATCGCAGCGGCGCGCAAGCAGTATGTAGACGTGGTCCTGGTCGATACCGCTGGCCGACTGGCAGTCGATGAAGCCATGATGGCCGAGATTCAGGCGCTGCATAGCGCTATTAAGCCAATTGAAACCCTGTTCGTGGTCGACGCCATGACCGGTCAGGATGCGGCCAACACCGCCAAGGCCTTCAATGAAGCCCTGCCACTGACCGGTGTTGTGTTGTCCAAGGCCGACGGTGATGCCCGGGGTGGTGCGGCTCTTTCTGTACGGCACATCACTGGCAAACCAATTAAGTTCATGGGCATGGGCGAAAAGACCGATGCCCTGGAAGCCTTCCACCCCGATCGGGTTGCCTCGCGCATTCTCGACATGGGCGATGTGCTGTCGCTGATCGAAGAAGTCGAGCGTAAGGTCGATAAAGGCAAGGCCGAACAGCTGGCAGCCAAGCTGAAAAAAGGCAAAGGCTTTGATTTGGCCGATTTCCGCGACCAGCTGCGCCAGATGGACAGTATGGGCGGTCTGATGGGCATGGTCGACAAACTGCCGGGGATGGGGCAGATGGGCCAGGCAGCCAGTCAGATGCAGGGCGCCGAGAAGCAGTTCAAACAGATGGGTGCCATCATCGATTCGATGACCCCAGCCGAGCGCCACTTCCCCGACAAGATCAACGGCTCGCGCAAGCGCCGCATCGCAATGGGTTCCGGCACTCAGATTCAGGACATCAATCGCCTGCTGAAACAGCACAAGCAAATGTCCAAGATGATGAAGAAAGTCGGCAAGAAGGGCGGCATGTCCAAAATGATGCGTGGCATGGGCGGCATGATGGGCGGCGGCGGTGGCCTGCCACCAGGCGGTTTCCCGGGCGGCGGCGGACGTGGCCCATTCGGTTGATAGGGGAGCCCATTTAACTCAAGTTTCGGAGTTCGCCCAATAGACTAGCAGCGGGTGCCGGGTGTACCTCTGTGGGGTAGTCCGCAGCATGGATGCTGCGGTCTAGGCTCCATGGATGGATTGAGTGGGCGGCATTCCGCCCGACCCCACAGGGGTACACCCGGTGCCCGCTGCGGGCCAATGCCACCCCCGCCGACCGAACTCCGAAACGTCCGACAGACTCCTTGCGACTTGATTTACAGCCCCTAATACGTATACTTTCGCGGCCTTGAAAACCGGGGTGGGCCCGGTTTTCGGTATAACTTTGGGTTAGTGGACCCATGTTTCAGCTTGCTGAAGCCGGTTCATGATCAGGGGTAACCCCTCTGAAGATCCAAAACGGCAGGTGATTTCAAAGCTTGCCCAGACAGGAGGACGCGATGGTAGTCATTAGACTCTCACGTGGCGGTTCTAAGAAGCGCCCGTTTTATCATATTTCCGTAGCCGACAGCCGTAATGCCCGTGACGGGCGTTTTATCGAGCGTGTTGGTTTCTTTAACCCGGTCGCCCGTGGTCAGGAAGAGCGCTTGCGCGTTTCTCTGGATCGCGTCGAATACTGGGCCAGCAAGGGTGCGCAGACTTCTGACCGTGTCGCCCAGCTGCTTAAAGAGTACCGGAAAGCCCAAGGCTGATCCGTCCAGTCAAGGGTTGATGTATGACGCCGGAAAAACCGGAAGAAATGATCGTACTGGGCCGGGTTTCCTCGGTTTACGGTATTCAGGGCTGGGTGAAAATCTACTCCTATACCGAACCGATGGACCGGATTCTGGATTACGGTCACTGGTTGCTCAATATGAACGGCCGCTGGACACCGATTACCGTTGATAAGGGGCGCAGTCACGGCAAGGGCATGGTGGCACACTTTGAAGGGTGTGATGACCGTGACCAGGCCAAGCAGTACTGCGGTGCCGATATCGGGGTAACAAGTGATCAACTGCCGACGCTACCTGACGACGAGTTCTACTGGTATCAACTGGAAGGCTTGCGCGTTGTGAATGAGCAGGGTGTCGTACTGGGTAAGGTGGATCATATGATGAGTGCGGGGGCCAGCAACGATGTGTTGGTGGTCAGTGGCAGTGCCGACAGTATCGACCGTCAGCAACGCCTGATTCCGTACGTACCGGATGTATATATCAAAGACGTGGACCTTGAAGCGGGTCAGATTCGAGTTGATTGGGATCCGGAGTTTTGACAATACCGTCAGAGGATGAGCGGGCCGACATGGCTGTTCAACCTGAGTACAAGCAATGGTTCGGTGTGGTGAGTCTGTTCCCGGACATGTTCGAATCCTTTTTGGATCAGGGCGTGATCGGCCGGGCAGCCAAGCAGGGGTTGATTGAAGTCGGGTTCTGGAACCCGCGCGATTACACCCACGACAAACACCGTACCGTGGACGACCGACCCTTCGGGGGCGGGCCTGGCATGCTGATGAAAGTGCAACCCCTGCGGGATGCAATTCAGGCAGCGAAAGCCGCCAGCGGCAACCAGGCCAGGGTGATTTATTTGTCGCCTCAGGGCAGACGACTGGATCAGGCCGGCGTACAGAGCTTGGCGCGGTATCGGCACATGATATTCGTTTGCGGCCGTTATGAAGGCATCGACGAACGTGTGATCGAGACCGAAGTGGATGAAGAATGGTCGTTGGGTGACTTTGTGCTCAGCGGTGGTGAGTTGGCCGCCATGGCGTTTATCGATGCCATTGGTCGTCAGATCCCCGGCGTACTGGGGCATGAGGCATCAGCGGTTGAAGATTCATTCACCGATGGATTGCTGGACTGTCCACATTACACACGACCTGAAGTACTGGATGGAATGAGTGTGCCGGAGGTACTGCTCAGTGGTCACCACGATAACATTCGTCGGTGGCGGCTTAAGCAGGCACTGGGGCGCACTTGGCAACGTAGATCAGACCTGTTGGCTGACCGGGAAATGACCGCAGAACAGCAGGCGCTTTTGGACGAGTATCTCAATGAGCAGAACTCGCGCAATGGATCAGGAGCGATTTGATGAGCAATAGCAATTTGATTATTCAGCAACTTGAAGCTGAACAGATGAACAAAGAAATCCCTGCTTTCGGCCCGGGTGATACCGTGGTTGTGCAGGTTAAAGTTAAAGAAGGCGAGCGTGAGCGTTTGCAGGCCTTTGAAGGCGTAGTGATTGGCAAGCGTAACCGCGGCCTGAACTCGGCTTTCACGGTTCGTAAAATCTCCAGCGGCGTCGGTGTTGAGCGGACCTTCCAGTCCTACTCACCGGTTGTAGACAGCGTGGAAGTCAAGCGTCGTGGTGACGTGCGTCAGGCCAAACTGTACTACCTGCGTGAGCGTTCAGGTAAGTCTGCACGCATCAAGGAAAAAATCGATCACAAGCGTTAATACGCTGAGCGGTTATCGCTCTGTGACGATCTTGAAAAGGCAGCCTCGGCTGCCTTTTTTATTGGCGTTTTAGGGGGCCGGGGCACGTGAAACAGCCTGTTGCGAAAATATCACGGTCGCAGCGGCCAAAGTCCGCTTTTGGCGTGGGTTTCGCGTTGACACCCAGCGGCGCGCTCAGTATGTTTTGAGCTCCCTACCGTGCGGCCGGCGTATGCCCGGCCGATGTTGGATTCCAGTCAGTTAATGAGGTCAGTTTTGAAATCAGTCAATGTGGGATTATGCGGTCTTGGCACCGTAGGCAGTGGTACTTTCAACGTCATGCAGCGCAATCTTGAAGACATTGCGCGCCGTGCCGGAAAGCCCGTCCGAATTACCCACGTTGGTGCCCGCCGGGATAACCCTGCCTGTCATCTGGGCAGTGTTAAGGTATCGCGCGATATTTTCGAGGTGGCACGCGATCCTGACGTTCATATTCTGGTCGAGCTGATCGGTGGCAACGATGTCGCCAAAGAACTGGTGCTGGAAGCCATCAAACATGGCAAGCACGTCGTTACCGCCAACAAGTCGATGATTGCGATTCATGGCAACGAGATTTTCAAGGCCGCTGAAGCCATGGGCGTTGTGGTGACCTATGAAGCGGCCGTTGCCGGCGGCATCCCGATCATCAAGGGCATCCGCGAAGGCCTGGTCGCCAACGACATCAAATGGCTGGCCGGCATCATCAACGGCACCGGTAACTTCATCCTGACCGAAATGCAGGAGAAGGGCCGCGCGTTCGAGGACGTATTGCAGGAAGCCCAGGCACTGGGCTATGCCGAAGCCGACCCGACCTTCGACGTCGAGGGTATCGATGCCGCGCACAAGTTGACTATCCTGGCGTCTATTGCCTTTGGCATCCCGTTACAGTTCGACAAGGTGTACACCGAGGGTATTACCAAAATTACCCGTGAAGACGTTAAATACGCGGAAGAACTGGGTTACCGTATCAAGCATCTTGGTTTCACTCGTAAAACCAATGAAGGCGTTGAGCTGCGGGTGCACCCGACCCTTGTGCCGTCCAAGCGGCTGTTGGCAAATGTTAACGGCGTGTTGAATGCTGTGCTGGTGGAAGGTGATGCGGTGGGGCCGACCATGTACTACGGCCCCGGTGCCGGCTCGGAAGCGACAGCGTCGTCGGTTATTGCTGACATCGTCGATATCGCCCGTGAAATCGATAACGCCGGTAACGTCCCGCACCTGGGTTACAGTTCGGAAACCGAGAACATGCCGGTGTTGCCGGTTAGCGAGATTATAACCGCTTATTACCTGCGCATTACCGTGAAAGATGAGATTGGCCAGATGGCACACATCGCGCGCATCATGAGCGAGAAGGGCATCAACATCGAAGCCATCATCCAGAAAGAGCCGGAAGATGAATCGGATGTCGTACCGCTGATTCTGCTGACGCACCCGGTGCGCGAACACAGAATGGACGATGCCATCAGTGCCATGCAGGCGCTGGAGTCGGTCACCAAGCCGATCGTTCGCATTCGTGTTGAACAGCTGGATGGCTAAATTGAATTTATTGTTCAAATTTCGGAGTTCGCCCACAGGTGACTAGTGGCGGGTGACGGGTGTACCCCTGCGGGGGAGTCCGCAGCAGGGATGCTGCGGTCTAGGCTCCATGGATGGATCTACGCCGACCCCGCAGGGGTACACCCGTTGCCCGGCACGGGCCAATGCCACTTATGCAACCCGAACTCCGAAGTTTGAACTAGCGTAGTACCCGTCGGGCTGGTGCCCGGCCGAACCCTTTCTAACGAGACTTGATTCGTGAAATACATCAGCACGCGGGGCAAAGCCCCAACCCTGGGTTTTGAAGATGTTCTGTTAACCGGCCTGGCTTCAGACGGTGGCCTTTACGTGCCGGAAACCTTGCCCGAGTATTCACTGGATGAGATTCGCCAGTGGCGCGGCCTGCCGTATCACGAACTGGCCTTTCACATCATCAAGCCCTTTGTCGACGGCGCCATCGCCGACAATGAACTGGCGGCCATGTTGAAAGACACCTACAGCGTTTTTGGCCACAAAGCCATCGCACCGCTGACTCAGCTTGACCACAACGAATACGTGTTGGAGCTGTTTCAGGGGCCCACCCTGGCGTTTAAAGACTTTGCTCTACAGTTACTTGGGCGCATGCTCGACCATGTGCTGGAAAAGCGCGGCGAGAAAGTCGTTATCATGGGCGCGACCTCGGGTGATACCGGCTCTGCAGCTATTGAAGGCTGCAAACGTTGCAGCAACATCGATATATTTATCCTGCATCCGCACAACCGAGTCTCCGATGTGCAGCGCCGCCAGATGACCACCATCACCGGCGACAATATCTACAACCTGGCCGTTGAAGGCAATTTCGACGATTGCCAAAGCATGGTCAAAGCCAGCTTTGGCGATCAATCCTTCCTGCGCGGCGAGCGCCGCCTGGTAGCGGTAAACTCGATCAACTGGGCGCGTATCATGGCCCAGATCGTTTACTACTTTTACGCGTCACTGAACCTGGGTGGTCCGGACCGTTCCATGGCGTTTTCGGTACCGACCGGAAACTTCGGCGACATCTTCGCCGGTTACCTGGCGCGCAAGATGGGCCTGCCGATCAGCCAGTTGATTGTGGCCACCAACCAGAACGATATCCTGCACCGGGTGATGAGCAATAACGTCTACGAGAAGCACCCATTGGCGCATACCCTGTCGCCATCGATGGACATCGTGGTATCGAGCAACTTCGAACGGCTGTTGTTCGACCTCTATGATCGGGACGGTGCTGTGCTGGCCGACCTGATGAACAAGATGAATACCGAGACCGTCACGCTGGATGAAGCCCGCCTGGCCAAAGCCCGTGAAGTCTTCGACAGTTACGGCGTCGACGATGCCGTCACAGTCAGCACCATCAAGCAGGTCTTCGAAGAAACCGGCTACCTGCTCGACCCGCACACGGCCATCGGTGTAAAAGCCGCCCGGGAAACGCTACGCAGTGCCATTGATCCGATGATCACCCTGGGCACCGCCCATCCGGTGAAATTTGCCGATGCGGTGAAACAGGCTGGTTTGGAATCACCGGAATTACCGCACCATCTGACCGATCTGTTCGACCGGCCAGAGCGGTATGACGTATTGCCAAACGAACTCGCCCGGGTTCAGGCCTATGTCGCCAACGCCGTCTTCGGCGAGGGACACTGAGCGGCGTGGCCGCTCCCTTTCCCAACCTTCAGACCCGGCCCGTTCCTGACGGAGCCGCTGTCTCAGAGCAGCCACTGCTGGACCGGATCTACCGGTCCCGCGGCGTGCGCTCACCACTTGAACTGGACTCATCTCTGCAGCATTTGTTGCCCTGGCAGACGATGAAAGGCATTGAGTCCGCAGTTGAACTGTTAATCCAGGCGCTGGATCACGATCAGCGCATTCTGGTTATCGGCGATTACGACGTCGACGGCGCTACCAGTACAGCCCTGGTCGTTCAGATACTGCGAGCCCTGGGCGCCGAGGTAGATTACCTTCTACCCAATCGCTTTGAATATGGCTACGGCCTGTCGGCTGCCATTGTCGAGCAGGCGCTGACGCGCTCTCCCGAACTGATCATCACCGTCGACAACGGCATCGCCAGCCTGGATGGCGTGGCAGCGGCACAGGCCGCCGGTGTTGCCGTGCTCATTACTGACCACCACTTACCAGGCACCGACCTGCCACCGGCTGAAGCCATTGTTAACCCCAATCAACCCGGCTGCGATTTCGCGAGTAAAGCTGCCTGCGGCTGCACGGTGGCGTTTTACCTGATGATTGCGCTGCGCGCTGAGCTGCGCGACCGGGGCTGGTTCGAGCAACAGTCTGTACAGCCGCCCAACCTGGCCCAATGGCTGGATCTGGTAGCATTGGCCACGGTCGCCGATGTGGTGCCACTGGATGCCAACAATCGCCGTCTGGTCAACCAGGGTCTGGGTCGCATCCGTGC
>DASSWT010000214.1:0-9034 GCA_035704555.1 Saccharospirillum sp. | reverse complement strand
CGGTGCCACGGTGAACCCGAATACGCTCGAACAACTGCAAGCCAGCATCATCGCAGGCTCCGCCAATAACCAGCTCGATACCGCCGAAACCGGCCGGCTGATTCACGCCAAAGGCCTGTGTTACGCACCGGATTATGTGATTAACGCCGGGGGCATTATCGATGTCTATTATGAAAAACAGGGCCATTACAACACCGACACCGTGAACCAACACATCGAGGGTATTTACAACACCCTGATGGCACTGTTCGAGCGCTCGGAACGTGACAACACCGCCACCAGCGACCTGGCCGACACCATGGCCCGCGAGCGGTTGCAAACGGCTGCCAAACAGCCAGCCCAGTACACCACCTGAGCACCCGGGCGCAGCCGCGCCCGCATCAATGCCGTCACAGTTGGTGCTGTGCAGTGCTAGACTGCGCAACAGTAACCCAAGACGATGACGGTATTGATGCAAGCACCTCCCATCCCCGACAACGAACGCCAGCGGCTGCTCGCCCTGAACAGCCTGGGTATTCTGGACACCCCTGCAGAGCCGGCATTTGACCGGATAACGCGCATTGCTCGCCTGTCTTTGGGCGTCGAAATTACTCTGGTCAGCCTGATCGATGCCAACCGGCAGTGGTTCAAGTCGTGCCAGGGGCTCGACGCAAAAGAAACTCCGCGCACAGAATCCTTTTGCGGGCACGCCATATTAGGCGAGGGCTTGTTCGAGATTACCGATGCCCGGGCTGACCCCCGTTTTGCTGATAACCCGGCGGTAACCGGTGAACCCTACGTTCGGTTTTATGCCGGTTTGCCACTGCGTTCGCGAAGCGGGTATGCGCTGGGCACGCTTTGTCTGGTCGACCCGTCACCGCGCAGCCTGACGGCTAAAGAGCGGGAACTGTTTTATGACCTCGCCGGGTTGGCCGAAGCCGAATTGCAGCGCCGTGAAAATGTCGAGTGGGTGCAGTTACGTACTATCATCGAAGGCACCGGTGCTGGCCTCTGGGAGTGGAATGTGCAAACCGGAGCTACGGTGTTTAACGAACGCTGGGCCGAGATGTTTGGCTACCGGCTCTCGGAGCTGGAGCCGGTGTCGATTCATACCTGGCAACGTCTGGTACACCCGGATGATCTGGCGTCGTCTGAAGCGCTACTGAATGCGCATTTCAATGGGGAAACCCCAGTGTATGAGTTGGCCTGCCGAATGCGGCACAAGCAGGGCCACTGGGTGTGGGTACTGGATCGGGGCAAGGTCGTCAGCTGGACGGAGGACGGTCGTCCAGAGTGGGTAATGGGCACCCACATGGACATCTCCGAACTCAAAGACAGTGAATACCAGCGGCTGCAAACAGACCAGGCGTTGCAAGGCCGCGAGCGGCTGTTACGTACCATCATCGATAACATTCCGATGAACATTTACGTAAAAGACCGCAGTGGCCGCAAGCTGTTGGCGAACCGTGCCGAGCTGGACCAGCTGGGCATAGCGCAGGAAGCGGATATCCTCGGCAAGCACGACCGCGACCTCTACCCGGCGCACCTGGTGGCAAAATCCGATCAGGAAGACCGGGCCGTGCTCGACCGGGGAGAGAGCCTGTCGCTGATGGAAAACGAAGGCGCTGACCAGCATGGGCAGCCGCTCTGGTACCGGGTATCCAAGCTACCGCTTCGTAATCAGAACGGCGACATCATCGGCCTGGTCGGGCTCAGCATCGACGTCACCGAAGAGCGTAACACCAAACATAATTTGCGCCGTCAGCTGCAGTTTCTGAGCGTACTGAACGACATCGCCGCCGACACCAAAAACAGTTTGGACGACCGGCTGAACCAGGCACTGGCACTGGGGTGCGAACACCTTGGTCTGGAGACGGGCATCGTCAGTCAGATTGAGCAGCAGCGGTACACCGTACAGTGGTGCCAGGCACCGGCGTCGATGTCATTGAACCCCGGTGATGTGTTTCCTCTGGGCGATACCTTCTGCAGCCTGGTGTTGCAGAACGACGGCGAGCTGGTCATTCATTCGGCCACCCATACGCCCTACCAGCGGCACCCCTGCCATCAACTCTTTGGGGTCGAAACCTACGTTGGCATTCGGCTGATGGTAAACGACCGGGTGTACGGAACCCTGAATTTCTCGGCGTCGCAGCGCTCGCTTGCCTCACTGGATGAGACCGACCTGGCGTTTGTTCGGCTGCTCGGGCACTGGGTGGAGTCGGCCCTGGAACGAGATCACGATCAACGACAGTTACAGCAGCGCGAGGCCCGTTTGCGGGTGTTATTTGAACTGTCACCGCTGGGCATTGCGTTGACGGATCTGTCGACCGGTCAGTTTCTCGCGGTGAATGATGCGCTGGTGCGGCAAAGTGGTTACGACCGCGATACCTTGATGGCCATGAACAAGCGAACCTTGTCGCCCCTCCTGAGTCGCCTGATCGACCAGCATGGGCTTCGTGAAACCAGCGAAAAGGAACAGATCGGTCCGGTTGAAGCGACCGTAAAACATCGCGACGGGCACCACTACCCGGCCAATGTCATCGGCCTGAAAGTAACGGAAGTGGATGGCACCCAACTGCTCTGGAGCGTGTATGAGGACATCAGTGACCGGCGCCGAATAGAGCGGCTGAAAAACGAACTGGTGTCGTCGGTCAGCCATGAACTGCGTACGCCGCTGACCTCCATTTCCGGGGCGCTGAAACTTCTGGCGGCCGGGCATGTGGGCGAGGTGCCGGAGCCGGCAAGCAAGATGGTGAACGTTGCCCTGAAAAACACTGATCGGCTGATTCTGTTAGTCAATGACCTGCTGGATATGGACAAACTGATTGCCGGGCGCATGCCGTTTGATATGCAAGCCCACGAGCTGCAACAGCTACTGACCACCACCACCGATAACATTGCAGGCTTTGCCCATCTTCATCGCGTCACGGTGAGGTGTGAAGAGGTGCCGTCTGTTAGCGTGAAGGTCGATGCGCACCGGTTCGAGCAGGTGATGGCCAATTTGCTCTCCAACGCCATCAAGTATTCTCCCGAAGGCGAGACAGTGACGATTGCATCGCGTGCGACCAGCAACAGCGTCACCGTGACGGTGCGTGATCACGGCTCTGGCATTCCAGAACATTTCAAAGCGCAGATATTCCAGCGCTTTACTCAGGCCGATAACCGGGACAGCCGGCAAAAAGGCGGTACCGGGCTCGGACTGGCGATTAGCCAGAACATCGTGCAAAAGATGGGGTGCGACATCGGCTTCGAATCACGCCCGGGGCTCACGGAGTTTCGGGTGGTGGTACCGAGGGTAAAGAAGTGAGAGTGCTGAGCGGCGAGTTATTAGCTGAGCGCCTGGCGTAGTTGGTGTAGAGTGGCGTTGCCAAATGGTTGTGTTGAAGGGAGATGTACCGGCCCATGCCGTTGAACCATGTCATGCATGTGGAAGATGATCCGGACATTCGCGCCATTGCCGAACTGGCGCTGGTGACGGTGGGCGGCCTGGAAATGACACAGTGTGCTTCAGGCGCCGAGTGTTTGAACGCGGTCAGCGACCGCATTCCGGACCTGGTGTTGCTCGATGTGATGATGCCCGATCTCGACGGCCCGGAAACCCTGCGCCGTTTACGCGCTTTGCCCGGTATGAGCGAGGTGCCGGCGGTATTCATGACTGCCAAGGCTCAGCCCGGGGAGATCAGCGAGTATCAGGCCCTGGGCGCCATCGGCGTTATACCCAAGCCGTTCGACCCGCTTACCCTGGCTGATCAGGTGCGCGATCTGTGGAATCAGGCGCAGCCCGACTAATCACCACCCGGTTACGGCCAGCCTGCTTGGCCTGATACAAGGCTGCATCGGCGGCCTTGAATTGTTCCAGATGGTTGCTGTGATCCAGCGCATCGCTGATGCCCGCGCTGAAAGTGACGGTAAATTGACCGGTTGGTGTGCTAAAAGTCAGGGCAGACATGTCGGTGCGAATCGCATCGGTCAGGGATTTCGCCTGATCGGTTGGGGTATCCGGCAACAGAATCACAAACTCCTCTCCCCCATAACGCCCAACTGTATCGGTATGCCGAAACCGGGCCAGCAGCAGTTGCGACAGGGTGCGAATCACCTGGTCGCCCATGTCATGCCCGTAGCGGTCGTTCACGGTCTTGAAGTGGTCGAGATCCAACACCACCAGGCTGCTTGGCGATTGCTGGCGCTGCGCCCGGGCAAAGGCTTGCTCCGAGGCACGCTGCACCGCACCGTGGTTGTTCAGCCCCGACAGGGCATCCCGGTTGATCCGGTCCCGCAACTGACGGGCACGCTCGGCTCGCGTGGTTACTTGCTGAATCAGCTCGGCTTCGTCCATGCCTTTGTACAATAGATCGTCCGATCCCGTGTTGAGCAGGTCGCTGCGTTGCCCGGCCTGATCGTAGTCGGCTGTCAGAAACAGGATGGGCAGGGTGGCGAAACGTTCGTGAAGGCGCAATACACGGGCTACTTCGGGACCAGTGGCTTCGGGCATGTTGATATCGAGCAACAGTAAATCCGGATCGAATTGTTCGATTTGCCAGAACACGCGGGCCGGATCGCTTTCGGTTTGTACCTTTAGGCCCGAGGCTTCCAGCAACGTTTGATAATAGCGCATCACCTGATGCTGGTCGTCCAGCATCAACACCCGACCCGGGAAAGCGGGTGTCTGCCCCATCCTGGGTTTAACCAGCCGCAACAGTTGGTCCACCGATACCGGCCGCACCAGGCAATGGCGTACTCCAGCACGTACCAACGACAGCTGCGCCTGAAAATCCAGGTCATCGATCAGCACGACGACGTCGAGCCCGTTTCTCAGCCAATGGTGAATGGCGGCCAGAAAGCGACGCACCGACCCCTGGCTTTCAGCCAGATCCATCAACACCCACTGTGGTAACTGGGTCGCCTTGCTCGTTAGCGGGGCATGGATAACGTCATACCCCTGTACCTTCAAATTGTTCAACAACGCCTGATCGGGTTTTATGTCTGCATCGGTAATATAGGCCAGCTCTTTGCGCATCACTGGCGTGGCAATCGGAGGTAAAGATGCAGGAGCTTCCATTTGTGGAATAGAGGGCTTTGCCGACGGGGCTACTGCATCGCTGCCCGCGATTTGGTTGATGGCAGACTGCAATTCGTTGAGCAGATCTTTGTAGCAGGCGGTGGCCGAAGCCGGGTTTCGCTGTCGGACATCCAGCGCCGCCTCAAGTTGTGCTGCGCTGTTACTCAGCCTGGTGAACCCGAACGTACCACTGTTGCCCTTTAGGGTGTGAATCTGGCGCAATAACGTTTGCCGGAGGGCATCCTCACCCTGGTTAACCCGGCTTTCCCAGAGTTCGGTCAGGCGCTTGTATTCATCGGGCAGTCGTTGCTGAAACTGGATGCGCAGTGATGCAAGTTTTGCCAATACGTCGTTTGACGCCATTGTTACCTCGCGACCAGAAAACCAGTGTCTGCGGCGCCATTATCGAACCATCCGTTCGACGGGAGTCGCATGGCGTTGAACCTTTAATAACGGTAGTCTAGCCTACACCGTTAGCAATAGGCAGTGCGCGGCACTCATGAACATTTTGATCGTAGAAGACGACCCGTTGATGCGTGAACTCCTGCTGACCATTGTCGGCAGCATCCGCAATGGGTTGTCGTTATATGAAGCCGAAGATACCGATTCGGCCTGGTCTCTGTGGCGCAGCAAACCGATGGACCTGGTGCTCTGCGACTGGAACCTCCAGGGCAGTGATTCCGGTCTCGACCTGGCACGTCGCATTCGCCGGCAAAACGATACCGTGCCCATCGTAATGGTCACCGGCCGGGGTGATCGCCAATCCGTCATAGCCAGTCACCGTGCTGGTTTGAACGGTTACATCGTTAAACCGTTTACGCCTGAGGATGTGATGGCGCGATTGACGCCATTTTTCAAGCTTGAGGTGAGTGATGAATCTGCGTTCGATGTGGCCGCTGCACCGACCGACTGGGTTGCCTGGCTGGAAGATCAGACAAACCATCTCGATCATTTAACCTTGTTGCCGGATGCGCAGAAAGTTCTGACGCTGCAATGGCAGGATGAACTGCCCACCGCCAAGACACTGGCCAAACTCTGGCAGGACGACGTGATTATCTCCTCCCGTCTGCTCAGCCTGGCCAATAGCAGCCAGATGCGGCGCTATGGCAGCACAGTGTCAACCTTGCTGGAAGCGATCGCGACCATGGGCGTGACCATGGCGATCGCTCAGGTAAGTGCGATGTTGCTGCATCAAACCGTAACCAATCGGCCCCCAGACATCCAACGCTTAATGCAGCGCTATTCAGAAGAAAGCCAGCGCGTTGCCGAAGCTGCTGCCAAACTCGCCGCCCGGCTCAGGCTGGACCCGGCGCCTTATTACACCGCCGGTTTATTCTACCGGCTGGGCGAATTTGCCTTGCTGGATGTGATTGAGCAACACCCCAACCCGACCAGCCCGCCCGATGAGGCCATGCTCGAGCGGTTAATGAATCTGTACAGTGCCCGCTATGGCAATGCGATCAAGATAAGCTGGCAATTGCCCTTACCGATGCGCGAATTCATAGGCGCGATTCATCACCTGCCTTCCGACACCGTACGTCGGGACCTGCTGCTGATGCACCTGGCGGGCCTGCAGGCCCAATCTCAACCAGACGCTGCCAAGGTACTGCGCTTGCAACGCGCCCTGGGGCTGGATTAAACGGCTGAGCCGCCATAAGTCACTGAAAGTCTCTGGCACCCGGTCTGACCGGTTAAAGCGTGATAAACTGCGCGTTTGCGTCGCCGGCACTCCTGCCGCAGACCCGTTCCGGACTGTACCCTAATGACCACCGCTCCATCGGCGAATCCCGCCCGCCCCGAGATGCGCCTGCCTGAGTTTGTGACCTTAATGGCGCTGATGACGTCTCTGGTCGCCCTGAGTATGGATGCCATGTTGCCGGCCATGCCCGCCATTGCGGCTGACCTCGGCATTACCGACATTGCCCAAACCCACATGATCATCACCTTTCTGGTGCTGGGCATGGCCTTTGGCCAGCTGTTTTATGGACCGTTGTCGGATGTGATTGGCCGACGCCCTTCGATTTTCAGCGGGCTGATCTGTTTTACCATCGGCTCGGTGATCTCGATGCAGGCGCAGACCCTGGAATGGATGCTGATTGGCCGGCTGGTGCAGGGGTTTGGGGTTTCCGGCCCGCGTATTGTCTCGGTCGCGATTATTCGCGACCGCTACATCGGCCGTGCTATGGCACAGGTAATGTCGTTCATTATGATGGTATTCATCATCGTCCCGATGATTGCCCCGGCGATTGGTCAGTTGGTCGTTAAAGTCGCCAACTGGCGAATGATTTTCGCAGTCTTTATTGGCCTGGCACTGATCATCACCGTCTGGTTCGGCTGGCGCCACCCGGAAACCCTGCCCAAGGGCAAACGCAAACCCTTCGCCTGGAAAGCCCTGATGCGCGACTGCGGCACAGTACTGACCACGCGCAGCGCCATGTGGTTTACCGCAGCGGCCGGCTTTATCTTCGGCGGCTTCCTGACCTATCTGAGCTCGGCCCAGGCGATTTATCAGGAGCTTTACGACGTGGGCGACCGCTTCCCGCTCTACTTCGCGGCGATGGCCGGTTCCATTGGCGTGGCGTCATACGTAAACAGCCGCCTGGTGATGCGCTTCGGCACCCGGCTGATCAGTTATTTGGCGTTGTTCGGGTTTATCGGCTGTTTCGCGCTGCTCTGGGTGCTGGCGTTGCTGCAAGGCGGCTTGCCGCCGATCTGGCAATTCATGGTGTTCGGCGCCAGTGGCTTCTTCTCGGTCGGTCTGCTGTTCGGCAACCTGAATGCGATGGCAATGCAGCCACTGGGCAAGGTCGCGGGCCTGGGCGCGGCGCTGATCGGCTCCCTGACCAGCTTTATTTCGGTGCCGTTGTCCTACTGTGTAGGTTTGTTTTTCAACGACACCCTGATCCCGCTGGTCGCGGGTTTCACCCTCTTCGGCAGCGCCTCCCTATTCTGCACCTGGATGGGCCTGAACGGCTTTATTGAAGAATAGGACTGTGTAGGCCGGTTAGTTCGCCTCTGGCCGTTCATACACGACAAAAGAGTAGTCGTACGGGTTGGGGCCTTCGGCTTTGAAGTCTTCCCGCGCCAGCTCCTGGTACTCATCCAGGTCGATCGGCGGGAAGACGGCATCGCCCTCGACCTCGGCATGAACCAGGGTGACATAGAGCCGGTCGGCATACGGCAGCGCCTGGGCATAGATTTCAGCCCCGCCCATCACAATCACTTCCTCGACATCACTGATCACTGATTCAGCCCGCGCCAGCTCCAGCGCATCGTCCAGGCTGGTAACGACCTTAACACCCGGCACTGTCAGGCTGGCATCCCGGGTAACCACAATGTTGGTGCGGTTAGGCAGTGGCCGGCCAATACTGTCGTAGGTTTTGCGACCCATAATGACCGGCTTGCCGGTGGTGACCCGTTTTAAGTACTTGAGGTCTTCGGGCAGGTACCAGGGCAATTTGTTATCCCGGCCTATGACGCCATTGCGGGCCATGGCCCACATAAGGGCGATGCGCATCGATTTCTCCATCGGTATTCGTTGCTAAAAACAGCGGCTATACTACCGAACAGTGAACAGTCTGTCGCTCCGCTTGCACCGCACTCAAGGAGCCGCTAAAGTTCGCCCCCCGTTTAAAACCTGACCACAGAGGCAGCAATGACCGCCATCCCGTCTGATATCCAGCAAGTCTGGAATGAAGCTGATTGCCTGTTCACAGAAGCACAGGTCGAGCAAGCCATCGATAACATGGCGGTCGGCATCTCGCAGGACCTGGCCCAGAAAAACCCCATCGTCTTCAGCGTAATGAATGGCGGCCTGGTACTCACCGGCAAGCTGGTGACCAAGCTCGGCTTCCCGCTGGAAATCAGCTACCTCCACGCCACCCGCTACCGCGACGAAACCCGCGGCGCCGACCTGGAGTGGCGCACTTATCCACAGCAGTCCCTGAAAGACCGCGCCATCCTCATTGTTGATGACATTTACGACGAAGGCTCCAC
>DASSWT010000332.1:0-8162 GCA_035704555.1 Saccharospirillum sp. | reverse complement strand
CTGTGCTCCAGCCTTCCCACCAGTTCCGGCACAATGTTGTCGGTCACGGTCATGTGATAGGGCGTGACGTTGCGGGTGTCGTTGCCGTAGAAATTGCGTTTGCGGATGGTCAGTGGGTCTTCGCCCAGGGTGCGGGCAATGCCGTCCATCGCCGCCTCTATGGTCATCATGCCCTGGGGGCCACCAAAGCCGCGAAAGGCGGTATTGGATGCGGTATTGGTGCGGCAGCGGTAACCGGCGATGTGTGCCTCGTTCAGGAAGTAGGCGTTGTCGGCATGAAACATAGCACGGTCGACAATGGCGTTGGACAGGTCCGGCGAGTAGCCGCACAGGCCGTTGACCTCAATATCGGCCGCCTGAATCAAACCGGTGCTGTCGTAGCCGAGCGTCCAGCGGTTAACGAAGGGGTGGCGTTTGCCGGTTGTGGTCATGTCCTGGCTGCGCGGCAGGCGCAGTTTAACGGCGCGTCCGGTCTTGTTGGCCAGCAGTGCGGCGATGCAGGCCCATTGCGCGGCCTGGGTTTCCTTACCACCAAAGCCACCGCCCATGCGCCGCACATCCACCGTCACCCGGCTGAACGGGATGCCGAGCACCTCCGCCACCAGTTTCTGTACTTCGCTCGGGTGCTGGCTTGAGGTGTACACCAGCATGCCACCGTCTTCCTCGGGAATGACCAGGCTTACCTGGCCTTCCAGATAAAAGTGTTCCTGCCCGCCGATGTGAATCTCGCCACTGGTGGTGTGGGTGGCGTTGGCCAGTCCGTTCAGGGCATCGCCCTGACGGAAATGGACGGTGTCGCCAACGTAGGTTTCAGCAGCCCGGGCCTGGTCAACACTCAGGATGGCATCGCCCGGCTTAATGCTCCATTTGGCCAGCAAAGCAGCACGACGGGCCTGTTCATTATTTTCAGCGGCGACGGCAAAGAGTGGCTGGCCGTGAAACAGAATCTCACCATCGGCAAGCACCGGGTCGCCTTTGAAGACTGGGCCTATGTCAGTATGGCCTGGAACATCGCCCAGAGTCAGCGTCGCGATGACGCCGGGTGCGGAGGCTACCTGGCTGATATCCAGGCTCTCCAGTGTTCCGGCGGCCACATCAGACAGCCCAACAGCGGCGTGCAACAGGTTGGCTGGTTCCGGCAGGTCATCGACATAACGCGCCTGCCCGCTAACCTGACGGGCGGCGCTTTCGTGCGCCACGGCGGCACCGCGATGACCCTGTGAAACCGCCGGGGGCAGTCGGGTATCTGTGAGCTTACGCATGGTCTGGCCCTCCGTGAAGGTGCACCCGGGCTCGGGTATCGGGCTGGGTCGTTTCCAGATGAAACCGTTTGAACAGATTGGCGGTCACCTGTACCCGGTAGCGCGCACTGGCGCGAACATCGTCGATCGGCGCCAGGGCGTCAGCCAGAGCCCGGCTGAGCTCATCGACCGGCGCATCTGGCCAGTGCTGACCGGTCAGTTGAGCCTGCCAGTCGGCAAGTACCAGTGGCGTGGCGGCAAGACCGCCGAAACCGGCACGCAGCTCGGTGACGTTGTCATCCTGGTCCGTTTCAAGATAGAACACCGCGCAGACGGTGGAAATATCGTCTTCGAAGCGTTTTGAAATTTTATAGGCCCGCAGCTGGCTGCCGGGCTTGCGGCGGGGAATGTGAATGGTATCGATCCATTCATCCGCGCCAAGCACCGTCTGACGGTACCCGGTAATCAACTCGCTGACTGGCAGCGTGCGCTCGGATTGACCATTGCTGAGGGTAACGCGGGCGTCGAGCGCGATCAGTAGTGGCGGCGTATCCCCGATCGGCGAGGCGTTGCCCAGGTTGCCACCCAGAGTGCCCCGGTTGCGAATGGGGCGGGAACCGAGCCGGTCGAGCCATTCACGCGTTTCCGGGTAATCGGCCAGCAGCGCCGGTTCAAGGTCGGTGTAACTAACGGCCGCGCCAATATGCAGACCTTTGTCATCAACGCTCAGGTGCTTCAGCTCGGCTACCTGGCTCAGGTCGATCAATGCATTCAGGTCCGTCAGGCGTTGGGTTTTTTCCAGCGCCAGGTCGGTGCTGCCTGCGCTGTAGCGGGCATCGGGCGCCTGTGCCCGGGCTTTGGCCAGCTCCTGTCGGTTCGTGGGCTGCCAGAAACCGACTGTTTGGTCAGATTTTGTTTCTTCCGGTAACACCGGTGTTTCCAGACTTCTCAATTCGGCTTCGATATCGGCAATGTCAGCACTGAAGGCGTCACCATGACGGTCTTTAAGCAGGGCCATTCCAGCATCAATAATGGGGCGGTAACCGGTGCAGCGGCACAGGTTGCCGGACAGGGCGGTTAAGACGGCGTCCCGGTTGGGTGGGGCGTCGCTGTGATAAAGCGCAAACAGACTCATCACAAAACCCGGAGTGCAAAACCCGCACTGGGAGCCATGGTGCTCAACCAGCGCCTGCTGCACAGGGTGCAAGGCACCTTCCTGTTCCAGATGCTCGACCGTGAGCAATTGCTTGCCGTGCAGGCTGTGCATAAAGGTAATGCAGCTGTTCAGGCTGCGATAACGCAGGCCCTGATCGGTCAGTTCGCCAACGACGATGGTGCAGGCGCCGCAGTCACCCGAGGCACAGCCTTCTTTGGTGCCGGTCAGATGCGCCTGCTCACGCAGATAGTCCAGGACCGTGAGGTCGGGGTCGGTCGTGGCCAGGGTCACGGGCTGGCGATTTAATAGAAAGTCGGTCATAGCGCCTCGCAAAGACAACCCGGGGCAGTAGGTCGCTCTTTGTTGTCGTGTCGGTTGTTGCTCTGGTGAGCATGGCCAGCAAATTATTCAAAGATTGTTATGGCCAAACTCATAGCAAGTTCAAAGCCATAATATGACCGACTGGTCAGGAAAGGTAAAGCCTCAGTTTCTCTGAGACATTTCAGTGGCTCGCGGCACCTGGGTTTGGGTGCTGGGTACTATTTCCTTGCACCATTCTGGTGCGCTCGATCTGAAAACGCCGCCAGCCAGTGCGGATGCTCGTCCGCTATTTGCTGTACGAGTGCAGTTAGGCGCGCATTTGAGAGTTGCCGGTAGTCGAAATAGGGGGTCACGATCACGGCCTGTTCCGGGTGCTGAACAAAGGGGTGCTCAGCAGGCAACACCTGATCGCTCGCCAGCCAACCCAGAGCGCGGCCGTAGGTTTGTCCCATCACCAGGCAAAGCTGCCCGGGCACGGGCGTCCACCCTTGTTCAAATACCAGGGCACATGCCGATCCGGTTTGCAGCAAGCGGTCTTCGCGACAACTTTGCCAGTCGGGTTCCAGAGGCGTTAGGCCGTGCAGCAGCTTTGCGTAGAGATTGAAAATTTTACGCCAGTGATTGCCGCCGGCTAGAACCAGTTGATTTAGGTCGTCACCTGCCAGGGGTGAAAGTTGTTCCCTTTGGCTTGGTTCGAGATTGGGTGGCCTGTGTGGGGCACAGACCACGAGCAAAGGGGATGCGTCTCCGAGGCCGGTTGCGTTGAACATCGTGGGCAAGCTCCCAGTTTCATGAGTTAAAACTCAAGTTTCGGAATTGGCAACCAACTGAGTGTCAGGTGCCGGGTAACCCTATCTGGGGAAGTCTGAGGCATGGATGCCGAAGTCTAGGCCCCATGGATGGGTTCACGCCGGTCGAGTGTCGCACCACCCAGATAGGGTTACCTGGTGCCTGACACGGATTCCTGACGCCAAGGCAAATTTGAACTCCGAAACGGGAGTTAAAAATTGTTAAGCAGTCTGATTCGTGCCTAAATATTTGCATGTTCGTTGCGTCTGACTCAAGTAATACAGGAGATGTGTGTGAATCACCCGACCTTTGATCCTTCTTACCCCAGAGACCTGATTGGCTATGGGGCGCATCCGCCCAAGGCAAACTGGCCTGGTAACGCCCGGGTGGCGGTTCAGTTTGTGATTAACTACGAAGAAGGAGGAGAGCAGTGCATTTTGCACGGTGACAACGAATCCGAACGGTTTCTGTCTGAAATCGTGGGCGCGGAGTCCTATGCCGACCGGCACCTGAGCATGGAAAGCATTTATGAATACGGTAGCCGGGCCGGGTTCTGGCGATTGCATCGTCTGTTCACCGAGCGTGATATACCGGTCACCGTTTTCGGGGTGGCCATGGCCATGCAGCGTAATCCCGATGCGGTAGAGGCCATGCTCAAGGCTGACTGGGAAATTGCCTCTCATGGCTATCGCTGGATTCACTATCAGCACGTTCCCGAGTCGGTTGAGCGCGAGCATCTGGAACGGGCGCTGGATATTCACCGCGCCATGACCGGTTCAATGCCAGCGGGCTGGTACCTCGGTCGTACCTCACCCAATACCCTGAAGCTTATCGCCGAGCGCGACGATATTCTCTATTGCGCCGACAGCTACGCCGATGATTTACCCTATTACGATCTGAATTACAGCCGCCCCTTGCTGATGGTGCCCTACACCCTGGATACCAATGACATGCGGTTTGCGACGCCCCAGGGGTTTAACAGCGGCGACCAGTTTTTCAGCTATCTGCGCGACGCCTTTGATGTGTTGTACGAGGAAGGTGAAACCGCACCGAAGATGCTGAGTATCGGATTGCATTGCCGCCTGGTTGGTCGGCCGGCACGACTGGCCGCACTGAAACGTTTTGTCGATCATGTTCTGACGCACGAGAACGTTTGGGTAACAACCCGCGAAGCGATCGCCCGGCACTGGCTGTCAGAACACCCACTGGCCTGAAACAAAAAAAGCCGACCCCGGGGGTCGGCTTTTTTGACTCTCTTGGATCAGCAGATCAAATAAAACACCCGATCTGCTGCCAAAACTGCACGTTATTAGACAGAGTAGTACATGTCGAATTCGACCGGATGGGTCGTCATGTCGAGTGTTACAACGTCTTCACGCTTCAACTTGATGTAAGCATCGATCATGTCGTCGTCGAACACACCACCGGCTTTCAGGAAGTCGCGATCCTGGTCCAGCGCGTCCAGCGCCTGAGTCAGGCTGCTGCAGACGGTTGGGTAGTCGTTCTGCTCTTCCGGCGGCAGGTCGTACAGATCCTTGTCGGCAGAATCGCCAGGGTGGATCTTGTTCTTGATGCCGTCGAGGCCTGCCATCAGGAAGGCAGAGAACATCAGGTACGGGTTCGCTGTCGGGTCACCGAAACGCACTTCGATGCGCTTGGCTTTCGGAGAAGACACGTACGGGATACGGATAGAGGCAGAACGGTTGCGGGCAGAGTAAGCCAGCATAACCGGTGCTTCAAAGCCAGGAACCAGACGCTTGTAGGAGTTGGTAGAAGCGTTGGCGAAAGCGTTCAATGCACGGGCGTGCTTGATGATGCCGCCAATGTAGAACAGAGCCATTTCGCTCATGCCTGCATATTCGTCACCGGCAAACTGGTTCACGCCGTCTTTGGAGAAAGACATGTGAACGTGCATGCCGCTGCCGTTGTCGCCAACCAGGGGCTTGGGCATGAAGGTAGCGGTTTTGCCATAGGCATGGGCTACGTTGTGTACGCAGTATTTCAATACCTGAACTTCGTCGGCTTTCTTGGTCAGGGTGTTGGCGCCAACACCGATTTCGCACTGACCGGCGGTACCCACTTCGTGGTGGTGTACTTCAATTTCCAGACCCATGGATTCCATGGCGTCGCACATGGCGGCACGCAGGTCGTGCAGGCTGTCGACCGGAGGAACCGGGAAGTAGCCGCCTTTGACTTTCGGGCGGTGACCCAGGTTGCCGTCTTCGAAAACGCGCTCGGAAGACCAGGCTGCTTCTTCGGAGTCGATCTTGTAGAAAGAACCGGAAATGTCAGAACCCCATTTTACGTCGTCGAAAACGAAGAATTCCGGCTCAGGACCAAACAGGGCCGTGTCGCCCAGACCAGTTGAGGCCAGGTAGGCTTCTGCGCGCTTGGCAACAGAACGCGGGTCGCGGTTGTAGCCTTCGCCGGTTGATGGTTCAACGATGTCGCAACGCACGATAACAGTGGCGTCTTCGAAGAAGGGGTCGATCATGGAAGCAGAGTCGTCAGGCAGCAGAATCATGTCGGATTCGTTGATGCCTTTCCAGCCAGAAATAGAAGAGCCGTCGAACATCTTGCCTTCAGTGAAAAAGGTATCGTCAACTTCCGAAGCAGGAATGGTAACGTGCTGCTCTTTACCTTTGCTGTCTGTAAAGCGCATATCAACCCAGCGTGCTTCGCATTCTGCAATCAGTTTCATCGTATTTTCTGACATGGTACGTCTCCAAGTTATACGGCCGACGGCCGGTGAGCTTTGATTCAGTGTGACAAGTTCAGGTGACGGCAGCATCGCATAATCGTCTGCTGTTTTCACCGGCTACCCACCTGGTTGATGCCAGGGCACCTGTTAGGCCAGGCTGGAAAGCCGTTGGAATCTGAGCACTAACTGTGTGCACTGGTTTAGCAAGGCCTGTGCCAGCCCCATTGGACCCGGAGGAATCGAGGTTTCCAGCGCCCTGGGTGAGTTTTTAGTCAGGATGGCGCCCCAATATGGTGCATTCCTGCTCTCGGTGCACTCTGGTAGGGCACTGATTTGGTGCGTTGTACTCTTTCGTGCCGGAAAACAGGGCGCAATGGCGGTTCTTCAGCCCTCAGGCTCGTTGGTTAAGCGCAAAGGTTTGTAACCCCGGCGTGAAAAAGACGGGGCGGGCGGGTATAATCCCGCGCCCTTTCCCGCTGAGTAATATTTGATCAGTTATGAAGTTTGTAACCAAGTTGTTCCCGGAAATCACCATCAAGACACGGCCCGTGCGCAAGCTGATGGTCAAAAGCCTGGCGCAGAACATGCGCAACGTGCTGCGTCGTATTTGCCCAGAAGTGGTGATACGTAACGACTGGGACAGCATCATTGTTCGCACACCGGAAGCAACGACAGACGAGGTGAATCAGGCTGTCGCGACCGCGCTTGAATGCATTCCAGGCATTGCTCAGGTTAGTTCGGTGCTACAATTTGAACTGGGTGATTTTGATCAGATACTGGCTGATACCGAATCGGTCTGGGGCGAAGCGCTGGCGGGCAAGACCTTTTGTGTGCGGGTAAAACGCAATGGTAACCACGAGTTCACGTCGGTAGAGCTGGAGCGCTATGTCGGCGGTGGCCTAAACCAGCGCACGGCAGCGGCAGGAGTCCGGCTGAAAGATCCGGATGTAGTGGTTAAGCTTGAAATCAAACACGACCGCCTCTTTGTGGTGCAGCAACAGCGGCCGGGCCTGGGTGGCTACCCGTTGGGTACTCAGGAAGAGGTGTTGACGCTGGTGTCGGGCGGTTTCGACTCGACGGTAGCGGCGCATCAGATGATCCGGCGCGGCGTTAAAAGCCATTTCCTGTTCTTTAACCTGGGTGGCTCGGCGCATGAAAATGGCGTGAAGGAAGTCAGCTATTACCTCTGGAAGAAATACGGCAGCTCGCACCGGGTATTGTTCGTGTCGGTACCGTTCGAGGCGGTGGTCGAGGCCATTCTGACACAGGTGCCGGACCGCTACATGGGCGTGGTGCTGAAACGCATGATGATGCGCGCAGCAGAAAAAGTCGCCACTGACCTCGGGATTCCCGCCGTGGTAACCGGTGAAGCACTGGCTCAGGTCTCCAGCCAGACACTGCCGAATTTGAGCCACATCGATGAGGTGACCGACCTGCTGGTGCTGCGCCCCCTGATCGTGACCGGCAAACCCGACATTATTGACCAGGCCCGCGCCATTGGTACAGCCAGCTACGCGGAAAAAATGCCGGAGTTCTGCGGCGTCATTTCACGCAAGCCCAATGCGGCCTGCAAACGTACTGATGTGTATGCAGCCGAGGCCGATTTCGACTGGACAGTTCTGGACGAAGCCATCGTCAGTGCAAAGCGCGAAAGCATAGAAACCCTGACCTGGCATTCGCAGGATGATCTGTCGATGGGCATCAACACGGTGTCGGAAGCGGATCAGGCAGTAGTAATTGACGTACGCCACCCGGCTGAAGCAGACGATGCGCCCCTGCCAGAGATCGACGCGCCCATCATGCAGATTCCCTTCTACAGCCTGAATCGCAAGTTCGCCGAGCTGGATCAGGCCCAGCAATACCTGCTGTATTGCGACAAGGGCGTGATGAGCAAGCTACACGCCATGCATTTGCAGGACGCAGGCTTCACGAACGTCGGGGTTTATTCACCAGA
>DASSWT010000205.1:0-3002 GCA_035704555.1 Saccharospirillum sp. | reverse complement strand
TCGCGCGCTAGCAATAAAGAAGATGCCAAGCGCTTCCTGGCCTATGTTGCACAGGCAGACGTGCAAACCAAACTCAACCTGGGCCTGAACCAGTTGCCACCTAACGCTGACGCGGAAGTGGGCGACAACAAATTTCTGCAGCAGGGTCTGGAAATGTTGTCAGAAGCAGACGGCACAGCCCAGTTCTACGATCGTGATACCGATCCGGCTATGGCCGCTGAAGGTATGAAAGGGTTCCAGGAATTTATGGTTAACCCCGATCGTCTGGACGCCATTCTGACCAACCTGGAACGGGTACGTCAGCGCGTCTTCCGCTGAGTTCGTTTACGGCTCACACCAGGCGACCTTCGGGTCGCCTTTTTTGTGCCCGGAAATCTACCGGGGCAGGCGGTGTATAAACGCTGACAAGTGTTTTACCATAATTGCGACGTAAAAATTAACAGGGATGAACAATGGGTTATTGGTTAAAACGCTTGCTGGCACTGGTTCTGGGTGCACTCAGCCTGATATTGGCAACATTCTGCTTTAACTGGGGTTTTACCGCCCTGAGCGAATCACGGCAGATGGAGCGACTACCGCAGTCACCCATTGCCGTTCTGGCCGGCGGCCCCTACGCCGTGGCCGGTCGCACAGAGCGCGAATCGAACGTGGTGACAGCGCCCTATTCCGGGCAATCTGTACTGTATGTCCGGTATTTGCTGGAAGAAGAATATCGGGATTCAGACGGTGACCTACGCACCCGAACCCTCGACAGCGGACAACGCAGTACCCGCTTCCGACTGACCGACGATAGCGGCACGCTTCGCGTCGACCCGACCTTGTCGACTGGCGATATCAACTGGGAAGTGCAACGGACCTACCGGGAACGCCAGGGCGACCTGATCTATTCAGAGTGGACCCTCAGTGAAGGGCAACAAGTCGAACTGCTGGGTCGCTATCAGCCTTCAAACCAGACGCTGGTGTTCAATAACCTGAACTTTAACCTGCCCGCCACCATTACCGACTCCAGCTTGCAGGCGGCCGGTGGACAAAGCCTGTTGCGTGCGGCCCTGATCATCTCCCTGGCTGCCGGTCTGGTGTCTGTAGGCATCGCCCTGATACTGATCGGGCTGGGCGTTCACCGATTTATTCTTTACGTCAGCGCCATGACGGTGATCATGATCGTCTATCTCTGGGGCCAGGGCCTGTATCAACTCGAACAGGACTGGCAACGCGCCGCTTCCCTGTATCAAGCCCGCATGGCTGCACTCGAACCGAACCCGACCATCGAACAACGGGCCGACCTGCTGGCGATGCGTTTGTTAATTGCACGCGGCGCCGAACCCTGGCCAGACCGGCTCTTCTTCCAACAGCTGGCATCAGATTATTTTCCAGCGCCTGAGGGGCTCGATTCAACACGGCAACAGGCCGTTGCTGAGCGCATCGAGGTTTATCCACGCAATCGTTTTGGCAATGGTTTGGTGACTCTGCTGGCCAGTATAGGCGGTGCAGGCTTTTCAGTATTGCTGCTGTGGCTGGGTATCAGGCGCATCAGGCTCAAGCGCCTTATTGAACACCTGCCCACCGCTGCAACCACAGGGCTGAGCTATGGGCTGGCAGAACTCAAAGGGAAGATTGACCTGCAGGCAGAGCCGCTAACGTCGAAACTGACCGAAAACCCCTGCGTTGCCTTCCACTACCTGGAAGAAGAAAAACGTGGATCAGGCAAAAAGTCCCGCTGGGTCACCCTGGAAGAGATCGATCGTCGCCTGCCCTTTGAACTGACCGATGAATCGGGCCGCGTCTGGGTCTACCCCGAAAAAGCCACCATGCACTACTCGGAAAACGTAACCCGCCGCCAGGGCAGACGCCGTTACAAAGAATCCTGGTTACCGCCCGATGCCGACCTCTATTGCCTGGGTTTTGCCGGCCTCGATGCAAACCGGCCAGACCGACTGGCGCTGCAACATGAAGAAGAACAACCTTATATTTTGAGTACGCTCGATGAGCAACGGCTCATCCAACGCAAAGGCGCCCAGGGCTTTCTGTTTACCTCTGTTAGCCTCGGCCTGCTGCTCAGTGCTTTCCTGATACTATTGGCGTATGCCGGCTCGCTGACGCCAGCCGACCTGCTACTGACCGCCTTGCTTATTCCGGTATTTTTATTCCTGTATACCCTGATACTTCACTACAACGATCTGATCTTTTTGCGCAATCGATGCGACAAAACAAAAGCAGACATTCGCACCATTTTGCAGAAAAGGCACGATCTGATACCGCGCCTTAATCAGGTATTGCAGGGCTATCTGGAGCATGAACAGGAATTGCAGACAGCGCTGACAAAGCTTCGAACAGCTAACCCCGAATTAGGTGACAGCCCTGATCAGATTGATCGATACAACAATCAGGTAGAGGCACTTAATCGACAGCTGATTGCAAGGTCGGAAGCGTATCCGGAGTTAAAGGCCAACACTCTGGTAGCGGAATTTATGGAGCAGGTTGAGACAACTGAGAATTATCTGTCGTTACTGCGGAATGGTTATAACGATGCCGTTGAGCTCTACAACACCCAGATACATTCTTTTCCCGATCTGTTGCTGGCCAAGGCGTTTGGGTTTAAGGAGAAGGCGTTGTTTAGGCGGTAGCTTTGGTCTGGGTTGTTTAACGGCTGCGCCGCCCCCCTCTCTCTAACTCTCTCCCCCCGGAGGTGGAGAGAGGACGGTTATGTTCAGTGCCACGAGCGATTGGCATTCGTCATATTCAACCACCGAATGGCTCCCTCTCCCGCCTTGCGGGAGAGGGCTGGGGAGAGGGTACGCTTTGGGTTTTTTCTTTTTCCCATGCATAAAAAACCCCGAACCATCTCTGGCTCGGGGTTGGTATTAAAAGCTTGACGATGACCTACTCTCACATGGGGAGACCCCACACTACCATCGGCGAGGCTGCGTTTCACTTCTGAGTTCGGCAAGGGATCAGGTGGTTCCACAGCTCTATCGTCGTCAAGCAAACTGGTTGGGGGAGAG
>DASSWT010000298.1:0-2573 GCA_035704555.1 Saccharospirillum sp. | reverse complement strand
GCCCGGGTGGCGCGGTTGTTTCCGTCGGCGTTGAGCTATCTGGCGTGGCGTGATCTGGCGGGTGGGTTCAGCGGCCTGGCGATGGCGCTGGTCAGCCGGCACGCATCGCTGGCCAGCCGGGAAGGACGGCCGGCCTTGCTTGCGCCGGTTCAGTATGGAGGTGAGCATCGCTATCAGGTGACGGCCACCAACCCTTTTCCCGGTTTGCTAATGGATCACCCGGCCTGTGCCGATAACCAGGAATGGCGCCTGTTGATGCCGGACACAACCGTGCCGGTCAAGCCGGGGCCAGACCGGGAGCCTCAGCCGGTTCTGCCCATTCAGCGCGGTCTGGTTACGGCCCTTTACTGGTCGGTCAATACCCCGGAGGAAACCATTGCCGAGGTGCGCCAACTGGTCGCCCGGGATATGCGGTTTCGTTCGGTCAGCCTGGGTTGTGTGGTGCCCGACCCGGGGCGCTGGCAATTGCAGTTGCAGCCGGTTAGCGAGTAACACAGTCCGGTTTTGGCTGCTAGAATGAGGGTTGAATCGCTCGAATTGAGCCCTGCAGCCCCATTACAGGATCAACTGAATGCAGAAACTTTCTTTTCTGGTGGCCGATGACGCCGGTTTTATCCGGGATCTGGTCAAACGAGCGCTAAAAAGCCAGTTTGCCCAGTGCCAGATCGATGAAGCGCCCAACGGCCGCAAGGCTCAGGGGTTGCTTAATCGAAACCGCTACGACCTGGTGTTGTGTGACTGGGAAATGCCGGAAATGTCGGGCCTGGAATTGCTGAGCTGGCTGCGTGCGACAGAAACCGAGCGCGAAGAGAGCAAGACGCCTTTCATTATGGTGACCAGCCGCGGCGATAAATCGCACGTGGTCAAGGCGGTGGAAGCGGGCGTCAATGATTACATTGGCAAGCCGTTCAGCAATGAGCAAATCATGAAGAAGGTGCTCAAGGCGCTGTCGGTTAATCACCGCGATCTGATTCGCAGCATCCTCAAAGGTCAGGCCGCCATGTCCAAACCGGGTGGTGGTCTCGGCGAGTCGGCCAGTCTGCTGACGTCTTCACCGACCACCCCCAAGCCTGCACCGTCATCAAGTGTTAGCGACAGCGCCAGTCTGCTGACCGGCGCAAAACCTGAGCCGGCCAAGCCAACCAAGCCGGCAGCCGGTAGCGGCAAAGCGCTGACCAAAGTGCTGGTCCGGTCGTCGAAAGGGCAGTGGAAGGGCGCGGTGCGCGATTTGAATCTGGTCGAAATTTCGGTGGATATTCTGCTGGAAGATGCTCCGCCGCCGATTCTGTTCGAGCAAGTGGTGATTGACCTCCAGGTTCCGGATCAGCCGAGTTCCCTGGCCCGCATCAACGGCTTCGTTACCCAGCTTGCCCTACGTGAAGCCTCCATGGAGGCCCGCAGTGTGCGTCTGGGCGTTAAGTTTGTGGATGACGACCCGGAGAAGATGGAAGTGCTAAGCCGACTTGTGGCTTCGATCCGGAGCTGACGGCGGTGGTGCCGTGGGTTCGGTAGCGGCAGGCAGCAAACGTTCGGCGGGCAGGCAACAAGTAAAGACCGAGCCGCGCCCCGGCACACTGGCGACATCGAGCCGACCCTGGTGGTGATGCAGAATGTGTTTGACGATCGCCAGACCGAGGCCGGTACCACCGCGCTCGCTGCTGCGCCCGGGGTCCACCCGATAGAAACGCTCGGTCAGCCGCGGAATGTGACGCGGGTCGATGCCGATGCCGTTATCCCGAATTGAAATGTACCCGCCCTGGGGCGAATCGTGCCAGTGCAGCTCGATGTCGCTGCCATCGGGGCTGTAATTCACCGCGTTGTACACCAGGTTACTGATCGCCGAGCGCAGTTCCGACGGGTCACCCTGGAGCTCTTTGTCGCTGTCGAGCCGAACGGTGATGTTATGGTGACGCTCGCCCGACAGGGCCCGGGCATCCTCGGCGATGCCGTTCAGCAGGGTGCCCACTTCAATGCGCTGACGCACCGATTCGCGCACTTCGACATCGAGCCGGGTCAGTACCAGCAGATCATTGACCAGGTTTTCCATACGCTGCGTTTGGTCATTCATGCTGTCCAGTGCCCGGCGCAGTGGGGCGGGCAGGTCGTCACTGAAGTCGAGTATCGATTCCAGGTAGCCTTTCAATACGGTCAGCGGGGTCTTGAGTTCATGGCTGGCGTTGGCGACGAAGTCCTGTCGCATCTGTTCCAGCTGCGTCATCCGGGTGGTATCCCGAATCAGTAACAGGCGTTCGCCTTTGCCGTAGATCGTCATCGAGACATCGAGGGTGCGGTCGTGAAACGCCGGGTTGTCGATGCGGATGCTCTCGCGCACTTCCCGGTTTTGGTAGAACTTCTGAAAGGCAGGCTCGCGCACCAGGTTAATCAGCAGTTGGCCTTCATCGCGCGGTTGCAGCTTGAGCAAGTCAGCCGCGGACTGGTTCCACCATTGCAGGGCGCCGTGGTGGTCGAGCAGGATAACCCCGTCGCGCAGGGCTTCGGTGGAATTCTGTACCCGGTTGATCACGTTCTGGTAGTGGCGGACCTGTTTCTTGCGCCGGCGTTGTTCGCTGTAT
>DASSWT010000275.1:0-19724 GCA_035704555.1 Saccharospirillum sp. | reverse complement strand
AAAAAGACGATGTTATTGATGCGAAAATTACAATCGTCAGAAAATAATTAGTGATCGACTAATGGAAAAAAGGACTGTGTAATCACCTATCGTTAAAGTCTGCAATTTTGATAGGTCTCCAGAAAGTTGTTTAGCAGGAGGAAATGTCTCCGCGACAACAGATTATACTTGGAATTTTTACTAGGCGTAGGATTGTATGGTGGTTGAGGCAATACTTTATTTGTGGATCATATTGTTTGTAGTCTTGATGCTATGGTTTTTCATATTTCAGCCTAAACTTGGTTTATATTATAAGACTGTTAAGAATAGGAACGGTGAGCTGATAGATACTTGTCGACCAGGGGTTTTTCTTGCTAAATATAGTGAGCAGCTTGTTTTTTTGATTTTTATGTTTAATAGAAAGTATGAGAAGCTGCCTGATAAAGACTTGGTATTAAAAGGAAGGCGATATCGACGTTATGTCCTTATTAACTTTCTACTTTCGATGATTTTTCTGGTAAACACAGGCGTTGTAATAATGATTGGATCAGTTGGAACCTTGTAGTATTCCAATGATGATATGTAGAGTGCCACACTACAAATGGAAAAATATATCTATCTAGTATCAATATATCTAGTAAGCACGATAATACTGGGGCTATTATTGAGTGCTGTTTTCAACTCTGAGTTAATAGGGCCGTCAACAAGAATCGAACTCTTTATTTTATTTGGCCCGGCTATGGCTTTGCTTTTATACTCAATGCTAGAGGTATATGTAGTTAGTTCTTTGACAATAGTGACTCTTTCTGCTTTATTTTTAAAAACGAGTAAGAAGATATTCATATTCTTATCTGCTATTACATGGCTTCTGGCTGGGTTTTTGAGCGTTGGGTTTATGGCTGGTGTTTAGTTCATTTTTGAGCGGTAAAACCCATTCTTACAGTTTTTAATTGTGATGAGCAGTCCAGCTACTGATGGGTTTCATTGAGAGGGCTATTTTAGGCTTTCTGAGTATATGATGTAGTGGTAGATTCCATTGTCACCCATGTAAAGTCTATAATCATAACAGCTAGGCTAAAGGATATAGTAGATCCAGAATAAATGTTAGGACATGAGGGTATTCTTGCAAAGAGAGAACGTAATTGATTAATAAACGAAAAATGGCAATCTATTGGGCTATAACTTTAGTGCTATTCCTGTGCCTCAGAGTGCTTCTTTCAGAGCTGGTGAGTCTTGCTTCGATATTTTCACTGGCTATTGTTGTCGCATGCATGCACTACTATATTTTCCCTTATTTCATGAAAACCCCAATTTCTTTGCCGACTTCGACACATGTCTTGCTGCCTGGAATAGACGGTAAGCTTAGATTATTGTCTTTTTTGTTGGCTATTTTATTTGCAGGTATCGCTTTGTTCATGGGTGAGTAGCTAATGCCTGAAGGTGAGGATGTTTTAGTGATAAGATGGCTGATTTTGGGGCTTTATAGTTATTTCGTTCTTTATGGTGAACAAGCTAATCAGGACATCCATCGGTACAGTTTGTAATTGCGATGGGTGTCCAGGTAGCTGCTCGATGGGTGTCCAGGTAGCTGCTTCATGGCGGAGGTACCCTACAAACGGAAACAAGGGTTTCGGTTGCTTTGGTTCAGCGCTTTCTGGTTCGCTCTTGGCAATGACGATGCGTTTGTAACAGTAAGCTTGTTACGAAAGTCTGCTGCTCACTGCTGCTATTCTTGAACTTTCACAGCCCGGTACTTCCTGCTAGTATTTCTTATTGACCCCCGTCGTCGGTTCTACGCAAGTATATTCGAGGAGTCACGGCGGGACGCAATGCCTGAAAACAAGGATTTTCCATGACATTCGTTCGTTCTCTCTCTGTTATTGTCGCATTAGGTGTGGCTGGCTGCGCCTCCCTTCCTTCCCCAACTGAAACTAATGGAGGCATTCTGGCGTTTCCGATGCACCCGGATAACAACACTGGAAGACCCTACAGCTACCACTATGGCTTCAAGATATTTGAAAAAGATACTGATCTGGAAGTCATGGAAATTGATGTCCGAATGTCCAGCGGTGACTACGTTGACACCTACGGGCCGCTAGCAGAGGGCGACTACTACCTCGGCACCTTCCAAACCAAGGTAGATCGTAAGGACAACGTTCGTTACAACTTCAATGACAGTATTGTGCCCATCAATATCCCCTTTAACATCCAGGAAGATACGATAACGGTTCTTGATACGATGATGTGGGTAAAGATCCGCGCAAGAGCCGATACCAAAGGCTGGACAACGAGCCGGGATCTGGTCAACCTTTCATCAGATGTCGAAGCAGAAGCGTTAAAAGAACTGGAAAGTAAAAATGAAGGGTTGGGCTGGGCCATTCAGCTTCAATGACCTAAGGGTAAGCCGTGGGTACTAAAAACCAAAACTATTGCCTGGCAACCAAGTGAGCTGGTTGTTGCGGTCGGTGGTTGCTTGCCGCAGTTAACGGGATTGCTGCGGTTCGCAGCTCTAAGAACACCCAACGTTGCAGCGCTGGGAGTGATTTTCATATCGAAATTTAAAAGAGATTCAGCGATGAACCTTGAAAAGTTATAGTTGTGATGGGTGTTCATCTACCTGTTGATATAGTCAGGGTCTTGCTAAAATCTATCGATTCATTAGTTGCTCTCGTTCAGTTATAACCCAGGTAGCCCCATGCAATCCAAACGCAGCCGTCTGGATAGGTTTATCGCCAGGACCAACCAGATTCCACTGAAGTCAGTTAAACCTTTATTAGCCCGGGGTCTGATATCGGTGAATGGTGCTGTTGTGAATGACGGTCAGCTACTTATCGATGAGTTTGATGACGTTCAGTATCAGGGTGAGGTGCTGCAACAGCACTCTCCCCTATACATAATGTTGCACAAGCCCGTCGGTGTTGTCTGTGCTACCAGAGACAGCCAGCACACCACCGTGCTGGATTTAATCGATCACCCTGCCAAAGATGAACTGCACATCGTGGGTCGGTTGGATCTGAATACCTCCGGACTGGTATTGCTGACGAACGATGGCCGCTGGTCACGCCAGTTGACGGCGCCGGAAAGCAAGGTGCCCAAGCGTTACCAGGTGCAGGTACAGGAACCTTTGGATGAACGTTATGTGAAGGCGTTCGCTGAGGGAATGTATTTTGAGACTGAAAATTGTGTGACGGCACCGGTTGAGCTGGTGCTGACGTCTGCAACGACCGCAGAGTTGGTATTGACCGGAGGCAAGTACCATCAAATAAAGCGGATGTTCGGGCGATTTCGTAACAGGGTGTTGGCGTTGCATCGTAGTGCGGTTGGGGATTATGTGTTGGATGAAAGTCTGGCGCCGGGTGAGTATCGGGTGTTGGATAAGCTGAGAGCTGAGAGCTGAGAGCTGAGAGCTGAGAGCTGAGAGCTGAGAGCTGAGAGCGTTGCAAAGGTTATACTCCATGCTCGCCGCTATACCCGTTCAGCGCAGCAGGCTCCCAACCAACCAGGGTATTAGCATCGGGCCGGTACACTTCCACAATCAGTGGATAACAGGCTGCCGCGTCGCTGGAGTGGCTGGCGCTGCAATCGCCGCCCGGGCAGGCAGACAGCGCACCGAGCAGGTCGATTTCCGCAAAGAACTCCAGATAGTCACCGGGGCGAACCGGGCTGGCCTTCATGAAATACTGGTGGGTATCCCGGGTGAAACCGGTGCACATGAACACATTGAGCACGTCGTGAACGAACCGTTCCGCCTCGGGCAAAGGTAAGTTTTGATGCCGTGCCAGTGCGCGGGTGAGGTTGGAGTGACAACAATAGTGATAGTGCTCCTTGCTGAGAAGATGGCTGGTGTAAGGGTCGCATCGGGTACCGATCACGTCGTGCACACTGGCGCCATCGTCATCCCACCCATACCAGTCGAGCGTGTCGGCGGTGATGGTGGCCATGGGCCTAAGGTAGGGAAAACTGCTCCACAGGCGGTCACCGGTACTGAGGTGGGTGCCGTGCAGGGCGCGTGTTTTGCCGCTGTAAAAGCGTTCCGCCAATTGATGCTGGTTCCACAGATTCAAATCGCCAACCTGGGCGCCTTCGGTGCTGATGATGCGGAAGAAGTGCCCGGCGGGTACCTGGAAGGTCGCAGCATCGCGGGGGTTTACCGTTACCCGGTCGGTTCGGGCCATGGTGGCACGGGCCTTGGCGTACCAGTTGGCATCGTATGCTGGTAGCTGATCCTGCGGATAAGCGATGACCGGCCGGGCGGCCCGGCGTGTGCTGGCGTTTTTCGGCTCCGGGTGTTCAGCACGCAATTTCATTCTTCGGTGGCTCCTGATTGGGATCTGTTTTAGCCTTGTGGCCCGTAGTTAGATTGAGTGAAACGCCTGTTGCTGGCAAGAAGCGACGTTGCGTAAAGCAGATGTCAGACCGTTCAAATGAAATAATAGTCGCGCTAAACTGCGTGTTCGGTGTTTGTTTACATTGAACCCAGGGACGCACCTTACAGGACGAAGTGACCCCCATTGTGACCAGAGAATCCGATGTTATTGTCAATCGCAACTGGCTTGTTGCCTGGGGTGCTATCGTAGCGTTGTCGCTATCGGTGTATTTCCTGAACCCTGAGTGGTTTGCCCCGCGCGCATTGCGCCAGTTCTTTAACGACAACCTTGCGGTCAGCCTGTTCCTGTATTTTGTGGTGTCGACGCTCCGGGGTTTTACGCTGATCCCTTCCACCCCCTTTGTACTGGCTGGCGTACTGGTGTTTCCGCCCCTGCCCCTGTTTCTGGTCAATCAGGTGGCGGTTTATACCTCTTCGGCCATCGTGTATTTGATGGCGCGGCAGGTTCGGTTCGACCACTACTTTCATGAACGATACCCCCGCCAGGTTGAACGTCTGACATGGTTGCTTCACAAACGCGAATTGGTGGTAATCAGCGTCTGGGGCTTCGCGCCTTTTGTGCCGACTGACATGATCGTTTATGTGTGCAGTATTCTTCGCATTAAATTGTGGAAAACCCTGCTGGGGGCCTCCATCGGTGAAGGGGTGATCTGCGCGATCTATATTTTTGGCGGGTCTCTTGGTTTGGGCATGCTGCTAGGCCCGGCTTAGTCCGGCGATTTCGACGCCCAAATCGCCAGTCGGTGGCGCATCGCCTGCTGCGAAATCTGGTCATTCGGAAGCGGTTGAATGACCTTGTCGTGCACCAGTAACCGGTAGATGTACTCTATTTTCTCTTCGGCGGAATCCGTAGGTTCAAATTCCACAACGCCTCTGGCCTCGCCATAGGCCTTGCCCATGGCAATGGCTTTTTTGACCAGTTCTTTTTCATTCTTGAGTTTTTTCATGCTGGTGTTCCCGGTTACTGTTCAGTGCAGGCTGCTTGATGTCAGTGTAAACCCAGCCTGGCTACCGTCCAGTCTGTCGGTTTCATTTAAGAAGTGACCTGCCATACTGAGCTTCGTTGCAGGCAGAAATTGAAAGGCACGACTTATATGGCTTCGGAACCCCGGGGTAAAAACTGGAAACGCATTGTGAACACGGTGCTGTCTCCCGAGCCCGACATCGACGAGGCACTGGTACAGCCAGCGCCAGGCGAGGTGCCGGTGCTCTGGCTGCTGGGCAAGGTGCAATCGGGTAAAACGTCGATCGTGCACGCCATTACCCGCCACCCCGAAGCGGAAATCGGCGCTGGCTTCAAACCCTGTACCCGCCACGCCCAGCAGTTCGATTTCCCGCCGGAGCTGCCACTGGTTCGCTTTATTGATACCCGTGGCCTGGGTGAGGTCGACTATGCACCGGAAGAGGATTTGCTGGTGCAGGAACACCAGGCCGATGCGCTGATCGTGGTGGCCCGCGCCATGGACCCGCAGCAGGATGAGGTGTTTGCTCAGGTTGAGCGCATTCGCAAGCGGCGCCCCAACTGGCCCGTGGTGCTGGTGCAAACGCGCCTGCACGATGGCTACCCGGACGACCGGGATCACCCGGATTACGCCGAACTGCAGCGCGATACCGAACTGACCGATCTGCAGCGTGCGCTGATGACCCAGGCAGCCCGGTTGAAAGCCGTGCCAGGCTCAGGCCCTGTGCATGCCGTGGCGGTGGACCTGACCCGCCCTGAAGACGGCTTCACTAACCCGGACTATGGCCTGGAAGCCCTGCTGGCTGTGCTGGACCAGGTGCTGGATGCGGCCCAGAGTGAGCAACTGCGCAACCTGCAACTGACCGGTGCCGATGCCCGGCTGCAACAGCTGCATCCGCATCTTGTGGGCTATGCCACCGCCGCCGGCCTGACCGATCTGATCCCGCTGGCGGGTTTTGTAACGGTGCCGACGCTGCAGGGCAAGATGCTGCACTCCATTGGCCGCATCTACGGGCTCGGCTGGGACCGGCGCAGTCTGACCGAGTTTGGTACCTCCCTGGGCTCCGGCACCCTGGTCGGCATTGGTGCCAGTTTCGCGGCACGCCAGCTGGGCAAGCTGGTGCCGGTTTATGGGCAGTCGGTCGGTGCCGTTGCCGCCGGCACCGCCAGCGCGGCGGTCACCTATGCGCTGGGCCGGGCCGCCTGTTACTACCTGAACCAGTCGGCACAGGGCAAGCCGGACCCCAAAGGCGTAGCCAATGCCTATCGGGGTTCACTGCAGGAGGCTTACCGGATGTTCCACGACCGCATGCGCAGGGAGCATCATGACCGCGAAAATTAAACGCCGCTGGCGCGGGCCGATCATTCTGCTGATCGGCCTGGTGCTGGTACTGATGATGTTGCCTCTGGTCGTGCTGATTCCGCTGGGCGGGTTCTGGTTGTGGCAGCAGGGCTGGCTGCTGTTTTGGCTGCTGGGAACGGCACTGCTGACCGGTGGCGGTTACCTGCTGGTGCATCTGTTGCAACGCCGCCTGATTGGCAGCATCGAGACGCCTGCCGAAACCGCTGCACCGGTCTCACCACCAGAACCTGACTGGTCCGCTCAGGATCTGGCGGCCTGGACCGAGGTGCAACAACTGGCGCGGGATACCGACAAAATCATTCTGGGCAGTCAGACATTGCTACTGGAACGCGCACGCCTTGTTATTGAACATGTCGCCCGCCATTATTATCCGGATCATAAAGACCCGATCTGGAATTTCACGCTGCCCGAGGCGCTGTTGCTCAGCGAACGGGTCAGCCTGCGGTTGCGGCTGGTGCTGGGTGACCATATTCCGGGGTCCAGCCACGTTCAGGTTGGGCAGGTGATGCGGCTCTGGCAGCTGGGCAGCTCCAGCCAGCCCTATTACAAAGGCGCCAAAACCATCTTCCGGCTGGTGCGGGCGGTGAATCCGATGTCGGCCGTGCTGGCCGAAGTTCGGGAGCGTCTATTGAATGTCGCCTTCGACCGAACCACCGACTATTTACAGCAAAAAGGCGCCCGCATCTGGGTGGAGGAAGTCGGCCGGGCGGCGATCGACCTCTATTCGGGCCGGTTACAGGCCGATGCCGGGCAGATGGCGAAACTGGCCGAGCACGAGCAAACCACGCGCCCGCCACCCGGGCCGGTTCAGGTGCTGATTGCCGGGCAGCTCAAGGTGGGTAAGTCGAGCCTGGTCAACGCCCTGCTGAACGACACCCAGAGCGCGGTAGACGTACTGCCAATGACCGCCCGTGCCGAGCGTTATCAGTTAAGTGACGAGACAGGCGAGTCGCTGGCGGTGCTGATCGATACCCCAGGGGTGGGCCGGGTCTTTGAGGCCGATGAATGGGGCGCTCAACTTGAGGCAGTCGACTGCATTCTGTGGGTTGTAGCCGCCCACCGGGCCGACCGGGAGCTGGACCGAAACGCGCTGGATTCGATCAGGGCCTGGTTTCGGGATAACCCGACCCAGCGAATGCCGCCGATTCTGGGCGTCGTCAGCCACATCGACCGCCTGTCGCCCGCCCGGGAGTGGTCGCCGCCCTATGATCTGACCGAACCGAAAACGCCCAAGGCCGTTGCCATTAGTGAGTCGTTGCAGCAAATCGCGATGGATGTTGCCCTGCCGATGACCGATCTGGTCCCGGTGCGGCTCGACCAGGGCGCAGACGGTTACAATATCGATCTGCTCTGGAGTGCGGTTTATGAACGCCTGGAGCAGGCAAAACACGGCCGGGCGCAGCGACTGAACCGGTTGGGGCGCAAGCGCAACTGGAAAACCGTGATGCGCCAGGCCCGCGGCGCCGGCCGCCTGATTCGTAAGGGATTTAAGCGCTGATGTTGTGTTACTCAAGTTGCGGAGTGTTCTCGGGAGACTAGCACCGGGTGCCGGGTATGCCTCTGTGGGGTAGTCCGCAACATGGACTAAAACGCCTGGAGCGTTTTAGCATGAGCGCAGCGAGCCCGGAGGGTGAATCCCATGGAGGGGATTCATATTATGCGGCCTAGGCCCGAGACGTCGGACCGCCATTGGCGGATTAACGCCGACCCCACAGAGGCATACCCGGTATCCGGTGCGGACCAATGCCTTTGAGGTGAACCGAACTCCGAAACTCGAGTGGTTAAACGATCGCACCTGAACCAGCGCACAGTTTGAATCTTTGCCGCTTGCGCAAAACCCTGTCCTGGCTAATTCTGATTCCCTCGCGGCACCCTCTCACATCGCTGCTTTACAGGGCTCGGTTCACTCATGTCTGCACAACGGTTTCATCTGGTTTGCCTGGGCTTTCAGGACACCGTCTCCAACAAGACACAGCTCAGCCTCACGCTGAAGGAACAGCTCAAACTCAACGACGCCCAGCTGGCCGATCTGATGGCCAACCGGCGAGCGGTGCTGGCGCGTAATCTGCCGGAAGAAAAAGCCCGCCAATGGGCTAAAAAACTCACCCGGGCGGGTCTGATCATCGAGGCGGAAACGGCGACCGCCAACCAGAAAATCTCGGCCGATGAACTGCGCCAGCACCTGCTGGACGGCGGGCTCAGTCACTACTTTGCCGGGCGCTATCGCCACCCGGATGAAGAACTGGAAACCCGCTTCAGTCTGCTCATTCTGGCCGCCATTCCGTTTGCGATTTATTTGTTGCTGCCGTTGATCGCCCTGTTGTTAATACTGCCGCTGATATCGCTGTCGGTCTGGAGCAGTCAGCCCGGTGCCGCGCTGGCCCAGCTGGTGATTGCCGGGCTCTTGCTGGTGCCCGCGGCACTGTTCTGGCCACGACGCCCGCCTGCCGAGGGGCTGGAACTGGACCCGGATACGGAGTTGTTGCTGTTTGCACTGACGCATGAGATCAGCACTTATTTGAACACCGCCTCGGTAACGGCCATTCGTATCAGCGATGCGCCCTTTGTGACGGTTCGCCAGAGCCCGGCGCAGTGGGTTCGGCGTCGCTTTGAGCTGGAGATCGGCCTGCCCTATCTGCAGGCCGTCACCCTGCAACAACTGGCCGGTGAGCTGACCCGGCAACTGGGGGCGCTGTCGCCGCCCTTCACCTATTGGACCTGGGGCGCCTTTATGCAGTGGCAACAGACGCTGGCCCGGCTTAAACCCGCCTGGTCAAACGCTCTGATGCAGCGTGTCGCGCCCATGGTAGAGCATCTCGAAGCCCGGCAAACGGCCATGATGCAAACACTGATCGGCCACCAGGAAGCTCGCCAGGTAACGCGTTTGACCCGGAAACTGAACAGCCTTAGGGCGTTCTGGCCCGATTTTCAGGCCTTCTGCACCACCCTAGGAGCCTCTGCGGATAACTGGGTGGCCTGGATCGGGCCGGCAGAGGCTGCGCCCGCCGTCGATGAAGAAAGCAGCCAGGGGCAGTTTCGCATGGCGTCGCCGGCCGCCTGGGTATTGTCGAACGCCGCAGGCTATCAGAAAGCCCTGCATCGAGAGGCGGGCACCCAGGTCGCGGCCAGCACCCTGTTAAAACAGTATCAGACCTATCAGAAGCACCGTCAGCGCGCCGAAGCTACCGGCATAGCGGTAGATGCTCTGGTTCCGCCGGCCAGCGCGATCAGCGGTAAAACCGTGCGATCGGCACAGGTGATGCGCCACTACAACGCCACCCGGGCGACCCAGAAGGCCGCGATGGCCCACGCCCTGGGCCTGCAAAAGAACCCGCCGAAACAGGATCTGGCTGCGCTGACCCAGCGCTGGCGCGGCAGTGCCCAGGGCCTGTGGCCGAAAGCGGCGTTGACGCACCCCAACCTGGCACTGGGGCGTGCCCTGTTTGCCGCGCTGCAATCAGCGCAGCAATTGGATCTGTGGGCCGGGTTCGAGCCAAAAACCGACGAGGCCAAATCGCTGCGCGACCGGCAACTGGCGCGGCTCTATTTGAACTGGTACCAGGCCATGCTCAAACTCCCGGCCTTGCCGCTGGGTGCGGCCAATGGCCGCCAAAGCCTGGCACAGCAGCTGGCGCTTACCGAGCGCTGGGGCAGCCCCCCGGCCCCGTCGACTGCCGACACCGGGCGTTGGGTCAACACACTGCAAATCTACTGGACGATGGTGGCGGGCAGTCTGCTAAACTCAGGCGCTGAGACAGAGACTGAGCAGGCTGCAGCCTGAAACGCCGATGAAACCCTGGCAATCCGTGCTCGATTTCTGGTTTGGCGACCAGGAGCCACCCGAGCCTTACTACCAAAAACGCTGGTTCAGCGGCGGCAAGGAAACCGACCGGCAGATCGCCGAGCGCTTCGCCACAGAGCACCAGCGCGCCATTGAAGGCGAACTGAATGCCTGGCTGGAGCACCCGGAAGGCCGCCTGGCGCTGATTATTCTGGTCGACCAGTTCAGTCGCAACCTCTATCGCGGCCGCGCCGAAGCCTTTGCCTGGGATCCGCTTGCCCTGCAGTGGAGCCAGCAGGCACTCGATAACGGCCACTTGGCACTGCTCGGCATGAGCGGCCGCATGTTCTGCCTGATGCCATTGATGCACGCCGAAGCGATTGAATGTCATGATGTGTTGCGCCAGCAGATAGACCAGCTATTGAACGACTACCCGGCCGCCACCGAACCGCTCAAAGGGTTCAGCGACGCGGCCTATGAACACCGGGTCATAATTGAGCAGTTTGGCCGGTACCCGCACCGCAATTCCGTTCTGAACCGACCTTCAACCCCGGCTGAACAAGCCTATTTATCGCAAGCGGGCGCTCGTTTTGGTCAATAGATGATCAGTGCTTTGCTATACTGTGGCACTTGCTAACGCTTTCGTTCCAACCATTCTGGAGACTCCATGTCCAACGTACCTTCTTTCTTCACACGGCTGCGCTCACTGGCGCTGATCCCTTTGCTGGCCATGGTTGCCGTCTTTGCCCAGGCTGAAAACCTGACCGAAGAAGACGTTAACCAGCTGGTGCGTGATTACATTCTGGAACATCCGGAAATCGTCATGGAAGCGATCAGCATTCTGCAGGAGCGGGAACAAGCCGCCAAGCAAGCCAGCGAGAAGGAGATGCTCGCCGCCGCCAGCGATCAACTGATCAATTCCGCCAACGACCCGGTGGGTGGCAACCCGGATGGCAGCATCACCCTGGTTGAGTTTTTTGACTACAACTGCGGTTACTGCAAACGCGCCGCGGAAACGGTAAAAGCACTGACCGAAGCAAACCCTGATCTGCGCGTGGTGTACAAGGAATGGCCGATTCTGGCGGAAACCTCGGTAACCGCAGCACGCGTCAGTCTGGCCATCAGTGAATTATACCCGGATCAGTATCAGGCCTATCACGATGCGTTACTGGCCCGGCCCGGTAGTCTGCAGGAGAACAGTGAAGTCTGGCAGGTTGTCGATCAATTGGGGCTGGACCGTGAAGAACTGGAAGCGGAAACCAAAGCCGACTGGGTGCAGGAAACTCTGGCCAGCAACCGGGCTCTGGCCCAGCAGCTGAACATTACCGGCACGCCAACCTTTGTAGTGGGTACCGACATTCTTCGGGGTGCCTACCCACAAGGTGACATCCAATCGGCCATCGACGCTAACCAATAACTTAGGTTTAGGGGCTCGAACACTGCGAGCGGCGGATGCCGGTGGTGTCTCTGTGGGGGAGTCCGCAGCAGGGATGCTGCGGCCTAGGCTCCATGGATGGATTCACGCCGACCCCACAGAGGCATCACTGGTAGCCGACGCGGGCCATGGCCACCCAGTGACACTGATCTAGTGGTCTTTCTTGTGAGATAGGCGTTCGTTCTGATGCTGGATACGAGCCAGCCCATCGCTGATGACCTTGTGCGCCAGTGTGGTTCCTTCGCTGGCTTTTATACTGCTCAGGTCAATCTTGGGGTGAATGATCACATCGATGGTGCCGGGTAATTTCACAAAGCGCTTGTTCAGCCAGTAGTCGCCTGAATTGTGAGTTACCGGAATCAGTGGTACGCCCGCTTCCTTGGCCAGCCTTGCACCGCCCTGTTGGAAATTGCGAACTTTATGGGATTCGGCCCGGGTACCTTCCGGAAATATCATCACGAAAATGCCATCGTTGAGGCGGGGCACCCCCTGTTCCAGAATCTGTGTCATTGCCCCGAGCCGGTCGGTCCGGTCTATCGCTATGGGGCGCAGCATCGAGAAAGCCCAACCGAAGAAGGGGATTTTCAGCAGGCTGCGTTTGATCACCTGAGTCTGGGGACGAAACAGCCGCTGCAGGAAAAAGGTTTCCCAGGCTGACTGATGGTTGGATACAACCACCCCTGCGGAACCGTCGAGGTTCTCAAGGCCGGTGATTCGATACTTGATGCCCAGTATCCAGCGGCTGGCGAACACGGTCAGCCTGGCCCAGGTGCCGACGACAAAGTGATAGCGCATCCGGTAGGGCAACAAATAGGCAAAGAGGGCGCAAAACGACGCCCATAAAATGGTGAAGGGCCCGTAGAAAAAGGCGTAAAAAACGAAGGTTCGCAGGTAGGCCAACCACATAGCGTCAGCTCTCGCCAGATTAAATGAGTCGCACAGTGTACCGACAAACGGTGTCCGGGCGATGTCTTTAAAGTGAATTTAGCCTTTCCCGGGGGGAAGAGACACAGGCCGGTGCGCGCGCCTGGTCAGACACGCGCACCTCGGGCTTTATTGGGTCTGAAGTACCGAAATGTCAGCCACTTTCAGGAACAGCTGGCGCAGTTTCGACAATACCGCCAGGCGGTTACCGCGTACCGTGACGTCATCGGCCATGACCATGACGCCGTCGAAGTAGGCATCGACGCTGTCGCGCAGGCTTGCCAGGTGTTGCAGCGCGCCCTGGTAGTCAACTACTGCCAGCATGGGGGTGATCTCCGACTCTGCCGCCTGAATGGCCTGCCAGAGGGTGTGCTCGGCCTCCGATTCAAACAAGTCGGTATCGACATGATCTTTAACCTCGCCTTCGGCTTTGGCGAGCAAGTTGGATACCCGCTTGTTGGCCGCGGCCAGGGCTTCGGCTTCGACCAGTAGGCTGAAGCTGGCGACGGCCTTGACCCGGCGGTCGATGTCCAGCGGCCGGCTTGGGTTCAGTGCCCGTACCGCCTGGAATACATCGTGGCGGAAGCCAGCATCGGCGTACCAGGCGCTGAAACGATCCAGCGCGTAGTCGACGACCTGGCCGACCACCTTGTCGCGTTCCGGCAGGCTGGTGTGCTGGTTGGCGGCAAAATTGACCAGTTCAACCAGATCCAGATCCAGATCGCGCTCGACCAGAATGCGCAGCACACCCAGCGCCGCCCGGCGCAGTGCGAAAGGATCTTTGGTGCCGGTTGGCGGCTGGCCGATGCCAAACAGGCCGGAGAGGTTGTCCAGCCGGTCGGCCAGGGCCACCGCCATGCCCGCACGGCTCAGCGGCAGTTCATCGCCGGCACCCGCAGGGCGGTATTGCTCGATAATGGCCTGGGCCACCGCGTTGGGCTCGCCGTCGTGCAGGGCGTAGTAGTAGCCGGCAATGCCTTGCATATCGTCGAATTCAAACACCATATCGGTAACCAGGTCGGCCTTGGCCAGCCAGGCGGCCCGTTCCGCCTGTTCGACGTTGTCGCCCAGTCGCTGGGCGATCTCACCGGCGATGGCGCGCAAGCGGGTGGCTTTGTCGTACATCGAGCCCAGTTGCTGCTGAAAGGTCACCGATTTGAGTTTTTCAACCCGGTCGACCAGCGGCGTTTTACGGTCGGTATCCCAGAAGAAGGCGGCGTCGGCCAGGCGCGGGCGAATCACTTTCTCGTTACCGGCGATCACCTGGGCCGGGTCTTTGCTTTCCAGGTTGGCGATGAACACAAAGCGTGGCGCCAGTTCACCTTTGCTGTCCCGTGTCGGGAAATACTTCTGGTGTTCCTGCATCGACGACACCAGCGCTTCGGCCGGTACCGACAGGAAACGGGATTCAAAACTGCCGAGCAGAGCCACTGGCCATTCGTTCAGCGCCGTCACTTCGTCGAGCAGATCGGGGTCGATCACCACCTCTACGCCCTCGGCTTTAGCCACGGCTGTTGCCTGGGTTTCGATGTAGTCGCGGCGCTCATTGAACGAGGCCAGCACCTTGCCCTGGCTGCGCAAGGTTTCGGCATAGGCAGCAGGTTCCGGAATCTCAATATCGACCGGTGCGTGGAAGCGGTGGCCCCGGCTCAGGCGACCGGATTCAATGCCATAAACGGTGGCCGGCACAACGTCATTGCCCAGCAACATGACCAGCCACTGTACCGGACGCACAAACTCGTCGCGGCTGGTGCCCCAGCGCATGCGCTTGGGAATCGGCAGGGTATCGAGGGTTTGCTGAACCAGCTCGGGCAGCAAATCGGCCGTGGCTTTACCGGGTTCAACGCCCCGGTAGACCAGCCATTCGCCCTTGTCGGTTTCCATGCGTTCCAGCGCATCGACGCTGACGCCGTTGCCACGGGCAAAGCCTTCGGCGGCCTTGGTCGGTTTGCCATCGGCGTCGAAGGCGGCTTTTACCGCCGGGCCGCGGCGTTCAAAGGCTTCGTCCGGTTGCGCCAGGCCCAGGTCGCGAATCAATACGGCCAGGCGTCTTGGTGCGCCATAGCGCTCGGTGTCGCCAAAGCTCACACCGGCGTCTTTCAGACGCTGGATCAGGCCATCGGCGAAGGCGTTTTGCAGGGGTTTCAGTGCCTTGGGCGGCAGTTCTTCGGTGCCCAGTTCGATCAGAAAATCAGCCTGTGTCATGTGGTCTTAGTCCTTGTTCTCGGCACTGAGAATTTCATCGCGCAGCGCTGGTGGCGCCATCGGAAAGCCCATCGCTTTGCGGGCTTCGTAGTAGGCTTTGGCGACATCCCGGGAGAGGGTGCGAATGCGCAGAATATAGCGCTGGCGCTCGGTTACCGAGATGGCGTGGCGGGCGTCCAGCAGGTTGAAGGTGTGGCCGGCCTTGAGAATTTGCTCGTAGGCGGGCAGCGGCAAGTTCAGGTCGATCAGCTTGCGGGCTTCCCCTTCGTGGTATTCGAACTGGTGAAACAGGTTGTCGACATCGGCATGCTCGAAGTTGTATTTCGATTGCTCGATTTCGTTCTGCAGATAGACATCGCCGTAGGTGACCTTGCTGCCATCGGGGCCGATGGTCCAGACCAGGTCGTAGACGTTGTCGACGTCCTGAATGTACATCGCCAGGCGTTCCAGGCCGTAGGTGAGTTCACCGGAGACCGGGTAGCATTCTATGCCCCCGACTTGCTGGAAGTAGGTGAACTGGGTCACCTCCATGCCGTTCAGCCAAATTTCCCAGCCCAGACCCCAGGCACCCAGCGTCGGGTTTTCCCAGTTGTCTTCAACAAAGCGAATGTCGTGGACCAGCGGGTCGATGCCAATGGCCTCCAGCGAGCCCAGGTACAGTTCCTGAATGTTGCTCGGGTTCGGCTTCAGAATGACCTGGTACTGGTAGTAATGCTGCAGGCGGTTAGGGTTCTCGCCGTACCGGCCATCGGTCGGGCGACGCGAGGGCTGCACATAGGCCACGTTCCAGGTTTCCGGCCCGATGGCGCGCAAAAACGTCGCCGGATGGCTGGTCCCGGCGCCAACTTCCATATCCAGCGGCTGCAGGATCACACAACCCTGGTCAGCCCAGTATTGCTGCAGCGTCAGAATCAGGCCCTGAAATGTCTTCAGATTACGGGCCGTGGTTGAATCTTTGGGTGGTGCTGTCGATGGCGTGGTCTGTTCAGTCACAGCGAAACATCCTGATGTCGGAAGGTCAAAAATCAAACGCCGCATTATACATAGGCAGTGTGGCGGGGTCACTGTAGGTGGTAGGCGGGCTTCCCCCGGCACCCGCCGCTCGTTTTTCCGGCGAACTCCGAACCTTGAGTTCTAACTGCGCCAGAACTTCGGCGAGAACAGCACCAGCAGGGTGAAGATTTCGAGTCGACCCAAAAGCATGGCGATGCACAGTACCCATTTGGCGAGGTCAGGGATGTTGGCGTAATGGCTGGTAACGTCACCCAGGCCTGGGCCCAGGTTGTTCAGGGCTGCCGCCACCGCCGACCAGCTGGTGATGAAATCCATGCCGGTGGCGAGCAGTGCGAACAGAATCAGCCCGTAGATCATGATGTACATGCTGAAAAAGCCCCAGACCGCCTCGATAATGCGGTCCCCAACCGGCCGTTTGCCGACCTTGATCGGGAATATGCCAGCAGGGTGAATCAGCCGTTTGACTTCACGCAGCCCCTGCTTGAGCAGCAGCATGGTACGAATGACCTTGATGCCGCCAGCTGTGGAGCCGGCGCAACCACCAATAAAGGACGCCAGAATCAGAAAGAACGGCAGATACAGCGGCCAGGATGAGAAATCGGCGGTGCCATATCCTGTGGTTGTGAGCAGCGATACCGCCTCAAAAATGCCGTAGCGCAGTGCATCACCGGGTTCATAGACGCGGGTGAACATCAGCGTCGCGGTGGTCAAAACGACAAACAGCAGCATGATGACAATGAAGAACCGGTATTCGGGGTCGAGCAGGTATTGCTTCAGGCTGCGGTTACGCCAGGCGACAAAGTGCAGCCCAAAATTGGCAACCGACAGAATCATGAACACCACGCACACCATTTCAACCGCGACACTGTCGAAATAGCCAATGCTTGCGTCGTGCGTTGAGAAGCCGCCGATCGCGACCGTGGAGAAACTGTGGGCGATCGCATCAAACAAGGTCATACCGGCCGCCCAGTAGCCCAGCGCGCAGGCGATCGTCAGGGCAAGATAGATGTACCAGAGGGCTTTGGCGGTTTCGGTAATGCGCGGTGTCAGCTTGGTGTCTTTAACCGGGCCGGGCGTTTCCGTCCGGTACAACTGCATACCGCCGATCCCGAGCATCGGCAGTACGGCCACGGCCAGCACGATAATCCCCATGCCGCCCATCCATTGCAGTTGCTGACGATAGAACAACAGGCTCTTGGGCAGGCTGTCGAGCCCGACCACGACGGTGGCACCGGTGGTGGTCAGCGCTGAAAAGCTCTCGAAAAAAGAATCGGTATAGGTCACCGTGGCGGCGGGTGCCAGGTGAATGGGAATAGACCCGGCCAGGCCAAGCACGACCCAGAACAGCACGGTAATGACAAAGCCATCGCGCGTTCGCAGCTCGCCCTGATAGTGGCGTACCGGCATCCAACTGACAAACCCGACCACCAGCGTCAGCAAGAAACCAAGAATAAAGGCGTTGTGGATACCGTCCTGATAATAAAAAGAGACCAGCACCGACGGCAGCATCGACAGACTGAAGACCATCAGCAGCAAGCCAAGAACCTTGATGGTCATTCGATAATGCATTGTGCAGTACCACTCCTGCTAAATGTTTAAAATGCCGGCACTATAACAAGGGTTGCAGGGTCGCTTCATGTAACAGCGGGCAGGAAGCCCGCGTCCCTCACGGCGGCACAGGGATGTGCCTCCGTGAGGGGTGTAATGAAGCGGGCCTGTGGCCCGAACTCATGCCACAGCACTGTCCCGGTGTTAAGCAACCACGGGTCAGAAGAACGTCAGTCCCACCTGGAACAACCGCTCTACGTCGTTAATTCTTCGCTTGTCGATCAGGAACAAAATCACGTGGTCGTCGGATTCTATGACCAGATCATCGCTGGCAATCAGTACTTCTTCGTTGCGCACAATAGCACCGATGGTACAGCCTTCGGGCAGGTCGATGTCTTCAATGGCGCGGCCGACCACCTTGGAAGAACGGCTGTCGCCATGGGCGATGGCTTCAATGGCTTCTGCCGCACCGCGACGCAGGGAGTGTACGTTGACGATGTCGCCGCGGCGCACGTGCGTCAGCAGGCTGCCGATGGTGGTTTGCGAGGGTGAGATGGCGACGTCGATTTCACCGCCCTGCACCAGGTCGACATAGGCTGAGTTGTTGATCAGCGTCATCACCTTGCGTGAGCCGAGGCGCTTGGCCAGCATGGAGGCCATGATGTTGGCTTCATCGTCGTTGGTCAGTGCCAGGAAAATATCGGTGTCTTCGATGTTTTCATCGAGCAGTAAGTCCTGATCCGAGGCGTCGCCGTGGAGCACGACGGAGTGGTTCAGGTTTTCGCTCAGCCACTGGCACCGGGTTTCGTTGCGTTCCAGCAGCTTGACCGAGTAGCGGCTTTCCAGGCCCAGCGCCAGCCGGAAGCCGATGTTGCCACCCCCGGCGATAATGATGCGCTTGTAGGACCGTTCCTTGGTGCGCAGTTCGCTCATTACGGCGCGGATGTCGGTGCGACCGGCAATGAAGAATACTTCGTCGTCGGCCTCGATCACGGTGGAGCCTTCGGGAATGATTGGCCGGTCTTTGCGGAAAATGGCGGCGACCCGGGTTTGCACCGAGGGCATGTGCTGTTTCAGAAACCGCAGTTCCTGCCCGACCAGCGGGCCGCCGTGATAGGCCTTAACCGCGACCAGCTGCAGTTTGCCCCCGGCGAAATCGAGCACCTGCAGGGCGCCCGGGGTTTCTATCAGCCGTTTGATGTAATTGGTCACCAACTGTTCGGGGCTGATCAGTACATCGACCGGTACGGCCTCGGGTACAAAGAGTTTGTCGCTGTGCTGGGTGTATTGCGGGCTGCGAATTCGGGCAATCTTGGTGGGCGTGCGGAACAGGGTGTAGGCGACCTGACAGGCGACCATGTTGACTTCGTCGCTGCTGGTGACGGCGATCAGCAGGTCGGCATCTTCAGCCCCGGCCTGTGCCAGTATGTTGGGCAGCGATGCCATACCGGTGACGGTGCGGATATCGAGCCTGTCCTGCAAATTGCGCAGCCGCTCGGCATCGGTATCGACCACGGTGATGTCGTTGTCTTCACTGGCCAGATTCTCAGCCAGGGTGGCGCCAACCTGACCGGCCCCTAACAAGATGATTTTCACGCTCGTTTCCTTTTAACTCAGGTCTCGAAGTTCAAATTGGCTGCATCGTCATGAGCCCGCGGCGGATGGCAGGGCTGCTCCTGCGGGGGCGCCGTAAATACCTCCCTGTAGGCTTAACTTCGGCATCCATGCCTCAGATACCCCCGCAAAAGCAGCCCTACCACCCGCCGCTAATCAATTGCACACTTCGAAACTTGAGCAATTAAGACCTATATAGCCACTTTTTCAAGCAGCGCAAAGTAAAACCCGTCGTGGCCGCCCGGTGTTGGCAGCCACTGTACCCCGACCTCGACCCCGGCGTCACCCGCCAGTTGCAGCTCGATCAGGCGGGCGTCGGACTGGCGCTTTAGAAAAGCGGACACTCGCTCCGAGTTTTCGCGTTGCAGCAGTGAGCAGGTCGCGTACAGCAACCGCCCGCCCGGTTTGAGGGTTTGCCACAGGCGGTGCAGCAGTTGGTCCTGCACCTGGGTGAGAAACTCCACATCTTTGGGTTTGCGCAGCAGCTTAATGTCCGGGTGGCGGCGAATAACG
>DASSWT010000121.1:0-10759 GCA_035704555.1 Saccharospirillum sp. | reverse complement strand
AAAGCGGCGAAAACGCTCGCGGTCAATGTAGTCGTCGTCGAGCCTGGCCCAGTCGGACGTTTCCGTCTCGGCCAGGGCGCGCAGCGGTCGATGAAAGTCTGCCGCTTCATCGGTGGCCAGTTGCATCCAGTCGCGAATCAGCGATTGATCTTCGTCCGATACGCTCGACAATCCCAGACGGGCGCCCATCAGACTAAGAAACCGGGCGTTATAGTGTTCGGCAAAATGGCTCAGGCTGTCGCGCAGCGCGCTTTGGTCGGCGATGCCCGCCAGGGCTTGCGCCAGGCATTGCAGGTTCCAGAAGGCGATGTCCGGCTGCTGGTTGTAGGCATAGCGACCACTGGTGTCGGTATGATTGCAGATAAAGCCGGGCTGCATCGCATCGAGAAAGGCATAGGGGCCGTAGTCGAAGGTATCGCCAATGATGCTCATGTTGTCGGTATTCATCACGCCGTGGCAGAACCCTGTGCTCATCCAGTGGGCGATCAGATGGGCGGTGCGAATGACCACCACGTCAAACAGGGCGGCAGTAGGGTCTGGCACATCCTTGCATTCGGGAAACAGGTGGGTCAGAGAGAAATCCAGCAAACGCTCCAGCTTCTCGGTCTGGCCGCTGAAGGCAAACCATTCGAAGTGACCAAAGCGGATGTGGGTTTTGGCAACGCGCAACAGCATTGCGCCGCTTTCGAGCCGCTCCCGCATCACCGGTTCGTCAGAGCCAACTAGCGCCAGGGCCCGGGTGGTCGGAATGCCGAGGCCGTGCAGGGCCTCGCTGGCCAGAAACTCGCGGATGGATGACCGCAGCACAGCCCGGCCGTCACCGAATCGGCTAAAGGGCGTTTTGCCAGCGCCTTTCAGGTGAAAATCCCAGTGCTGGCCTTGTTCGTCCATCCACTCTCCCAGCAGCAACCCTCGGCCATCGCCGAGATCCGGATTAAAGGTGCCGAATTGGTGGCCTGCGTATTTTTGCGCGATAGGGTCGGTACCCTCAAGCTGGCCATGGCCGGAAAAGGCCCGCAACAGATCGTCGTCTGGCGGGTTGGGCCAGTCCAGCTCCCGGGCCAGCCACTCGTTCCAGGCTACCCAGCGCGGGTTTTTGATCGGCGTTGGCGAAACCCGGGCAAAGGTGTCCGGCAGTTCCCGTTGATAGCGGTTATCAAAATGCGCAGCGGTGGCGGCTTGGTCAGGCATGAACGCTCAATGATTGCGAGGTATGGCAGTGAGGATGGGGGGTGTAACAGCGAAGTCAAGCCAGGGAAGTTGATGCAGGGTTTGCAGAGCTAGTGAAGTTAGGGCGCGGGCAACAGGTCGGAACCAGCCATTGCGATAAGACGCGGCTTCGCCAGCCCGGAAGCAGAACCGTTCCCGTCCGGATGAAGGGTAACCGGTTGGGGAAACAGCCTGCCTTGGCCGACTCAGCTGCCCACTGAGGAGTCCTTTGGGTGCTACAATTCAGGTTCATAAAACCAGGGTTCAGGTTCTGAAAACCAGTATGTGGTCTTGGCGTCCTGCACCGGGTACATCCACTGTACCCCAGCTCGTCCTGAGCAATGAGGCCATTATGCGGTGGCCCGGGTGTAGGCAAAAGGCGTCATCGGTGACACCCTGTGTAGGAAATTGACTACAAAGGTCACTTCTACAGTGTGCGGTGAATCAAGATATAGTCGGTGGTCAATGTCAGTGGTTGGTCATACTTCCTGTCGCCCAGGGGACTGACCTCCTACAGCGGACTTGTCGGTCAACTGGGTGTTCAGCGATTGAATGCTGCGCGCCATGTTCTCGATCAGCGTCAGCACGGTATCGGGGTGGGATTTGATCAGGGAGATGAACTGGTCTTTGGGTACGGCGAGTACGGTGCAGGGTTCGGCGGCGATGACCGTAGCTGAGCGAGGTTCGCCGGTGAACACGGCCATGGCGCCGAATATTTCGTCCTTCAATACTTCGCCGACCGGGGCTCCGGCGACGGTGACATTGGCGCGGCCGGTCAGAATGGTGAAGACTTCATGGGCCGGGTCGCCTTCGGCGATGATGGTTTCGCCGGCGGCAAAGTTCAGAAAACCGGTCAGGGGTTGTTGTTCATCTTCGGTCAGGTACCGGCCGAAGGCGTGCATGAACAGGGCGGAGAGTGAAATCAGATAACTGGTCCAGATCGACTGGCGCTGGCGGCTTTCCAGGCAGTGCTGCAGCAGCGTATCGGCGGGGTAAGCTTCCAGCTCGACTGGCCCGTCGCTGCTGATGCGAAACGAAGGTAACTGGTAGCAATCTGATAAGCCGACGATGTCGCCGGGTTCGTAGTACAGGCAATGACGCTCCTGCTGGTGCCCCAACAGGGTACCGCTGCGCAGAATAAACAGAGTGTCGCGGGTGTGGCTGGCGTACAGATCGTGGACCGAATCCAGAGACAGCAACTGGCCTTCCGGCCGGTCTTCAAACAGCTTGTCGGCAAGAATTCTCAGGCGTTCCTGCAATTGGTCGGCAACTGGCGACCGCTCACCCTGTAAAAGCATATACAATTCCTTCGAAGTCTCTGCCATTAGTATAGCAATAGCCATGCCTCAGAACAGCCAGCCATCGCCATCGGCCTTTGTGCTCAGCCGTCACTGGTCGGAGAACGACCAGGGCATTCAGCTGCGTTACTGGCTGAAAACCGCGGATCAGGTCGAATGCTGGCAGGTCGCGAATCAGCGTTCGGTCTGTTTTATTCCGGTGGCCGAGCGGGAAGCCTGGGGCCGGGTATGGGCGGCACTGGGCCAGCCTCCTGAGATCGGGGACTCTGAGCTGAAACTGCTCAGCGGCGAGCCGGTTGTGCCGGTGTACAGCCTGCAGTTTACCGCTCAGCGAAAATGGGTTCGCCGGGGCCGTGACCAGCAGCTGCGGGTCTGGGAAGACGATATTCTGCCCTCCGACCGTTTTCTAATGGAACGGCTGATTACAGCCGGCGTGCAACTGGATGGCCAGCGCCCACGCCCGGCCCGGGTTAGACCAACCCTGAAGGTGCTGTCGCTCGACATCGAAACCGCCTGGTTCGTTCCAGGCAAGGTGCCCGACCTGTACAGCATTGCTGCGGTTACCGACGCCGACAGCGCAGTCTGGGTGGTTGACCGGGGCCAGCCAAAGCCAGTGCAAACAGCGAATGATTTTCACTGGGTCGACTCGCCGCGTGCCGCTCTGGAAGCCTTTATCGACTTTACTGAACGAACCGACCCGGATGTACTGGTCGGCTGGGCCGTGGTTGATTTTGATCTGTGGGTGTTACAACAACATTGCGACCAGTTGGGCCTGCCCCTGGCGCTTGGTCGCGACCGGCAACCGGCGCGCTGGCAGGGTCGCGAATCGGGTCGTCAGCGCATTGAGCTGGAAGGCCGCCAGGTGGTGGATGGGCCCGGCACCCTGCGCTCGGCGGCCTGGTCGCTCGAAAGCTACTCGCTGGAAGCGGTATCGCGCGCTCTGCTGGGCCGGGGCAAGGCCATTGCCGACAGCGATGATCGCGTTGGCGAAATCGAACGGCTCTACCGTGAAGACCCGGTAGCGCTCTATACCTATAACCGTGAAGACGCCCAATTGGTGCTCGATATCTTCAAAACCGCCGACCTCTGGGGCTTTCTGGTTGAACGCGCGCACTTGACTGGCCTGACGCTGGATCGAGTAGGCGCCTCTGCGGCGTCGTTCAGCTACGTCTACCTGCCTCGGCTGCATCGCGCCGGGCGGGTGGCGCCCTCGGTCGGCGATCAGCGACTCACCGAGCACAGCCCGGGCGGTTTTGTTATGGACAGCAAGCCCGGGCTCTACGACAACGTGCTGGTGCTCGATTTCAAAAGCCTGTACCCGAGCATCATTCGCACCTTTCTGATCGACCCTCTCGGTCTGCATTTGGGGCTGGAAGGGCCCGAAGAGGAGTCGGTACCTGGTTTTATCGGTGCGCGGTTTCATCGCACCGGTCACTTGTTGCCGGGCATCATCGACCAACTGTGGTTGGCACGGGATGAAGCCAAGCAGGCCCGCAACGCCCCGCTGTCGCAGGCGATCAAGATTCTGATGAACTCCTTCTACGGCGTGCTGGGCAGCAACCTGTGCCGGTTTTTTGATCCGCGTCTGGCCAGCTCAATTACGCTGCGCGGCCACCAGATCCTTAACGAGAGCCGGGATTACATCGAACAGCAGGGTCACCAGGTGATTTATGGCGATACCGACTCAGTCTTCGTCTGGGTTGACCGGCATTCGGACCCGGAAGTGCTCGGCAAAAGTCTGGCCAGCCAGCTGAATACCTGGTGGCGGGCCCGACTGCGCGACGAGTTTGATCTGGAATCCCATCTGGAGATGGAGTACGAAACCCATTACCACCGCTTTCTGATGCCCACGATTCGCGGCCAGGAAACCGGCTCAAAAAAGCGGTATGCCGGCATGATCATGCACGACGGCGAGCCCGAACTGGTGTTCAAGGGGCTCGAAGTCGTGCGCTCAGACTGGACGCCGCTGGCCAAAACCTTTCAACGGGAGCTCTACCGGCGGGTCTTTATGAAGGAAGATGTCACCGGCTTCGTAAAAGCCGAGGTAGCCGCCTTGCTGGCTGGCCAGCGCGATGATGACCTGACCTACCGGCGCCGACTGCGGCGGTCGCTGGCTTCCTATGAAAAACAAAAGCCACCCCACATTCAGGCGGCGCTGAAGCGCAAGGAACGGCAACCCCAATGGAGCGGGCGTGAAATTCGCTATCGCATGACACTCAATGGCGTGGAGCCCGAGCCATTCATTGAATCACCGCTGGATTACGACCACTACCTCGACAAGCAACTGGCGCCCATTGCCGATGGCATTCTGCATTTTCTGGGGATGGATTTTGCGGCGCTGGTGGATGAGCAGATGACGTTGTTTTAGACCTCAAGTTTCGGAGTTCGCGGTTGGCTATGTTGCCAGTCGCCCGCACCGGCCACCAGGTAGGGCTATCGAGGGTCGGGCGGGATGCCGCCCACTCAACCCATCCATGGGGCCTGGACCGCAGCATCCCTGCTGCGGACCACCCTCGATAGCCCAACCTGGCATCCGGTGCTAACCCTTTGCTAGCGAACTCCGAAACTTGAGTTAGACGTTTAGAACCACAAGCGCTCCTTGAAAGGAGCGCTTGTGGTTCTAATAGGGGATAAATTAGTCCACCAACTCAACGGTGATGTCTTCGCCCTGGCTGCGCAGGGTGAATTGTTCAGGGCTGAAGGAGGTGAAGGTGTAGGTGAGTTGCACCGGCTCGACCGAGCGTTGTATGCCGGAACCGGCGCCGCCTTCTTCAATGAACTCGGTAATAACGCTCAGGGTGCGGTCTTCCAGGCGCCAGATGCCCTGATAGGTGTAGATTGACTGGTCCGGGCGGGTTTGGGTGAAACGGATGGCGCCATTTTCCTGCATGCGGATGCGGGTTTCGCCGCCGTCCGGCCCACGGCCGAACCAGGTGCCGTTCAACTGGGCGGCGTTGACTTCAACCGCTTCCTGGCGCTGGCCGCGAATGTTCACTTCCTCGGCCTGGGCGTTGCGCGGGGGGCGGTCGCCATAGTGAACGATGCCCTCGTCGTCGGTCCAGGTGTAGATTTTGCTCTCGGCGAGGGCCGAGCCTGCCTGGGCGGCAACAAAGCCGACCAGCGCCACAGCCAGTGTTGAGCGTGTCAGGCGGGAAGCCATTAACAGCAAGCCTTGTATCATGAGGAATCCTTAAACTGTGAGCTTGGGCAGCAGTGTAGAACACGCCAGACCCGTTTCGATTAGTTTAACCCTCTGGCGGCCAGAAAGTGAATGTTTTGCTGTGACCCGCTCGACACTTCGCTCAATAGACTGCCTGAAACCGGCCTTTCGGTCCGGCTTAGCCGCTGGTCAGTGACCCAGAATGCGTTTTCGGCAGTCCAGCAGCTGTGCCTGGTCGAGCCGGGCGCCGGAGTGCTGGACTTTCACCGCCGAAGCCAGGCTCGCCAGTGCGCCGGCAGTCTGGTAGCTGTGCCCCTGCGACAGGCCATACATAAAAGCGCCGGCGAAGGTATCGCCCGCCCCGGTGGTGTTGATCGCCTTGACCTTATGCGCCGGGATTTCAAAGCGGGTGTGCCCGTCGAAGGCAATGGCACCCTGGTCACCGCGGGTCATCACCCAGGTATCGGCCAGGTCGTCGAGGCTGGAGAGGGCGTCTGCCAGATCGGGTTTGTGGCACCAGATTCGCGCTTCTTCTTCGTTACAGAACAACAGGTCGCAGCGGTCGCTGAGCAGTTCGGTCATTTCCTCACGGCACAGGCGCACCACAGCGGGGTCGCAGAAGTTCACGGCGATCTTCTTGCCGAGCTTGCGTGCCCGGTTGCGACAGGCGAGGGCGGCCTGGTGGCCCAGGCTGGAGATGGACAGATGCCCTTCCAGAAACAGCCAGTCGGCGGCAGCCAGGGCTTCGAAGTTGACGTTGTCGATACCGATGTCATCGGTAATGCCAATATAGGTGTTCATGGTGCGCTCGGCATCCGGTGTCACCATAATCAGGCAGACTCCGGTATGGCCGTCTTTAACGCGGTCGTGCGGGTCTGTTGCTACGCCGGATTCAGTCAGCTGCTGAATGTAGAAGTCACCGTCGGCATCATCGCCCAGCCGACATGAAAAGTGGCACTTGGCGCCCAGTTGCGCACTGGCCGTCAGGCTGTTGGCCCCGCTGCCACCGTTCATACGCTTGAGCAGTGTGCCCTCACGTGAAGCGGCCGTGCGTAATGTGCGGCTGCGTTCAAAATCGATCAGGGTCCGGTGGGCTTTGGCGACCCCCAGGGTGGCAAGAAAGGCCTCGTCGACGCTGTACTCTTCGTCTACCAGCGCCTGGCCGACGGCGTAAATATCAAGATGACTCATTCGCATAACTGCCTGTTAGTCCGGTTAGTACCGGAGAAATAACGAACGGCCAGCGTCTGTCAATCAACGTCGGCGACCGGGTGGGGCGGGGCAGTGTACCGATCCTGATCATTCAGTCAAATCCCCGTTAAAAGGTTTTGAAATCTGCCAACAAGTCCAAAGACAGCGACTGTTTCGCCCTTTATACTCCCGCGCCATGGCAAAGAAACCAACTCGATCCCGTTCCGGCAGCACTCGCCGCAGCGCAGCACCCAAATCCCGTTCCAGCCGAAGTAGCAAGGCTCGCAAACAGAGCCGTGGTGCTCTGTGGCGCTGGCGTTTATTTCAGTTAAGCATAGTCGGCGCGGCAGTGCTGATCGCCTGGATGTTCTATTTGAACGCCGTGGTGCGTGACCGCTTTGAGGGGCAGCGGTTTACCGTGCCTGCCCGGGTGTACAGTGAAGCCCAGGAACTCTATGCCGGAGCGCCGGTCAGTGCCGACCAGGTGGAATCCCTGCTGCAGGCGCTGGGTTACCGGCAGACCGGTGATTTGGGCCAGTCGGGGCGGTATTTGCGGCGGGGCGATACTTTGTCGGTCCACACCCGCAGCTTCGAATTCTGGGACAGCCCGGAGCCCGCACGGCGGTTGGAGCTGGATTTCAGCCAGGGCAGTCTGGCCAATATGGTCACCCCGGCGGGGCAGTCTGTGCTGGTGGCCCGGCTCGACCCGCTCTTTATCGGCCAGATTTACCCCGGGAGCGGGGAAGACCGGTTGTTGCTGCCGCTCGATGAAGTGCCCCAGTCATTAATTGATGGCCTCATTGCGGTCGAAGACCGGCGCTTTTACCAGCACTGGGGTATTTCGCCGGTCGGTATCGCCCGCGCCTTGTGGGCCAATATCACCTCGGGCTCCATCGCCCAGGGCGGCAGCACCCTGACCCAGCAGCTGGTCAAGAACATGTTCCTGACCGCCGACCAGACGCTGTGGCGCAAGGGCAACGAGGCACTAATGGCATTGCTGATGGAGTGGCATTACAGCAAGGAAGAGATCCTAGAAGCCTATATCAACGAGATCTACATCGGCCAGCAGGGGCGTCGCTCCATCAATGGTTTCGGGCTGGGCGCCCAGTTTTTCTTTGGCAGTCCATTGCGTTCGCTCAATATTCACCAGCAGGCCTTGCTGGTGGGGTTGATAAAGGGGCCGTCCTATTACAACCCGCGGCGCAACCCGGAACAGGCGATGGCCCGGCGCAATGTGGTGTTGTCGGTCTGGCGTGAGGCCGGGGTGATTACTCCGGGTGAATACGACCGCGCGCTGGCCTCCGGTCTCGATGTCAGCGAAGTGCCCGGTGACGCCAGTTATCCGGCCTTTATGGACCTGGTGCGCCGGCAGCTGGATCAGGGGTACCGGCGTCAGGATCTGCTGGCCGAGGGGCTGACGGTGTTTACCACTCTGGATCCACTGGCTCAGAATCACCTGGAAACCGTATTGCCGGCCGGCCTTGCGTCGCTGGAGCGCAGTTACAACCTGGCGGATGATACACTTGAGGGCGCTGCGGTCGTTACGCGCCCCTCTACCGGTGATGTGCTGGCCATTACCGGCGGCCGTGAGCCAGAGCTTGCCGGGTTCAACCGGGCGCTGGATGCGCGCCGGCAGGTCGGTTCACTGATGAAGCCCGCAGTCTATCTGGCCGCTCTGGAGGCGGGTTATACTCTGGCGTCGCCGGTTAGCGATGCACCGGTACAGGTGGCTTCAGCCGATGGCGACCTTTGGGAACCCAGAAATTATGACCGGGAAAGTCATGGCACCCCCCTGTTGCTGGATGCCCTGTCGAACAGCTATAACCAGGCCACGGCGCGCCTGGGCATGGAAGTGGGTCTGGCCGAGGTGTTTGATGTGATAGACCGCCTGGGTGTCGATGAACGTCTGCCAGCCGTGCCCGCCGTCATGCTGGGCGCCGTGGATTTATCGCCGTTTCATGTTGCCCAGATGTACCAGACCATCGCCGGCAATGGCTTTTACAGCCCGCTGAACGCCATACGCGCCGTGGTGCACCCGGACAACGGCGTGCTGCAACGTTTTAATCTGCAGGTAGAGCAACGGTTTGCACCCGAGCAGATGTATCTGATTCAGGAAGCCCTGCACCACGTCACCCTTGAAGGAACCGCGCGCAGTCTGCAGTGGCGCTTGCCACAGAGTTGGTGGCTGGCCGGCAAGACCGGCACCACCGACGATAACCGGGATGCCTGGTTTGCCGGTTACAGCAGTGATCGTCAGGCGGTGGTCTGGGTGGGCCGCGATGGTAACGAGCCGACCCCGCTAACCGGGTCAACCGGCGCCCTGCCGATCTGGGCGGACATCATGGCCGGGTTGAAGCCAAACCAGGAGCGACGCGGGCAGCCGGCCACTGTGGTCAAAGTACCGGTGAATGCGCGGGGTGCACAGGTCAGTGAGCGCTGTGATGGTGCCCGGGTATTGCCGTTTCTGGCCGGGTCTGAACCGCCGGAGCGGCGTGGCTGTGATGCTGATCCTCAATCATCCGACGATAGCGGAGGTGGCTTTTGGCAACGATTGTTCAACTAATGCCCCCAAGCGGCCGCCATTGGGCCCGCCTGCTGAGCCTATTGGTGGTTCTGTTTTGGTTTTCCGGTTGTGTCTCGGTTCCTGACCAGGCGCCGGACGATCAGCGACTGAGCACCTGGCAGCGCCAGGAAGAGCGTACCGGCCAGCTTCCGGACAGCGCTCCGGCCAGTCGTGACGACCTGGTCGATTCATTGCAGCGTTCGGCCCGGGAACGGGCCGCTGTCGGTCAGTGGAGCCAGGCCGAAGCCCTGGTGTTGCGGGCACTGCGGATTGAGCCTCAGGCGGCCGACCTGTATTTGCAGCTGGCCGAGCTCAAGACCCGCCAGGGTGATACCACAGGCGCCACGGCGATTGCGCGCAAGGGCCTGACCTACGTGGATGCCGGCAGTGCCATCGCGATTGATTTGCAGCGGTTTGTGCAACCCGAGTGAGTTGCTATGGAAGTTGTAGGGCCAGGGCAGTCTGAGGGGAATGGCTGAGTGAGAAGCTCAGCAGGGAAGGTGGGCCGCAACCGGTTGGCTGCGGCCCATCTGGTCAGCGATTGATGTAAGGCAGGCGCCCTTCATCGATCCCGAAGCAGGCGACGGAAGATTCGCCGTTCTGATCTTTCAGAACCGGGGTTTCCACCTTGCAGCGCTCATTGGCAAACTCGCACCGGCCGTGGAAGGCACAGCCACTGGGTGGATTCAGCGGCGACGGCAACTCACCGGTCAGACGGATTTTCTCGATTCGGTGCTCGGGGTCGATGCGTGGTGTCGAGGAGAGCAGCGCCCGGGTGTAGGGGTGCTGGGGGTGCTTGAAGATGTCTTCGGTTACCCCGTATTCCACCACCTTGCCCAGATACATCACCATCACCTTGTCGGCGATGTGTTCCACCACAGACAGGTCGTGTGAGATGAACACGTAGGCCAGGTCCATCTCCTGCTGCAGGTCCATCATCAGGTTCAGCACCTGCGCCTGAACCGACACATCCAGTGCTGAGACCGGTTCGTCGGCAACCACCACCTTGGGGTTCATCATCAGACCGCGCGCAATGGCGATACGCTGACGCTGCCCGCCCGAGAACATGTGCGGGTAGCGGTCGTAATGCTCGGGCTTCAGCCCTACCTTTTGCAGCAGGCTCAGGGCGCGTTCCTTGCGTTCGGCCTTGGTCAGCTTGCCGTTGATGACCAAAGGCTCTTCCAGAATAGACCCGACTTTTTTGCGCGGGTTCAGCGAGCCGTAAGGGTTCTGGAAGATGATCTGTATGCGCTGACGCAGTTCCTTTCGGGTTTCCCGGTCCAGCGTCAGCAGGTTGGTGCCTTCGAAGTGCAGTTCACCTTCGGTGGGCAGTTCAAT
>DASSWT010000177.1:0-4652 GCA_035704555.1 Saccharospirillum sp. | reverse complement strand
TTGACCACGCCGGAAATGAACGCCGAAGCCTGGCGTGATGACAGCCGTTCTTTGGTCTGGCCGGAGAACTGCGGATCGCGCAGTTTGAACGACAGCACATAGTGGCATTTGTCCCACACGTCTTCGGGGCTCAGCTTGACGCCGCGTGGCAGCAGGTTGCGGTATTCGCAAAAGTCGCGCAGGGCGTCGAGCAGGCCCTGGCGCAGGCCGTTGACGTGAGTGCCACCGAGCGCGGTGGGGATCAGGTTAACATAGCTTTCCTGTACGCCTTCACCGCCTTCGGGCAGCCACTGCACGGCCCAGTCGACCGCTTCGTCTTCGCTACTGAAGGCGCCGGTAAAGGGTTCGGCGGGAATCGGGTCGTAGACCACGGTGGCGTTGTGCAGGTAATCGCGCAGGCCATCTTCATAGTGCCAGGTGTCGGTTTCGTCTTTTTCTTCGTTGTAGAAGGTTACTTTCAGGCCGGGGCACAGCACCGCTTTGGCACGGAGCACATGGCGCAGGCGGCTGGCGAGGAACTTGCCGCTGTCGAAGTATTTGGGGTCGGGCATGAAGCGCACGGTAGTCCCGGTGTCGCGCTTGGCGCAGGTGCCGATTTCTTCCAGATCGGAGGCTTTATCGCCATTGGCGAAGCCCATGCGGTAGAGCTTGCCGTCGCGTTTGACCGAGACTTCCAGCAGCGTCGACAGGGCGTTGACCACCGAGATGCCAACCCCGTGCAAACCGCCCGAAAACTGATAGTTTTTGCCGGAGAATTTACCGCCGGCGTGCAGCCGGGTCATGATCAGTTCGATACCGGGTACGCCGTGCTCGGGGTGGATGTCCACCGGCATGCCGCGGCCGTTATCGGCGACCGACAAAGAACCATCTTTGTACAACACCACTTCCATACTGGTGGCATAACCGCCGATGGCTTCGTCGACACTGTTGTCGATGACTTCCTGGGCCAGGTGGTTGGGGCGAGTGGTGTCGGTGTACATGCCGGGGCGTTTGCGCACCGGATCCAGGCCGCTCAGGACTTCAATGGCGTCGGCCGAATAATTGCTCTGACTCATGCTCGGGAGTGCCTCATCAATCTGTCTCGCAAGGTTCTTGCTGAAAGTCAGCCAGGAAGGGGCTGAAGGAGAATAGGGTTAGGATACTGGCTAAGTGGCACTGGCGTCGAGTGCCAGGGGGAATTGCGCGCCTGGCGCGGGGGATCGAGCGCTTGCCAGGCCGGCCGGTCAGTAGCCTTTAACGGAGTAGTCGATCTCGAAGTCGACGCCTTCAACGCGGGTGAGGCCAGTGTCGATGCTGCCGTCGGCATGCAGGTCGAGCCAGCGGTAGCCCGGGCCTTCGGTATCGATCGAGAAGTCCTGGCTTTTCGGTTCGAACTGAACGCAGGTTGAGGGCGTTGAAATGTAGCGCACGCCATCGCGCACTTCATCGCTGTGCTGGTGCACATGCCCCCAGAGTAACGCCCGGACATTAGGGTGGCGGCCAAGCACGGCCATCAATTCGTCTTCATTGTGAATGCCGATCTTGTCGATCCAGCGGCTGCCCATGGATTTTGGGTGGTGGTGAAAGGTCACCAGGGCGTGTTTGTCGCTGTGCTGGGTCAGGGCCCGGTCGAGCAGGGCGAGCTGGTCGGCCGACAGATGGCCATAAACTTTGCCCGGTACGGTGCTGTCGAGCAGAACTATGACCCAGTCGTCGGTGGTAAAGATGCTGCGCGCCATGGACGGGCGCCCGGCCAGCGCCAGCGCCTGGCTCATGTGGTCGCGGTTGTCGTGGTTGCCTGCGGTCCAGTAAACCGGCGCGCCAAGGCGGTCCATCCGTTTGATGAAGGTGGTGTAGGCGCTTACTGAGCCGTCCTGGGCGATGTCGCCAGTGGCGAGTACAACGTCGATCTCCGGGCGCTCTGCAACCACTCGGTCGAGCACCAGGTCGAGGCTGTTCAGGGTGTTCATGCCCAGCAGAGTGCCTTCCTGGCTGGCATGAAGATGGCTATCGGTGATTTGCACCACTCGTACTGTCTGCTGTTTCAACATCTCAATCCGCAGTCAACGGGTATTGATCCATTTTTACACAAAGTCTGCGTTAAATGTAACATGCCCTGTGTATTTCGCGACCTGGCTCTCATAGAAGCCGTGTCGATGTCTGTTATTGCGGTTGAGTTCGCGGATTCATCGCTCAGGCGAGGCCGGCTGCCATTGTTCAGACGTAATGCCGTGCTGCATCAGGTGGGCCAGCCATTCGCCCAGGTAGACATTGGCCTGGGCCTTTTCGTCGATCTGATACATTTGCTCATTGGGGTAGGGGTACACGCCGGAGAGCTGTTTGCCCTGCGCCCAGGTAACGACTTCCGCCATGCGCGCATCGTGGTACATGCGCAGCGTCAGCTGTACATGATTCAACGGCTCGGGCAGGGAGGGGTTGTCCTTGCTCAGTGTCAGGGTGGTGGTGAACTTGAACCGCTCCTGGACGTCAATTCGCACGCGCACCGGTGCCTGCCCCTTGCCATCCCATTGAAAGGCGTAGTGGCTCTTGCTCATATCGCCGAGCAGCCGTTCGAGGCGTAAAAAGTTGGCCTCGGACAGGGCGTTTTGCTCCGGCAGATCCGGGATGTAGCGTTTGTTGATCAAGGTGGCGTTGGCCTCCGGATGTTTCCGTTCAGTTAAAGGTGCTCAGGGCCTGGCGGACCAGTGGTCCGTCAGCCAGTTCAGGTTCAGTTGTACCCATTGCAGGGCGATCAGGCTGGCGGCGTTGTTAATGGTGCCATCGGCGCACCAGGCAAATGCCTGCTCCAGTGGTACTCGATGCACGCGAATGTCTTCGCCTTCCTCGTCGAGGCCGTGTATGCCGCCGACGCCCCGGCTGTCGACTTCGCCAACATAGAGGAAAACCCGTTCATTGGTGCCCCCCGGTGAAGGCAGGTACTGGGTGATGGGGTGCAGCCGACCCAGTTCAACCCCGGCCTCTTCTTCAGCTTCGCGGCGCGCAACCTGTTCGGGTACTTCGTCTTTGTCGATCAGCCCGGCCACCAGTTCCAGCAACCAGGGGTTGTCCATACGCAGGGCGCCAACCCGGAATTGCTCGACCAGCAGCACATGGCCGGTGGCCAGATCCAGAGGCAGCACACAGACGGCATCGTGGCGGTCCATCAGTTCGCGCTGTATGGTCAGCTTATCGCCAGCGAAGGTCTGGTGAGTCAGAGTATAGCGGTCCATGCGGTAGAAGCCTTCGTAAAGATGCTCAACCTGGTCAATGGTGTGGTGGAAATTCAGGGTGTCACGGCTCATGGGCATCCTCGGGGTCGATGTAGCGCGACAGTATGGCACAGTCAGCACCGGCGTCGAGTTTGGGCGGCGGTGTTGGTGGCAGCCGGGATGGTGACTTTTGGGGCTACTGGCGGGCGTTAAATCGGGTCACACTGGCACAATAATCCGTAAAACCCCGGTGCGGGGACTGTAAACCGGGCCGCCAGGCGGCATAATGGCGGCGCTTTACCCGATTCGATTCGGGATTCAACGCATGGCCCGATGTAACAATGCCAGACACGGCGGCGAATCAGCCCGGTAACAGGTACGTCGACACACGTTAAACCAAGAGACAGGAACAATGGCAGTGAATCGATTGATAGCAAGCATCACCCTGGCCCTGGCATCAGCCGGCGCCTGGGCCGAAGTGTCACTGATGGACGTCTATCAGCAGGCGCTTGAGAACGACCCGGAACTGGCCATCCAGACGCTCAACCAGCGGGTCGCCGCTGTGCAAGTAGACTCAGGGTTCAGTGAGCTGTTGCCAAGTGTTGACGCGTCAGCGGGTTATCAGGTTTCAAGCGCTCCCGGAGAAGGTATCGGGCTCGATTTCGATGACGGCCAGAGCGTGAGTGCAACGGTATCTGCACGCCAGAATATTTTTGCGTTGGCAGCAATAAACGCCTATGAAGCCCTGAAATTGAATGCGTCACGGGTTGAGCTTGAAACGGTCGCGGCGCGCCAGGCGCTGATCGTGCGAGTGGCAGAGGCTTACATTAGCGTATTGCGGGCCCGGGAAGCGCTCGATTCAGCGGAGACGCAGCTGCTGGCGGTAGAGCGTCAGGCAGAGCAGACCGAACAACGCTATGAAGTTGGCCTGGTGACAGTAACCGATGTGCTGGATGCGCAGGCCACGCTGGATCAATCCCAGGTGGCGGTGATCAGTGCAACCAGCGAATACGACATCGCCCTGCAGAACTTGTCGGTATTAACTGGCGAGGTACCGGAGGCGGTCATGGCAATTGGTACCCGTTTGCCAATTGAAATGCCGATTGAGAATGGAGAAGATCGCTGGATTGAGTACGCACTTGAAAATCACCCCAGTATTCTGGCGGCCCAGAAAGGACTGGAATCTGGCGAACAGGAGTTGCAGGCACGTCGCAATAACCGACTGCCGGTTCTCAGCGCCAATGCATCTGTCCGATACAGCCAAACCTTGGGTACGGAATCAGACTTTGAAGAACGCCTTGGCAATTCGGTCGGCCTGTCGCTGACTGTACCGCTGTACACAGGGGGCGCGACAACAGCACAGATCGTTTCAACCGGCTTGCAGAACAACATCGCCGAGCAACGTCTTGAACAGTTAAAGCGCAATACCCGCATTCAGGTGGGCACCTATTACCGCCAACTGCG
>DASSWT010000004.1:0-3359 GCA_035704555.1 Saccharospirillum sp. | reverse complement strand
CCCTCAGCGGCCTTGCGGCCTTCGTAGATGGCGGTTACTACCAGGTCTGAACCGCGCACCATATCGCCTCCGGCGAAGATCTTCTCGTGGCTGGTCTGGAATGGGTATTCCTGGTGTTCGGCGGCACTAACCCTTTGCCAGTCATCCAGCTTGATGTTATTGGGCTCGAACCAGTCGGCCGGGCTTGGCTGGAAGCCGAACGCGACGATTACGGCGTCTGCGTCCAGTATTTCTTCCGAGCCGGGAACCACTTCCGGGCGGCGACGGCCATTTTCATCCGGCTCACCCAACTTGGTGGTCACCAGCTTGATGCCTTCTACTTTGTCTTCGCCAACGATTTCAACCGGCTGACGGTTGAACAGGAATTCAACCCCTTCTTCCTTGGCGTTGGCGACTTCACGGCGTGAGCCCGGCATGTTCTCCTCATCACGACGATAAGCGCAGATCACCTTGGATGCCTGCTGGCGAATAGAGGTCCGGTTGCAGTCCATGGCGGTGTCGCCACCGCCGAGCACCACGACCCGTTTGCCTTCCAGGTTGATGTAGTCCGCCGGGTCTTTTTCCCAGCCTTTGGTGTGGTTGACGTTGGAAATCAGGAACGGCAGCGCTTCGTGCACGCCGTCGAGGTCTTCACCCGGGAAGCCACCTTTCATGTATTTGTAGGTGCCCATGCCCATGAACACGGCGTCGTAGTCGGCCAACAGCTGTTCGAAGTCAATATCGACGCCGATTTCGGTGTTCAGTCGGAATTCGATGCCCATGTCTTCGAACACATCACGGCGCTTGGCCATGATGGACTTCTCCAGCTTGAATTCCGGAATACCGAAGGTCAGCAGACCGCCGATTTCGGGGTATTTGTCGAACACCACAGCCTTGACGCCGTTGCGCGCCAGCACGTCGGCACAGCCAAGCCCAGCGGGGCCGGCGCCGATGACAGCGACCTTCTTGCTGGTTTGGGTCACTTTCGACAGGTCGGGCTTCCAGCCCATGGCGAAGGCAGTGTCGGTAATGTATTTCTCGGCATTGCCGATGGTGACCGCACCAAAGCCGTCGTTCAACGTACAGGCACCTTCGCAGAGACGATCCTGCGGGCAGACCCGGCCGCAGACTTCGGGCAGAGAGTTGGTCTGGTGGCACATCTCCACCGCTTCCAGCACATTGCCCTCGCTGACCAGTTTCAGCCAGTTTGGAATGAAGTTGTGCACCGGACACTTCCATTCGCAGTAGGGGTTGCCGCATTCAAGGCAGCGGTGCGATTGCTCGGCCGCCTGCTTCTGCCCGAAAGGCTCGTAAATTTCCACAAACTCGTGTTTGCGGGTGTGGATGTCTTTCTTGGCAGGCTCGCGACGGCCGACATCGACAAACTGAAAATCGTTGTTCAAACGCTGTGTCATAACCATTCTCCGTCGGATTACTCAGGGCGGGCCCGGGTGCTGGACAACAAATCGGACAAGCTGGCGGCCTTCGGCTTCACCAGCCAGAAACGGCTGACGTAATCGTCGTAATTATCCAGCAGCTCGGCGCCCCAGGCGCTCTTGGTGTCGTCTACGAAGCGACCGATCACACCAAAGAGGTGATCGCGATAGGTTTCCATGCTTTCGGTACCGATCCGGTGAATGTCCACCAGTTCGCGGTTGTACTTGTCCGGGAAGGTATTTTCCAGGTCCAGTACGTAGGCAAAACCGCCGGTCATACCGGCACCGAAGTTACCACCCACGTGCCCCAGCACCGCGACCATACCGCCGGTCATGTACTCACAACAGTGGTCACCGGCGCCTTCAATCACGGCCACGCAACCGGAGTTGCGCACCGCAAAGCGCTCACCGGCTGAACCGGCCGCGAACAGGGTACCGCCAGTAGCGCCATATAGGCAGGTGTTGCCCATGATCGAGGTTTTCTGCGTTTCAAAGGCGCTACCCTTAGGCGGCCGGATAACGATTTTACCGCCCGTCATGCCTTTGCCGACGTAGTCGTTGGCATCGCCGTCAAGCACCAGGTTCAGACCGCCCGCGTTCCACACACCAAAACTCTGACCGGCAATACCGGAAAGATTCAAGGTGATGGGTCGGTCGCTCATGCCCTGATTGCCATAGCGTTTGGCAATCTCGCCCGAGGCTCGTGCGCCGATGGAGCGGTCGCAGTTGCTGATGCTGAAGGCGAAATCACCGCCGGTCTTGTTTTCGATGGCCGGCAGAATGGCGTCGAAAATCTCGCGCTGCTTGGTGCCCTTGTCGAACGGCACGTTGCGCTCAATTTCGCACTGCTGCGGCTTGTCGGCCGGGACCTGATCGCTGAACAGGATGTTCGACAGGTCCAGGCAGTTTTGTTTGTCTGTCTGGCCCTTCTTAACAGTAATCAAATCAGTGCGACCAATGACCTCGCCCAGGCTGCGGTAGCCGAGCATGGCCAGGTGTTCACGCACTTCTTCAGCCACAAAACGGAAGTAGTTTTTCACCATTTCGACCGTGCCGCGGAAGTGCTGGTCGCGCAGATGATCGTCCTGAGTCGCTACGCCGGTGGCACAGTTGTTCAGGTGGCAGATGCGCAGGTATTTGCAGCCCAGTGCCACCATGGGCGCGGTACCGAAGCCATAGCTTTCGGCACCGAGCATGGCGGCTTTGATCACGTCCAGGCCGGTTTTCAGGCCGCCGTCTGTCTGCAGGCGAATCCTGCCGCGCAGGTCATTGCCGCGCAGCGTCTGCTGCACTTCGGCAAGCCCCAGTTCCCAGGGGGAGCCAGCATGCTTGATCGAGGTTAACGGGCTGGCCGCGGTGCCGCCATCGTAGCCGGAGATGGTGATCAGGTCGGCATAGGCCTTGGCAACCCCGGCGGCAATGGTGCCGACACCGGGTTCCGACACCAGTTTTACGGAGACCAGGGCATCCGGATTGATTTCCTTGAGGTCGAAAATCAACTGCGCCAGATCTTCAATAGAATAGATGTCGTGGTGCGGCGGTGGCGAAATCAGCGTCACACCAGGCACTGAAAAGCGCAGCTCGGCGATCAGCTTGTTGACCTTGCCACCCGGTAGCTGACCGCCCTCGCCAGGCTTGGCGCCTTGGGCGACCTTGATCTGAAGTACGTCGGCGCTCATCAAGTAGGCGGGGGTTACCCCAAACCGACCTGAAGCGACCTGCTTGATCTTGGAACGGCGATTGGTGCCATAGCGCTTGGGATCTTCACCCCCTTCACCTGAGTTGCTGCGCCCGCCCAGCTCGTTCATGGCAATGGCCAACGCTTCATGCGCTTCCGGCGACAGGGCACCAAGCGACATGGCAGCCGAATCGAACCGTTTGAACAGGGCTTCGGCCGGTTCCACTTCCGACATCGGGATCGCCTTGCGATCCGACGTCAGTTCG
>DASSWT010000331.1:0-8609 GCA_035704555.1 Saccharospirillum sp. | reverse complement strand
TGGCATCACGTTTATGGTGCTGATCACCCTGAAGCGCTTGCGCAGTTGGAAAACCTGCTGGAAACCAGTCGCCAAACGCTGGCGCAGCAACCCATAACGCCTGATCCGGACTGGTATCGCAACGCCATCGTCTATTCGCTTTATGTCGACGCCTTTGCCGGTGACTTTACCGGCCTGACCGAGCGGCTCGACTATCTGGCGACGCTGGGCGTGAATACCCTCTGGTTGTTGCCCATTCTGGATTCGCCGATGCGCGACCAGGGGTTTGATATTCGCGACTTTAAAACCATTCGGTCGGAACTGGGTGGCAACGCTGCCTTTACTGATTTTATTCAGGCAGCGCACCAGCGTGGTATTCGACTTTTATTCGACATGGCCGTGAACCACAGTTCCGATCAGCACCCCTGGTTTCGGGATGCCAGTGCCGACCGTAATTCGCCCTACCGGGACTATTATATCTGGAACCCGGATCGTGAACGCTACCAGGGTGCGCGGCTGATCTTTAAAGGCATGGTTGATTCCAACTGGTCGTATAACGAGGCGACCGATGATTATTATTTTCATCGCTTTTATTCGTTCCAGCCGGATTTGAACTACCGCAATCCCGATGTGCTGATCGCCATGATGGAGAATTTCCTGTACTGGAAAATTCAAGGTGTCGACGGTTTGCGCATGGACGCCATCCCCTTTATCTGGAAAGAAGAAGGCACTAAGTGTGAAGACTTACCCACCACTCATACGTTGTTGAAACTGATTCGCGCCGCGCTCGATTATTGCGAACCGGGCACGCTGCTGATCGCCGAAGCCAACATGACGCCGAAGGATGTGGTCGGCTATTTCGGTAACGATGATGAGTGTCAGGCAGCCTATCACTTTCCACTGATGCCGCAGTTTTATATGGCTCTGGCAGAGGGCAACCGGCGCTACATTGAAGACGCACTGTCGCCCTCGGTCACCCCCGCCATTCCGGAAAAGTCCTGCTGGATGTCGTTTCTGCGCTGCCACGATGAACTGACGCTGGAGTTTGTCTCGCCCGAGGTACGCGAGAAAATGAACCGCTATTACCTGCACGACCCGGAATGTACCTTTCGGGAGGGTGAAGGTCTGGCCGGCCGGCTCTTCTATCTGGTGAAAGAAGACCCGGCGAAAGCCCTGTTGTTGAATGCAATGCTGTTTGCCACCGAAGGCTCGCCGATTCTGTATTACGGCGATGAGGTCGGTATGACCAACGACGTGGCTTTTTATCGTGAAAACAGCGCACGCACCGGCTTCAAGGATGCTCGCTTTATGAACCGGGGCGATATGAACTGGGCCAAGGTGGAGGCGGCACTGAACCAGCCGAAGTCAGTTGAGTACCAGCTGTTTGAAGGGGTGCAGCAGTTGATTCAATGGCGACGCCGATTCGCCGCCTGCTTTCATCACAGCGCGCGCTTTCTGGCCGACCCAAACCCGGCGGTGTATAGCCTCGAGCGTGAGGCTGGCGGGCAGCGACTGGTCATCATTCACAATCTTTCCGAATCGCCGGTTGAGGTCGAAATCGACCGGCCGATGATCGATCTGGCCTCGAACCAGAAGATCATCGGGCCAATGGGGTTACCGGCCTTTGGCTATGCCTGGCTGTCCAGTGACCAGTAACACAATTATCTGTGTAGGTCGCTAGCTTGACACCTCGGTGATCAGCGCCATGGTTCGCTCCCAGGCGAGCTTGGCCGAGGCCGGTTCATAGCTATCGCGGATATGGCAGGCAAAAAAAAGCACGGGGCGATCACTCGGCCCGTGCAAAACAATAACTACACAACAACAACGACAAAGAGGAGGTCTTGCTCCGCCGTGGTGTTTGTCAGGTCACCACGCCGTCATGAAGCTGGTTTAGGCGTTGCTCGGTGTGGCACTGGAACCAAAGAGGTTCTGAATGCTACGACGCAGCGATTTGAATAAGTCGCCAGCCTGGTCGCGCAGGTACTCGTTGCGCAATCTCATGGCTTCGCGCTCGTAATAGGCAATATCAACATTGCCAAAACGGTCGGTAACGATGACGATTTCAGTAGTCTGGTTGCTCATCTCATGCTCCTCGGCTTTAAGCCAGTGTTTGTAGGAGGGGAGACCTGATGACTGGTGCCCTCTTCAATTGCCATGCATGATAAGAACTTGACCGTCTGGTCACAAACGATCAAATTTCAGCCTATGAATTAAAAAAAGTATTTCATGCAGGCAGTTGATGCAGGGCTGTCTGAGAGGAGGGTCCAGACTGGCGGCTGATCTGGATCAGAAAACAGACCCGTTGCCCGGGTGCGTCGGTTCAGTCAACGCATACGGGCAACGGGGTTAAGGTGTCAGACCGTTTCGTGTTCAACCGGGGCTTTGGGCAGTATGCGCTTGCTCAAAGAACCGAGACGATCCATATAGGTGACCACTACCGGAACGACCACCAATGTCAGCAGTGTAGAACTGAGCAAGCCACCAATAACGGCGTGAGCCATGGGCGCATTCTGGCCACTGCCTTCGTGCAGGCTGAGGGCCAGTGGCATCATGCCGAAAATCATCGCCAGGGTGGTCATGATGATGGGGCGAAACCGGGTGGTGCCTGCCTGTACCAGCGCGTCGTAAAGGTTCAGGCCTTCGCGGCGACCCTGATTCGCGTTATCGACCAGCAGAATGGCGTTTTTGACCACCAGACCCATGAGCATGATGAAGCCGATCATTGAATACATGTTCAGCGTGCTGCCGCCCACCAGCAGACCCAGCAGTACACCGACCAGGGCCAGTGGCAGGGCGGCCATAATCGCAATCGGCTGCAGGAAACTGCCAAACTGGGACGCCAACACCAGATAGATGAACACGATAGCTAGCAACAAGGCTGAGCCCGCGGCAGCGGCCGTTTCGGCCAGTTGCTCGGCATCGCCGCCCATGCCGGCGCGGTAACCGGTTGGCAGTGAAAGGCTGTCGATCGCCTGCTGGATTTGCGGTGTAACATCACCCAGGGCAACGCCGGAAATATTGGCCGACAGGGTTACCTGGCGCGACAGATCGAGCCGGTTGATTTCCGACGGGCCGGTCGATTCAACGATGTCGGCGACCTGATCCAACCGCACGATCGACTGGCTGCCAGTCGCGCCACTTTGCGAAATCGGCAGGCTGGCCAGCGCCTCGCGATCATTACGTTCGGTCTCGGGCAGGCGTACCACCAGGCCAAAGCTGTTGCCGAGCGGGTCGGTCCAGTCGCCGACTTCCTCGCCACCGAGCATGGGTCTCAACGTCGCACCAATTTGCTGCAGGCTGACGCCAAGATCACTGGCGGCCTCGCGATTAATGCGCACCCCCAACACCGGTTGCGATGCGGTCAGACTCGACTCAATGTCGGTCAGGCCATCGATCTGGGCCATGGCGCCGCTCAACTGATTAGACAGTCGGCTCAATACATCGAAGTCGTCCCCGTAGAGGTTCACCTGAACCGGCGCGGCGACACCACCAAAGCCGTTGGCAGCACCGACATTGACCTGAATGCCAGGAATACTCGCCAGGGTGTCGCGTATCGGGTTGGTCAGTTCCTGGGGTGTCCGGGTTCGTTCAGCGGGTGGCACCAGCGAGACCAGTACCGTCGCCACGTTGTTGCCCTGGGCATTGGTTCCGGCGTTTACGGTCGTGTAGGTGCCAGCCACTTCAGGCATGCCTTGCAGCAGCGTACTGACCTGGCGAGCCTTGGTCGCGGTGTACGCAAGGCTCGACCCATCCGGGGTTTCCAGGTCGACCTGTAATTCGCTGTTATCAACGGCCGGTACAAATTCAACGCCTACCAGCGGGAAGATGGCGAAGCTGCCGATAAAGGCAGCCAGCGCCAATGCCAGCGTTGACTTGCGGTGTCGCAGACTCCAGCGCAACACGACCCGGTAACCGTCTTGAAGTTTCATAAAGAAACGATCAAAAACAGCCACGGCTTTGCCAATCGGCCCGCGTTTGGCATTGGGTTCGGCCGAAGGGTCATACCAGACACTCGATAACATTGGGTCGAGCGTAAAAGCCACGAACATGGAGATCAGCACGGCCACCGAGACGGTGACGCCGAACTGCAGAAAGAAGCGCCCTAGAATGCCGTCCATAAAAGCAACGGGCAGAAACACGGCAATGATCGACAGCGTGGTGGCCAGCACCGCTAGGCCAATTTCGTTGGTGCCATCCAGTGCTGCCTGTCGGTGGCCCTTGTTCATGTGCAAATGACGCATGATGTTTTCACGCACCACAATGGCATCGTCGATCAACAGACCCACGGCCAGCGACAGCGCCATCAGTGTCATCATGTTCAGCGTGAAACCCAGAAAGTGCAGGGCGATCATGGTGCCGATGATGGAAATTGGCAGCGTCAGACCGGTAATGATGGTGGAACGCCAGGAGTTCAAAAACAGGAAGACGATCAGCACCGCCAGCGCCGCACCCTCAATCAGCATGTTCTGTACGGCATGAAAAGATTGTTCAACCGGTTTGGCGTTATCGCGTACGACCTCCAGGCGAATGTCTTCATTGCCCAGCTCTGCTTCCAGACGGCTGACGGTCGCGCGAATGTCTTCTGCCACACCAACGGTGTTGGCGCCCTGAGTTTTCACAATATCAATCGCCAGTGCCTGTTCGCCGTTGAGCAGCGCCATGCTTTGCAGATCGGCCTGGCCTTTTTCTACCCGGGCAACGTCGCCCAGGCGAATCGACTGGCCACCGCGACGGGCGACAATGATGTCGAGAAAATCATCCATGCGCTCGATGCGGCCTTCCACCTGAATGGCCTGCACCTCCTGATCGTACTCCAGCGAACCGGCCGGCAGGTTCTGATTGTCCTGCGACAAGGCCGCAGTGACTTCACCAATGCCGATGTTAAAGGCCGTCAGCTTGTTCGGATCGATCAGAATACTGATTTGCCGGTCGATACCACCGACCACCGTCGCCCGGCCAACGCCCTGAATGATCGACAGCTGCTGCACGATGATGTCTTCGGTCAGGCTGGTCAGTTCGCCCGCAGTCAGGGTGTCTGAGCTGACGGCCAGTGACATGATCGGCAGTTCACCCGGATCAAAGCGCAATATCTGCGGGTCGTCGGCGTTGCTGGGAAAGGTGCCCTGAACCGTAGCCAGGCGATCCCGCACTTCCTGGGCGGCGGTGCTGGACGCGACTTCCATATCAAACAGAATAATCACCAGCGCCTGACCGGAGCGGGCGGTGGACTGAATTGAATCGATGCCGCTGATGGTATTAACCGCCTCTTCGATCGGCTCGATCACATCCTGCTCAACGGCTTCGGGTGAGGCACCCGGGTAACTGACGACCACGGCAACGACCGGAAGGTCGATGTCCGGAATCTGCTCGATGGGCAGGCGCTGATAGGAGTAAAAACCAAAGACCAGGATGGCCACCATTATCATGGTGGCAAACACTGGCTGGTTGACACTGATTCGGGTCAGAAACATCAATTGTCTCCCGTGACTGCAATGCGATCACCGGCTTTCAGTTCAGGCAAGGGGGCCGATATCAGAGTGTCACCGGCGGAGAGTCCGCTCGTGATTTCGACACGGGTGCCGGATTCCCATTCGCCGGCAACCCTGACCGGCTGGCGCACCAGTTGGTCGTTGTCCAGAAGGAGCACAAAGTCGCCCTCGGAATCGGAGCGTACCGCCTCAGAAGGAACGGCCAGGGCGTTGTCGCGTGCCTCGATCACAATGTACCCGGTCGCAAACATGCCGCCACGCAGACGGGCGTCTGGCTCGGTGACCCGGATATAAACCGGCAAAGTCCGGGTCGCATCCAGTGCGACCGGGTTAATGCGGTCGACGGTGCCCTGCAGACTGAACGGCTCGGCACTGTCGACTTCGATGGTCACTGGCTGGCCGGGTTCGACCAGCGTGGCGGCATTGACTGGCAGGTTGGCCTGCATTTCAAGGGCGGTTAAATCGACCAGCGTTACCAGCGGTGTGCCGACGGAGACATACTGCCCGGGCTCAACCGAGCGCGACGACACCTGGCCGCTGAACGGCGCCCGTACCACTGCGTTGGCTACCGCGCGTTCGGCGGCGCGAATCTGCCATTCCTGAGTGGCCAGACTGGCACTCTGGGCTTCGACATTGGCGCGTAATTCTTCAATCGATGAAGCCGGGCTCAGACCCTGTTCGGCCAACCGAACACCCCGGTCCAGGCTGCTTTGAGCCAGCGCCAGCTGAGCCTGTGTCGCCCTTGCTGTGTTGGTGAGCTGGTTCAGTTGGTTGGTCAGATCGGTAGCGTCCATCTCAACCAGCACATCCCCCTGTTCGACCGCATCGCCGGGCCGGACCGCAATTCGCGTAACCGGAGCATTAACCTGAGATGACAGCAGAGCCCGTTCAACCGGGCTCAGGGTGCCGGTCACCCGCAGTCGCTGTTCCAGTCGCTGACGTTCCACCGTCGTTGTCTCGGTTGCACTGATCTGCAATACCGGTTCAGCAGCTTCCGGTTCAGCCGGGGTGGCTTCGACGGGCGCCTGGCCCGGCTGCAAGGCAAACACCACCAGGGCGGCGATAACGATCAGCGCCAACACCCAGGGCCAGCGACGACGTTTTATTGGAGGCAGCCCCTGGCGTACGCGTTCGGCATTCATTAATTCGCGTTTGCTCATCGCCCAGTCGGGCTTGGCATTTGAAGACGTATCTGAAGTCATGGTTGGTTCCGGTGAATCAGTGAATCGGTAAATGTGGGCGTATCAGCTAATCATTTATTTTGAGGGTGGCAACTTGTCGGCCCAGGCGAGGGCGGTTTCCGAAGCCATCCGGTAACACTCGGCCAGGTTGGCGATGCGCTCACGCGCAACGCTTTGCCCATCGGGAATGACATCGTGAGCCCCGGATATCTGGTCGGAGACCTGCTTCATACGTGCGCTGGCCTTGAGCGCCATCTGGCGGTACACATCCGGCACCAGTTCGTAAAAATCCTGACGAACGCCGGGCTTGGTGGTCAGCCGGATAACGCCTTTTTCGGCCAGCAAGCGGGCATTGGTACTGGCACTGGCCTTGCTGATCTGCAGGCGTTCGGCGATGTCTTGCAGGGCGTGAGGTTCATCTTCCACCAGCAGCAGCCCGAAAATGCGGCCGGCAATGCGCGGCGCGCCATCACCCTGGTAGATCAGCCCCATCAGTTCGATGAAGTTTTCAATTGGATCGTTCATGGCAGCTCCTGGTTAGTAGGGCTAGTTTGATATGTTCAGTTTGTTCAGTCAATACTGAACACAATAAATGCTCATTATACGGGCAGGGAAGCCAGGTGGAGAAACAAGGCTGTAAATAGACTTATGGAGCTGGCCTTTACGAAGACCCGGTTAACGTGTGCTATCGATGAAAAAGCTAGAAAATCAATTGATTAGGTTTCTTTTTGGCAAGAGGGGTGCGGACCTGTACTCAGTCTTAAAGCCACAGAGACTTGATCTATGTTCAGACGAGAGTAGTATGAAAACCCGGTAGTGAGTGGGGCGCAGACCATCATCTGAGGACCCCGGTAAGGACAAGTACAGCGGAAACCGGTCCATTGCCGGCTGCTGCTGAGATAGCACGGAGCACCTCAATGGACTACTTTCAAGACGCCACCACTCAGCGCTTCACCTTTATCTCCCATGCCTCTGGCGTTAGTGAAACCACCTTTGCTGTCATGCGCTTCAAGGGCCTCGAAGCTATTTCCACGCCTTACGAATTCGAGATTATGCTGGTATCCGGTAACCCGGATCTCGATATGGCCGCGATACTGCGATCCCAGGCGGTGTTTACCATTCATCGTGATACCGGGGATGACGTCGCCTATAACGGCATTCTGGCTGAATTCGACCAACTGCACGCCTATAACGAGCACTACTTTTACCGCGCCAAGCTGGTACCCAAGATCTGGTGGTTGATGCAGACCCAGCACAATCAGGTATTTCTGGAGAAAACCGTACCGGAAATCATAGAGGGTGCACTGGTCGATGGCGGTATGGATTCACTCGACTATGATCTGTCTGCGCTTGAAGGCACTTATAACCCGGTCGAGTACGTCTGCCAGTATGGCGAGAGCCATTTCAATTTCGTTTCTCGCTGGCTTGAGCGTGAAGGCGTTTATTACTACTTCTATCATGATGCCGACGGCGACAAGCTGGTCCTGTCGGACAGCAGCTTCAGTCATGAACCCTTCCAGCAGGGCGCTGACCTCGTCTATTCACCCAAAACGGGTATGGAACAGGGGCATCTCGACGAAATCATCATCAATTTCACCTGCCGGCAGAAACAACTGCCCAATCGCATTGTATTAAAAGACCACAACCCCGAGCGGCCATCACTGGAAATGGCCGTACGCGCCGACGTGGACCCGGATGGTCGGGGTGAGAGTTTTCTCTACGGTGAGCACTATAGTACGCCGGAAGAGGGTGAACGGTTAATTGCCTTCCGGGTTGAAGAGCTGTTGTGCCAGAAGCAGGCGTTTCATGGTGACAGCACCGTGCCGTTTTTAACGCCAGGTTTCAAATTCACCATGAACCAGCATTACCGCTCGGCGTTTAATCAGGAATACATGGTCACCAGCGTGACCCACGAGGGCGACCAGACCAATCTGTTGAAGACCTCGGTTATCGGCAGCCT